>SVQR01000017.1 GCA_015065225.1 Oscillospiraceae bacterium | reverse complement strand
GTCCGCAACAAGATATGAGTGAACGGTGCTTATAAGGTTGTTCAGTATCATATCTATGAATATGGGTGCGAATATGACAAGGATCATCTTGACATCCGGGTCGTAAAATATTCGTCCGAGTCTGCCGGTTGGCTTTATTCTGAGCATGGATATCTCCTTTGGATTCAAATCAAATATACTTCCCCTGTGCCATGTATTTTACTTCATAATCATGCAAAAGTCAAGAGGAAACGGAAAAATAATACAGATCACGCAAGCACCGATACACCGCAAAAAAGGGAAAGGCGACTCATTTAAGAGTCACCTTCCGATAAATGCTGTGTCATTTCCGATATAAATGCTGCCCGGTGGCGGTGCGAAGGATCATTCTCTGTCAGAGGGGGTTACGTTAACCTTCTTGTCGTATTTGAAGCTCCATTCATATGGGGGGACGTGATCGACATAATATACTTCGGCATTCGTATCACCGAGTATTTTCTTTATGGATTCTCTTGCATCAAGATCCATATACGCCGAGTCGCCGATGCTGTGGCTGAACAGTCTGTTTCTTACGCCCTGGATGTAGACATTTCCGTCAAAGGTCGGTTTGAACTCATCCTTTGCGCAGGTGGTCTGTGTCAGTTCGTATACGCTTCTGTCAAAGATGTTGTTTTCTATCCTGAAGTTATAGAATTCGTTTCTCGATCCACCGGAACGTATATGTCTCTGGGAATTGAGGTCACGTCTTGTTGAACCGAAGCCGTATCCCGCACGTCTGCAGAGATTGTTCGTAAAGAGTACGTTCGTGCCGTTTCTTTCAAAATCAGCACCATCCGTTGAAACACCACCGAAGAAGTATTCGATACTGTATTGGCATTTGTCCATGACGTTGTTGGAATATACGATGTTGTCCATATGAAGTACGGAGTCCTGATTGCCTACCTGATGAGTCATAGCCGCATCGTATACCTCGTAGAAGTAGCAGTTATCAACAAGGAAGCCGTCAACACCGCCGTAAATCTCTATGGCATTACCGTAACGTGTAGCAACGCCGCTTCTCATGGAGTAGGTCTGAACAGAGCCGCCTATCCAGTAGAATTCGCAGTTTGTTACGGTAAGATTCTTTGTTGTGCTTGATGACACACCGAAATTCGAGTACTTAAAGCACAAATTGTCTATCGTGACATTTGTATTTGAGCTGCACGCAATGTTCGCACCTCTTGTTATGAACTCGATAGAGTCAAAGACCTTGCCGGGATTTCCGTTGTCGCATCGCAGATAAAGCTCACCGACAGAGTGGTTACAGTCAAAATATGTACCGTTGAAGGAGGAATCGGCAAGATGTACGAATTCAAAGTTTCTGTCAAGTTCGACTGTATAATCATATGCTTTGGATCTGTTTCCGTACACAACATATTTGCCTTCCATGTGCCCGTCATCGTTGTCATCCGCAGCGATACAATCCGGGAGATCCTTATATGCATAGCCCTCACCGCCGTTGAATACTATACCGCCGACATCAAGCCAGTCTTCTCTGTCGTATCTCCAGATAAGAGCTCCTGTTTCGGCATTTTCATAGACAAGAGTCCACTTGTGCTGGTCCGCACCGTTTTCCGGAGAGCCGTTGAGTATAGGTTTGTCACCGTAGCCATATGCGGAATATGTGACGCCCTTCTTGCCCACTATCTTTTCACGCCACATACCGCCTCTTTCCAGAAGCACAATATCACCGCTTGATGCAAGGCTGTTTGCACGCGTAAGTGTCCTTACCGGATATTCATCGGACAGACCGTTATTGCTGTCATCGCCGTAGTGGGAAACGTATATTGCCTTTCCCGAAACCTCTGAAGGATCTATGCCGAAGGTAGACTGTATCTGTGATATTCTTTCAGCTTCAAGTTCGTCAAGCTCTGCTATTTTTGCGTATCCGTCGGAGGTTTTGTAAAAGTAATCGTTGCCGACTATCTGCTCGATCTCCATTTCGTGATCCGAAAGTGTATACACCCATTCACCGTTTGATTCAACGTGAGCGACAGTGGCTTCCGCAATATCGGAATATGCATAATGGTCTTCTTTTACGTCAAGATAGAGTGTGTGACAGTTCTTTGAGAACGTGTCACGATCCACACTTCTGCCCATCATTCCGTTGATGAACATTGTCGCTTCGGCACGGGATATCGGAGCATCGTCATTCCCTGTGGCAGATGTGATGCTTTCCGCACTTTCAAATATCCTATCCGATGATGAGATCGTACTGCTGCCTGTGCCGTACAGCGAGTATGCACTTACCATCATTGTTGCAAATTCTTTCTTTGTTATGGCCTTTGTCGGCTCAAAGCTGTTGGAGCTTATCCAATCGAGAAGTCCATTTTCCTCGCAGAAGCCGATATATCTTGCGTACCATGCTGATGCGTCAACATCCTTGAAGCTGCAAGAGCCGGAAATGGCAGGATCGTCCTCAAGTACTCTTGCGGCAACAGCACAGGCTTCGGCTCTTGAGAGAAGGTTTGAAGGTCTGAATGTACCGTCATCATAGCCGTTCATATATGCTCTGCAGCTCTTTAAGGTCGGTTTTTCCTTGAAGAACATTATTTTGCTTATATACATGGCATCGTTGCCCTTGTGCTTTTTGATGTTATTTGTACCGAACGGATAAGTGTGCATCTGCATAAGATGAGGATTGTCGGCATTGGGATTTGCGTTTGTGCCCATGGCGGACAAATCGAAAACGGCGATATCCCAGACACTTGCTTTAAGATTACTCTGTGAATCGGCAGAAACAGATTTTAAGAGCGAGCCTCCGTTGGAAAGAGGACTGAGCCTCATCTTGATATTTGTCAGCGGATCATCCGACTCATAGAAGTATTCAACCGCCGCATATTTGTATACACCGACGTGTATCTTCGCACTTGTGTAGTGATAACCGTCAACAACGGTGGCGGTGCTGTCTTCGGCATTTTTATTTGGTACAGTCTTAACTGTACGTCTGCCGTCTTTTTCGACAACGCTTACCCAACCCGTATCTCTGTTGTTTACTATATTATCGTGATAAGCCGCAAAGTCTATGGCGAGCATATCGGGGTAGCTTGCGGATATATCCTCGGTTTCTTCTTCGGAAAGATAAGCCTCCGCTTCTTTATAGACAGCCGAGCTTGCCGAGAAGCACACCGACAGCACAACAGCCGATATCAGCAATGATATGAGTATTCTGAGCTTGGTCATATAAATACCATCCTTAATAGTACAAATTAATTCATTATATTATTGCATATTGCGAACGAAAAATCAAGTACAGTTTGTGGGTTTGTTGTTAATATAGTGTTTTAATAGGTAAAAAGCTGCCGAATTTATTCATATTTGGATTTGCTGATGTTAAAAACAACATCTCTCTGCCGAATGCGTTACATCTTTGCAGCATATCATCAACCGCACACAAAAAACCCGACAGACAAAAACATCCATCGGGTAAGATGCATTATAAATACTTATTCTTCCGCATTACCGCCAAGCGCAGCTCTTGCCTGAGCCATTACGAGCTTGTAGTATATGCCCTTCTTATCAAGCAGCTCACCGTGAGTTCCGTATTCCTTCACCTGACCGTGATCAAGAACAAGTATCTTGTCGGCATTTCTGAGTGTGGAAAGTCTGTGAGCTATCGCAAAGGTCGTTCTACCTACGGTCATCTTGTTTATCGCGTCCTGAATGAGCTTTTCCGTTTCCGTATCAAGTGCCGCTGTGGCTTCGTCAAGAATAAGGATACGCGGATCGTGGATGAGAGCTCTTGCTATAGCAATCCTCTGACGTTCACCGCCGGAGAGGCTGAATCCCTTCTCGCCAACCATCGTGTTGTAGCCTTCCGGAAGATTCATTATAAAGTCATGGGCATTTGCAGCTCTTGCGGCAGCAATGACTTCGGCATTTGTGGCATAAGGCTTTGCGTATCTTATGTTATCGCGGACAGATCCGGAGAAAAGATGTGTCTCCTGAAGCACAACGCCTATCTGTGAACGAAGTGACTCCTGGGACATATCCCGAAGATCCACGCCGTCAACAGAGATAGAGCCTTCGTTGGGATCATAAAGACGCATCAGCATATTGATTAGCGTAGTCTTGCCGCATCCGGAATGACCTACGATACCTATCATTTCACCGCTCTTCACTTCAACGCTCACGTCCTTGAGAACGGGGTTGTAGCTGTCATATCCGAAGTATACGTTCTTTATGCTTACATCGCCCTTTATCTTGTTGTGTCTGGGCATATTGGCATCGTATATATCCGGTTCCTCCTCCATTATCTCAAGCACCTTTGAAAGGGATGTGATGAAGTTGGATATAACTCTCGGTATCTGCGTTATCTGCATGAGAGGCTCATAAGCGATATTGGTATATGTTGTGAACTGATTGAGCTCACCGACTGTCATTGCTCCTCCGAACAGCAGGTAGTTACCCATGGAAAGGATCATGTAGCTTCCTATTTTGAGAACAAACGACAGCACAGGGAACAGAGTATCGAAATACATACATGTATCCATATCCCTGTCGAAGTATTCTTCGTTGTTATCCACATAGGACTTTATCTCTTTTTCCTCGTTGCCAAAGGATTTTACCACTCTTATACCGTTTATGACGTCCTGAAGGTATCTGTTTATCTTCTGTCTTTTTCTCCAGCGGTGAATGATCTTCTTATGCATACTTCCACGCAGCTTGAATATGACAAACACTACAAGAGGTATCGGAACAAATACAAACAGACACATAAGCGGATTCAGCGCGAGAAGAAGCACCAGCGCCACCACGAAGGAAAGTATGTATGAGAAGTAATTTGGCAGCTGATTGGTGATAAAATCCTGTACTACGGAAACGTCGCTGTTTATCCTTCCCATAAGATCGCCCGAAGACTTCTGCGAAATGGATGACATTGATAACATCTGGATCTTTTCAAAAAGAAGCGTTCTCATCATCCTTGTGAATCTGTTGCCCGCGATTGCGGAAAGTCTGCTCTTTATTACGTTGAGTATCCTGCTTATAAGGTCGAATGTGACTATCGCCGCGATGATAAGCAGGAAGTGCGTCATATAGTTGTCCGGTCTGTCGCTGTTGGTAATATAATCGTTGATTGCCGCCTTCTGGAAGAACGGAACGATAAACCTTATAACAAGAGCCACCGCCGTAACTATAAGCGGGAACAACATCATAAATCTCAGACCCTTGGTCATGGCGAACAGCTTCTTGTAGACCTCAAGTTTGCTCTGACAGAAAGGACATATCCTTGTATTCTTAACAAAGGGACGTCCGCACTTGGGACAGTAACTTTCCGGCTCATCGTTCTCGACAAGCTCAAGCTCACCGGATGCTATCTTTTCGCAGGCATTGACCATAACGGAGTATCTTGCAAGGTTTCTGCCCGATATGAATTGGCAAAGCAGCTCACTGTTTCCGTCGACCTTTGCATAGAATCCGCAGACACCAAGCATCACTTCAACGGAAAATCCCGACAGCTTACCGAATTCATAAGTTGCAAGAAGCGTATCAACAAGTATCTTATATATCTTTTTTTCGGTAAAGACCATATATCCCGAAACACGCTTTTCCTCATGAAAGTCGAAGGGTACACAGTAAAGTATGTGTTCGCCCTTACCGACATTATTCTTGAAGACTATGGCTTCTATTTCGGGAAGCTCGAATTGCAGTTTCATAGTATTCCCCCTTAAGGTGAGTCGGTAACTCCCGATCCTCCCCTTGTTTATCAAAGATAGATCTCTATCTTCTTAAAGCTTGCCTTATCCATCTTATCGACCTCCGGTATCTCGAAGCAGTTACCGTCTATGTCGTAGATGAGGGAACGCTTATCCTCAAGCACTCTTATGTTGGATGAAGGATTGTTCATTACAAAGCTGACCTTACCGGAGCTTGTAAGAACGTCAAAGTACATATATCCGAACTTTTCCTTGACGTTGTATATCTTTTCTATGACAGGCGTGAAATATCTTCTGTCAAGCTCCTCAAGTATAAGCTCTGATGTCTCTTTGTCAAAGTCTGACAGTTTTTCTATCATGCCTATCTCCGCACCCTTGCCGCCTTCTCTCGTATCCGGCTCTCGGATGGAGATATACGCATCAGGATCGGTTATCGGGAAGGCTCTTACGGGAACTACTCTCTCGAAGCTTTCCTTCTCACCGTTGCCGTTCTTCAATTCAAGGGATATAAGTCCGCCTTCCGAACGGATAAATCTCGCATTCTGCGGCGTAAGATCCACCGAACGGCGTTTTGCGAAAATATCATTCTCTTCTTGTTCTGTCTGTTTATTCTTAATTTCTTCTGCCATCTTTTCCACCTCTTTGTCACTTCGTGAAATGCAAAATGCAAAATTGATTGAAGGTTTCAACCTCAATTGTCAATTGGTAAGTTATAAAGAATCTTTTTTTGATAATAGGATTTATAGAATAGGATTTAGGGGATAGGATTTAGGATTTAGGGAATGTTGGAAGCTTCGCTTCCTTCTGATATTAAAAATAAGATGACCTTACAATCAAACGGAGATTTTTGCGAGTATTTGAATCTGATTTGATTATCTTTGCACGCAAAAATCCTCATCCCCTAAATCCTATATCCTAAATCCTATATCCTTATTTTCCGCTCATTACCTTCTGCATCTGCTCCTCCTGGAGAGTATACAGCTTGTAATATACGCCCTTCTTCTCAAGAAGCTCCGCGGCAGGACCCATTTCGGCTACTTCGCCGTTTTCTATTGCCATTATGTAGTTACAGTTTTTGAGAGTGGAGAGCCTGTGTGCAATGGTAATCGTCGTTCTTCCCACTATCAGCTTGTCTATCGCTTCACTTATCAGCTTTTCCGTCTCCGTATCCATTGCTGCTGTCGCTTCGTCGAGAATGAGAAGCTGAGGTGCAAGAAGCAATGCACGAGCAATGGAGACTCTCTGACGTTCACCGCCGGAAAGAGATCTTGAGCCCACGCCGACCTCTGTTTCGTAGCCTTCGGGAAGCTGCATTATAAAATCATGGGCATTTGCCGCCTTTGCCGCAGCAATTATCTCTGAGGGAGTGGCGTCAGGTCTTGCGTATCTTATGTTATCTGCGATTGTACCTCTGAACAGGAATACCTCCTGGGATACTATCGCCACGTTCTTACGGAGAGTCTCAAGGTCTATCTCCTTGACATTGATGCCGTCTATCTCGACACTTCCGCTTATTACATCATACATTCTTGTAATAAGGTTAGCAATAGTGCTCTTTCCGCTTCCCGTATGTCCCACAAGTCCGACATGATCTCCGGGCTTTATGTGGAAGGATACATTCTTAAGGATAGGTCTGTTGGGACTGTAATGGAAGGATACCGAGTCAAATTTTATATCGCCCTTTATCTTATCGGGTTTTACCGCATCCTTGGAATTTGTTATCTCCGGAACGGTATCGAGAGTCTCAAACATTCTGTCCGCACTGTTTATTACGTCAGTAAGTATATTTGTGAAATTTGTGAAAAATTCAAGCGGAGCGAATATCATGCCCACATATCCGAGATACATGGTGAACTCACCGTATGTCATGCTCTCGTTCATTACCTCAAAGCCACCGACACCCCAGATAGCCTGGCTGGAGAAGCCGATAAGCAGTGATACCACGGGGAATATACATATGGATATGAGGTTAGTGCGAAGATTTGCCTCGTAAAGTCTTGTGGAGTAGCTCATAAATCTGCTCGTCTCGTCCGCTTCCTTGGAAAAGGATTTTACAACGCGGATACCCGATAGCGAGTCACCCAACATTGCATTGAGCGCGGAAGAACGTCTCCACTGCTTTGAAAAGCTTCGCCACAGCTTCGGAAGCATTACCTTGAATATCACCACGATTATCGGAACGGGAACAAATACCACAAGTGTCAGTTTCCAGTTGATGCCGAACAGCAATACCGCAATACCGATAAACTTCATGACGTTTATGATAAGGTGCGGAAGTCCCGATACAAAGAAGTTTCTGATCTTGTCCGCATCGTAGTCCACTCTTGTTATAAGACGTCCGGTGGGGTTCTTGTTGAAATATGACAGTTGGAGATTACACATGGCGCGGAAGATATCATTCTTCATCCTCTGCGTGATAAGAACACCAAGCTTGTCAAGGTTTCTGTCACCCCAGATAACGAACAGCTGAGAGAGCACCTCCGTACCGACAATAAGTCCAATGGTCATCCACAGATATTTAAGCTCGTGAAGCTGACCGAGTGTGCCCTCGGCATTCGGCTTTGTTATGACCTGGTCGAACAGCAGCTTACCGTTTATAAGCGGATGCAAAAGTGCAAGCACAGCTATGGCAATAAGGGAGAACATAGCAATACCGAAACACAGCTTATGACGTCCGAGATACCCCATAAGACGCACGAAGGTACCTTTCTTGTTGGTACAATCATCGCAGATGCGTCTTAGCTGATCCTCATACACCTTGCCGCACTTGGGACATTTTGCATTGAACTGCTCGAATATCGAATCGTCATCCATGACATCCTTGCCGTCGGCGAACTTATCAAAGATATTGACAAATGCAAGAAGCTTTCTCTTTTTTGCGTTGGTACAGCATCCGATGCCTTCCGTGGTGCATCCCTTCGCGTACTCTTTCGCCTTTTCGCAGAACTCCTCGTGGCTTCCCTCGCCCTTTCTCGGAGCTTTGTCCTTACCGCTTCGTGCGATCACTCTGTTTGATGTGGTATAATTGTCTATACTCAGCTCCAGGATATTTTCTATCCTCTTGCGGTAGACTATCTTCTCATCCTTTTCGCCGATATATATCAGCTCCGACTTATCGGCACTTACACACAAAAAGTCATCCGAGAAGTTGCCGTCAAGATCAAGGTCAAGTGACAGACATACCGCGATATCATTTTCGGAAAGCCCGTTCTTTTCAAGTATCTTCAGGGCTTTATCCGACAGTTTATCCAATGGAAGCATATAAGGTCACATCCTTTCGGTTACCTTTTTTCGCGTTCAGTGTACACTATTTTTCCGCATTTTGCAACCCTTTTTTGAAATTTGTTAATTTTTGGAGATTTTAACAAAATTGCATAAATATGTTTGGTTAATTAGGCACATTTGCAAAGGGTGAACTTACCGCAAAAACGTGCTGTAAAGAAATTCTCCGACAAAAATCACCCCGAAGAAGCCTATACTTCCGCGGGGTGATATGCCTTATTACATTTTAACCGATATGCTCGCTCTGAATGATAAAGGAATCCTGCTCCTGTTTGGTGAGATTTACAAAATAAACATTCCATCCGCAGACACGAACCTGAAGATTCTTGTATTTTTCAGGGTTCTTCTGCGCGGCTCTGAGTACTTTCGCATCAAACACATTGCCGTGAAGTGCAAGTCCGCCCATTGCAAAATATGCCTTGACTATACCGTACATAGCCGTAAGTCCGTCCTCGCCTGATACCGCTGAAGGGTGAAGCACATAGTCAAGCACCGTACCGTTGGAAAACTTTGTGTGGTCTATCTTCGCAACGGAGGAAAGAAGTGCGGTTATGCCCTTTTTGTCCATGGCGTTGACGGCACATAGATTCTTGGAGAACTGCTCACCGGCATATCTTCCGTCGGGAGTTGCCATAAGTCCCTTGCCGTAGGTGAAGCATCTGTCTATACTGTAACATCCGGATTTGTATACGCCGCCTCTGCCATTGGGAGTGTTGTTGGTGATATCCCCCGCAAAGTCGGTAAACTCACGCATAAGGCTGTCTGCAAGCTCGTTGCCGTTGCCGTATTTTTCCGAAAGACCGAGTGCATATGTGCGAAGATCCTCCCTGTCCTTCCAGTTATTCTTGAGGATATTGAACAATTCCGTAAGAGTTACCTTCTTATCATCAAACACTATCTTTTTAACAGCCGCAACCGAATCCACAAGTGTTGCGATGCCCATATAGTTTATAGCGCTGTTGTTGTACTTTGCGCTTCCCGAAAAGACGTCACGTCCCGACTTTACCGCATACTCACAAAGACCGGATACAAAGAGATCGGGGTTTACCTCAGGATAATGCTTTTCAACACCGTTTACAAACTTCACGGTATAATCGCGCATATACTTTATCTGAGCCTTTACGGCATCCTTGAATTGGTCATATGTTTCGGGCATACCTGCGTCAAAGGTCATCATCCTTCCCGATGCAAGATCCTTACCACCGGTGATGACATACTCCAATGCCTTTGGCATGGCTATCGCCGCATTTCCCGTACAGGGCATCTCGACTCCCCATGCCGCATTCTCGTAGCAACCTACGGGAACGTAATTCCTCGCATCCTTTTCCTCTATACCGACACGCATAAGACCTTCTGCGGCGACCTTGTCGTTCATCATAAGGAAGCTGCTGTTTCCGTGTCTTATACAGTCAAGTACGCGCTTTACAAAGTCTTCGGGTGTCTTGTCGGATATCCTTACGTGTATCTTCGGACTGTGTATCTCAAGCTCGTCAAAGACTTCAACTATCATATATGATATCTCGTTGGTAACCTCACCCTTGCCGTCGGGAGTTTCGCCGCCTATCGTAAAGGGAAGATCGAACGGAATATGCGCCGCCCACATCTTAAACAGGAAATATCGCATCAACTCACGGATATCCGCCTTTGTGTATCTTCCCGATTGGATATCTTTCTTATAATACGGATAAAGAAGCACATCCATACGTCCGAGAGTTCTGCACCTTTCCCCCGTGATTATTTCATGCAGTGCAAAGAACAACCATATCGTGTGCATCGCCTCATATGTGGTTTCGGGAGCACGCTTTGTAATAGCATCAAGGCAATCGGCGTTTTCAGCATTGTACGGACGTATCGCCTCTGACAGTCTTTTCGCAAATCTCACGGAGGATTCCCATGTTGTTATCGCCGCCTCATAGAATACCTTCTGTTCATCAGTGAGGCTTTCCTTCTTGTCCCTCTCGGAGATAAGCCGTTCTATAACACCGGTAAAGCCCAGATCACACAGAGCCTTTGTATCCGGAGTAAGATGCCCGTAATCCGCATCCGCTCTGCCCGCACCGCACTCGGAGGAAACATTGAAATAATCGGCGATCTCCGAAAATTCACGTTTAATCATCCTGCCGTGTCTTTCGCCCCTCTGCTTTGAGAGTATACCGACAACATCCAGCTTATCCTGAAACATATCATATTTATCCACGGCGATCCGTCCTTCGTTCACCAGAAGCTCAAAAGTCTTTGCCTTGATAAGAGGTACGGGAAGATCGGAATCGGATATTGTCTTTGCCAATGCGTACAGCTCTTCCTTTGACCTTCCGCTGTCTTCCTGCCAGGCTGTCTCTTTAAATTGTTTTGCCAGTATTTCCTTTACGTCAGCGAACATGAGAATTCTCCTTTTGTGTTGTTTTGTGTTGTTTACGGTTAAATGATAATACCTTATGCCGCAAAAGTCAATGAACAAATCGTACAAATAGGACAAATCAAAACTATTTAATAACATCTTCTCGGAAAAATATCGTACTGTGTCTTGATTTTTCAATGAATATGTGGTATCATCTGTAAAAAGAGATAGGTACAAATCAAACTTTTTATAAAAGCTGTGAAAGGGACAAAACATGGAAAGATTCATGACATACGACTTCACCGTATCGAAGATAGATCTTTGCGCAAGGGTGACGAAAGGCTCACCGATACACACGAACAGAGCATCTCACGGCGTGGTGTTTTACCCCGAAGGAAGCAGTACCTTCAGCTTCAGCACGGGAAAGAACGTCGTCGCAGCCGTAAACTCGCTGATATATCTTCCGCAAGGATCAAACTATACCGTCAGTTCTTCCGCATCCCATGTGTGTTATGCGATAAACTTCCGTCTTGACGATGACTTTTGCGATGAACCCTTTTGTGTACAGCTTAAGAATCCGTCGCTGTTTTACGAGCTGTTCAAGGGTGCGGACAAATATTTTACACAAAGACAGCAAGGCTATATGCAGAAATGCAAGGCGTATCTTTACGATATATTATTCGCCCTTCAGCATGAATACTCGCTTGGATATATATCCGGAAACAAAAAAGCAACGATACAAAAGGCAGTGGATCTTATACACGAAACATACATGGACACATCGCCCACGGTGACACAACTGTCAGCCCTTTGCGGCATGACACCGGAATATTTCAGAAGGCTGTTCTCTCAAATATTCGGCACTTCTCCGCTGAAGTACATAAATAAGCTAAAGAACGATCGTGCAAAGGAGCTTCTGTCTTCGGGAATGTATTCGGTCTATGAGGTAGCGCATATGTCCGGCTTTGAGGATGTGGGGTACTTCAGCCGAAGCTTCAGAAAAATGACAGGTGTATCTCCCTCGGATTATATGTCAAAATAAAAAAACATCCCGCAATAAGGCATGCTGCCTTGTTGCGGGTGCTTATGTCATGATACAAAGCCTTCCGGCAGGAATACGGGTGATACCGTATCCGTCACATACTTTCTGAGCTGTGCAAGCGATATGTTTTTCTTGTAATAGGTCTTTACACCGTGTGCATTTACCAGCTCTTCGGTATATTCTTGCATAGGGTATACCGTATTTTGATAGAATCTTGAGTTGAAATGGAACACCGTCGGAGTAAATATCGGATTTTCCACATATGGCTTGCCGTTATCCTCGGAGACTATATCGAAAGAGATTATACCTCCAACCATGTTGTATGCGTATGCCTGCTCAGCTGCGAAATTTCCGAGAGAATATACACAGAGAGTCCTGTTTCCGTTTCTGCCGTAAAGCCATTCCACAGGCTGAATCACATGGGGATGATGTCCTATTATAACATCAACACCGCAGTCGGCAAGAAGCTGTGCGACTCTTTTCTGCTCATTGTTCGGCTTGAATGAACCCTCATCACCCCAATGAACGGAGACTATTATAAAATCAGACTTTTCCTTCGCTTTTTCCGTCTGCCTTTTTATGTCATCGTCGTTGATGTAGGGTATTGCGAGAGGTGAATTCTTTCCTTTGGATATACCGTTGGTAGCGTAGGTATATGAAAGAAAAGCTATATTTATGCCATTTTTTTCAAGGGTACGTACGGTATCGTAATCGGAAGCATCCTCGTAACCGCCTATCATCAGGCAATCCTGTCCTTTCCAGAATTCTATGGTGTTGGAAAGTCCCTGCGCACCTTTATCAAGCATATGGTTATTGGCGATATTTATAACATCGTAACCGAGCTCCACAAGGTCGTATCCCACATCGCGCGGACTGTTGAATCTGGGATAATAGCTGAGGTCGTATCCTTCCCCTGCCATGACGGTCTCCTGATTTATAAAGGCGATATCGGCATTCTTTATCCTGTCCGCAACAGGTGCGAACATAGGCTTGAAATTGTATTTCCTTGTGCCGTCGGAAAGGCTCTCGGCATCTCTTACGTTGCCGTAGTATATGATATTGTCTCCGCATCCCATGAAGGATATTTTTTGGTATACGGGTTCTTTTATTTCCGGTTGTACCTGTACAGATGTGTCAGGTATAATGTCGGGATCTGCGGTCTCGGTATTACCGGAATGTCTTTTTGTTCCCGAACCCGGCTTCGGCATTGATAATCCGTATTGCTGTTCACTGTCGATCCTTGTGCCGCCTTCCGAACATCCGAAAAGCGAGACGCTCATAACGATAAGCAGTACAAAGGCGTATATTATTTTATTCTTCATAAATATTTATCCTTAAATTTAGTTACAAATTTATGTTATCATATTTTATGCTTTATGTCAAGTCGAAAGACCAAAAATACACCCCCGAAAGGAACAGAAAAAATGAAAAACAAAACCATGTTGATATTCTTTGTTGCTGTGCTTATTGTCGCAATGGGGATAATTATAAAGGGGACAATGGATAAAAGCAAGCAGAAGGAGCAGGATATCCTCCATGCAGAGAATGTTGCCTTGGGTAACAGCACCGTCAGCGACGGCACAAAAACAAAATATGAGTTTTATCAGACAAATCCCGAAACAAGTCTGGCAGTGATATACACCTTCGAGTCAAATCTCGGAAATGACGGCAAGGGCAGCGGCACTATCACCGTGGACAATGCCGGAAATATAACAAGGATTCTGTGTGCAGTAAAAAAAGACGGTGATGCCATCGCATTCATTTTTGCCGGATACGATTCAAGCGACAACAATATCGGTGATTTTAAAAAGGGAGATACACTTGTAAAGCTCCACAAAAAGGAAAAAGGCATCGTACCCGAATGGGCAGAGTTCCAAAGCCTTTATCCCGGTGAGGAAGTTATCAGAAATTATTGATCAAAAAATGCAGACCTGTTTGAATGATGCGGTATTTTTCGTAATTTTGCTTTTGTCTATTGCAATCGGCGACGGAATATGATATAATACCGTGGATTTCATTCAACAGCTCGGAGGCAGATATGTTTTTTAAAAAAAATGCCGAAAAAGAGTCCGGCATAACAGAAAAGATACGCGAGACCTTTAAGGATACACCCACACTTGAAAGTGACAGACTTATATACAAGAGGATAGTTCCGGAAAACGCACAGGATATGTTCGACTATTCAAAATGCGAAGAAGTCACCCGATATCTTCTCTGGACACCTCATGTGAGCCTTACCCAGACGGAAAAGTACATAAAGCTTCTGCAAAAGAAGTACGACAACGGCTCATTCTGGGATTTCGGACTTACATACAAGGAAGACGGAAGATTCATCGGCACCTGCGGCATCACAAGCATGGATGACGATACAAGGACCATTGAGATAGGATATGTTCTCGCTCCGGAATATTGGGGAAAAGAGCTTGCTCCCGAAGCTGCAAGAACAGTCATGAGATATTGCTTCGACACCTTCGGCGCAGAAAAGATATGCGGAAAATTCATGGAAGGCAACAACGGCTCCATGCGCGTCATGACAAAACTGGGAATGACTCTTGAGGGCATATACAGAAAATCCATGTATGTCAAGGGCGAATATAAGACCATCCACGTTTATGAAATAACAAAGGAAAGATTTTTTGAAGTAAACAAATTCTGAAATATCACAAAATTTCGGCGGTGTATCAAGGCGATACATCGTCCTTTTTATTTATCAACCTCTTCAAAAGAATAAGGTCATTATTCCGAAACCGCACTTTACAAAAAAAGACGATGTACCGTATTATCAAGATACACCGTCGGGGATATTATTCCATTTGTTTTCCGAGAAATACCGCTGCTGTCTGGATAAGCTTTGTCTCAACGTCCGTCGGGATACTTTCCTGACCTTCGGGAAGTACCGACATCACAACACCGATTATATCGCCTTCGGAGATGATCGGCATCGCGCAGGAAACAGTCAGCTTTTCATTGCCGTCTATCGCAGGGACATCTTTTCCGTTTTTCTCATGCACATAAAGGGAGCGGTTTTCCACAATGCTCTCAAGCTCCGGGGATATCTTTTTCTCCGCACATTCTTTTTTCGAAAGTCCCGCAAAAGCGATAACAGTATCTCTGTCGCAGATAAGGATGGGATAATTGCAAGTGCGGTAGAGTGTTTCGGCATATTGATTTGCAAAGCCGGACAATTCGCCTATGGGAGAGTACTTTTTAAATATCACCTCGCCGTCACGGTCGGTGAATATCTCCAGCGGGTCGCCCTCCTGCACCTTGTTGTGACACTTTTCTCCCTGCACTTTGAAGTTGTATTTATTATAGCACGGAACACTGATTTTGTCAACCTGAATTCAAGATCCGGGAAAAACGGACAAACAAAAACAGGGGCTGCCTAAAATCAAAAATCGAGCCAACCCACATAGAAAAAATCAACAAAAAAATCACGTCCAAAAGCAAAAAAGCCAAAAACAGTCGAAAAAAGGGCATGACAGAAAGAGGATGTGGAAAATCCTCGAAGTTTAAATAATATTAACTTGTGGAAAACCGGCTATGAGGCGTTCAGCTTGAACAAATCAAGACCGGTTCTTCCTTTTTTTGCACGGTTGCACAGTTTTTCTATGTTAAATGCAAAGGCAAGAAGAAAGAATTGCGTTTCTATGTTCGTCTTTCCTCTCGTTATAAAACGGCGGAAGCCGTAGTCTTCTTTCAACACCCCAAACACACCCTCCACCTGTATGGATCTGTTCATCCTCAAAAGTGCGCCTTCCTCGCTTGTCAACGCTTTCAGTACCTTAGGGCGGTGTTCTTTCAGTACCTGATAGTCCAATTCATCGCATATTTCTGCTACTTTATACACAAAATCATCTTTTGGGAGTTTTATTTCTAATTTTATCGGCAAAACCACTTGACTTCTGTTTCTCATTGTTATATAATTTCCTCGTTGCTTTGATTGTTGCTTATTTGTGGTGATTTAATTATACAACAAAGCAAGCGGTTGCTCAATACCTTTTTGGTAAATAGCAACCGCATTTTTTATTTTTGGGGAGAGCTTAATGTGACAGCCCCTTTGTTTTTCACCTTTTATTAAACTCACTTCTTGTATGCGACAGATGCATTTCCTGCGATCATATAGCCCACTCCGCAACAAGAATACAGGGTGTATGTATTCTCACAGGTCAAACGGAATACACGGCCTTTCCCGTAAAAGAGGTCTTCTGCTCTCAATTCTTTTGTCCGTAGTGATGTCGACAGAGTTTATGATTATTTACTTGTCTATCCTGATATATTTATTCCTGTATTTGTTCGGAGTTATACCCACATATTTTTTGAATGTCCTTATAAAATAGGAGCAATCGGAAAAGCCGCATTCGTAACATGTGTATGTTACCGTATTTCCTCCCTCAAGAAGCTTTTTGGCAAGAGCGATCTTTTTTGTTCTCAGGTAATCTCCGGCAGTTACCCCGATATACTTCTTGAATACCGATGAAAGATACGGCAGAGAAATATGGAATCTTTCGGATATATCGCTTACGGTGCTTATACAACCCGCCTGGTCGTTAATATACAAGAGCACATTTCTGATAATATCCGGTGTGCTTGTATTATGATCGGCATACTGTCCGCCCGGTGACGAGGAAAAACCGTCATTAAGAAGGCAAACAAGGCGAAGCATCAGAGAATATGCCGCAAGCTCGGAATTATCGGAAATATCGTCTTTTAAAAGCGAATCGAGCTCCGACAGGATAATAGAAATTCTTTCACGATTCTCTTTTGAACGGCAAAGCATCGCCGATCTCTTTCCGTCACCTACTATAAAAGAAGCCAGCGGATTATACAGAAACTCAGAAAATGTATTTAGCGGAAAGAGCAGATAGTATCTTTCATATACACATTCATTCTTTATAACAGGAACGTGTACCTCATGGGGCGTAATAACAAGAACATCTCCCGGTTCAAGTTCATAATATTTATCTCCTACTATGTAAGTTGCATCTCCGGAAACAAATATATAGACCTCTACATAATTATTGAGATGAAGCATATGACTTTCGGGGGTGTCATAGGTTTTCATATGCGCAAATGTTATCGGATCCTTATCATCGGATACCGATATTTTTTTGTTTGTTCTGATTTCTTCCATTCTTCCTCACATTAAAATAATTATATTTTTGCTTAAAATTACACAATAAATAGAATTATATTTATGATAAAATAATATCATGATCCAATACAAATGTCAATACAGGAGGAAAAATGTATATATCGGTTTTCACGGACGAGCTTCACGAGGAAGTAACAAATGTCCTTCCATATTTCGCAGAGCAAGGCTATAAATACGTAGATTTCAGAGGAATGGTAAACGGACTTCCTATAGAAAAACAGAATACCGAACAGCTGAAAGCCTTGAAATCACAGCTTGACAGCCTCGGACTCAAAACGGGAGTTATTCAGTCATCCTTATGTAAGATACATCTTCCGGATGCTGAAACAAGAAGACAGGAAGAAGAAAAGCTTGAAGGAATCATAAGAGCCGCAGATATTCTTGACTGCCGTCTTGTGCGCTCCTTCAATTACTGGCAGCACGATCAGTACGATCCGAAATGCGGAGAGCTTGCTATGAGACCGGATGAGCTTTCAAAGGTGCTTGAGATGTTCTCCCCCGTCGCAAAAAGAGCAAAGGAAGCGGGACTTATACTCGGCTTTGAAAATTGTGGTCAGACACCGGATGAAGTAATTACCGTACTTGAAGCTCTGAATGAGCCGACATGGGGAATGGCATGGGATGTATCAAATATGTTTGAAATACTCCCGGAAGCAGAAGGCGATTGCATTGATTATTTTACAAAGGCTTTGAAATATGCCAATATGTTACACGTAAAGTGCAGAGGAGTTCTTTCGGAAATAGACTGCAAGAAAGTACCGTGGGAAAGGGTTCTCAGAGGTGCGGCGGCAATCGGAAAGAATATGCCTGTATCCATTGAGACACACCTTCCGTCCGGAAATCACGGACTCACATACAGAAGCGCAACGGAAAAGTGTCACACTTACATAAAGAAAGTATGGTCGGAAAGTGCTCCGTCAGATCTGAAAACCGCACTTGCGGTAAAACAAACTTTTGACCGTCCGTATAAGGATGATCCCGTAAGCATGGTTGTGGTAGGTCTCGGCATGGGTAAGAACAGATGTATTCAGCTTACGGAAACTGTCGGCATAAAGCTTGCAGGTGTATGTGATATAAATGCAGAAAAGGCGGAGACTGTCGGTAAACAGTTCGGTGTGCCGTACAGTACCGATATTGAAGCATTCCTCAACGACCAATCCGTTGAAGTTATGTACATTGTCACTCCGACAGGTACGCACTGCGATATTGCAAAGAGATGCCTTGATGCAGGCAAGCACGTGCTTCTTACAAAGCCAATGGATGTAAATTATGAAAAGTGCCGCGAGCTTGCGGAATACGGAAAAACAAAGGGACTGTTTGTCGGCTGTGATTTTGACCTGCATTTCAGAGGTCCTCTGAAAGAACTGAAGCACGCCATTGAAAACGGATTTTTCGGCAAAATAAAGTGTGCAAATATGCTTCTTAACATAAAACGCACCGAAGAATACTTCCTTGAAAACGGAGGCTGGAGAGGAACCTTTGCCATGGACGGCGGCGGAGCGATGAGCAATCAGGGAATACACGAGATAGACAGAATGCTCACGGTTTTCGGTATGCCCGACAGTGTTCGTTGCATGACCGAGAGACAAACCTTTGACATTGAAGCCGAAGACCTTGCTATCGCAGAAATGAAGTACAAAAACGGTATGATTGCAAGGATATCCTCTACGACCTCATATCCCGCATCCTCCTGGTATACAAGACTTGAGGTCTTCGGTGATAAAGGCGCATATCTGCTGACAGCAGGCGGTCCCGAAGGTGATCATATTTACTGGTGGCAGGACGGAAAATGGACAGAGAACTCTCCATATCCCGTAAAACGTGAATGGAATCAGGCGGCAGACAACTTTGCAAATGCGATAAGAACAGGCGAAGCGCTTGTTGTTACCGCCGAGAACGGCATAAGATCGCGTTACATTCTTGACAAGATGTACGAAAGTGCAAGAAACGATACAAAGTGGCTCTCCGTGTAATTTCACATAGACAAAACATAATGGGGCTGCCTAAAATCAAAAATCGAGTCAACCCACATAGAAAAAAACAACAAAAAAATCACGTCCAAAAGCAAAAAGCCAAAAACAGGCGAAAAAAGGGCATAACAAAAAGAGGATGTGGAAAATCCTCGAAATTTAAATAATATTAACTTGTGGAAAACCGGCTATGAGGCGTTCATCTTGAACAAATCAAGACCGGTTCTTCTTTAAAATTTGCCGATTTTTAACGCAACGCTTCAATTCATTCCTTTGTAATTTGTGTCCCCATTTCGACTTGTAAAAACTTTCCACTTGACATTTTGATAAGAGGTTGTTATAATATGCTTGCTTAACGTCGGAAGGGGGGGATATGATGGAGGAAGTGCAGTTTTTTGCATCTGATACGTTTTTTGCCGTAAATGGATGCGATATAAGAGTTTTTAACGGGCCGAGATACCACAAGGGACTTCATGCAGGCGATTATTATGAGGTGATAATTGTTTTCAGGGGAGGATGCCGTCTCCGGTACGAGGACAGCTACTTTGATATTTCCAAAGGAGATGTATTTATCATACCGCCGTTTGCGAAAAATGAATGCATCAATCTCAACCAGCTTTATGCACGTCACATCTTAATTTCAATGGGACTTTTTGAAAGAATGTACGAAGAGGCACGTGGCGTGAATGGGTTTGATGCGCTCGTGGGACTTGATGGCAAATATAATGGTGCGGAGTTCGGTAAACGCATTGTACGTCTTGATGATAAACAGCTTCAATTTGTTGAGGTTGCCTTTTTGACGGCTATGGTGATTGATGCATCTCGTCTTGTTACAACTCCTATAAAGGTGCACACCCTGTACATGATGCTGTATATCTTTGCGGATTCTCTTTTGCGTCAGCTGTATCCTTCGGATGATAATAACTGCAAATACGCCCACCTTGTGTCAATAGCCACGGAATATATAAATGAAAATCTTGACGAGAAAATCACACTCGAGACTCTAAGCAACAAGGTTCATCTTTCGCGTTCGAGCTTTGTCCGTGCTTTTGAGCAGGTTTATGATATGCCGCCTATGCTGTATGTTGCAAAGCTACGTGCACAAAGAGCGAAAAATCTTCTGGTGGAAGGGAGATTTTCGAAGACCGTTATAGCACAGATGTGCGGATATTACGATCTGTCGCATATGAGCAGAATGATTGAAAAGTATTTATAATGTGCCAAATCCAAGCACTGCCTTCGGGCAGTGTTTTTTTGTTAGAAGCTGTAAGACATGGAGGATATCATTCTGAAACGATATTACAAGTTTTAGAATCTGAATTACAAGCTTTTTTGAAATCATGAAGCCATAATATTATTATAATGAAATAAATTATGATTTCAGGAGGTAGAAAATGAAAAGATTGAAAGCACTTACGGCGCTTGTTATGAGCATAATTATGATTGTCGCCAATATGACGGGATTCGCGCTTGCAGACGCCGAAAACTTACAATATGTAACTCTTGACGGTTGCTTTGTAGGTCCCTTTGCCGATGAGGCGAAAGTTTTTGTCTATGGAAGGGACGGCGCAAGGTATGCGTGCGAGGTTATTGCAGAGGAGGATTACGGTGTTTACAGCACCGAGGTCGTTCCGGGAAAGTATGACATAGTCATCACCTGCAAAGGTTGTCTTCCCGTGAATATGGAAAACATCCTTGTTGGATCATCGGGACTTACCGTGAAGGATATCCCCCTTGTTTCAGGCGACCTCAACGGGGACGGCGCTGTTGACACACTTGACTATGCCGTAATACTCAGAGGCTTTTCCGAAGAACCGGAATTCGAGCAGATAAGGAAGATTGCAGACCTTAATGGGGACGGACTTGTTCTGGTGGATGATATAAGCGAGCTCAAGAGCAATATCGGAAGGAAAAAACAGACTATAAAATGGACCAACGTTATGAAACTTCAATGTGATTACAGAAATAATCCTCTCGGCATGGATGAGACCGATGCAAGGCTTTCATGGGTACTTGATTCCACAAAGAGGGGACAGAAGCAGACTGCCTACGAGGTCGGTATTGCAACAACAAAAGAAGATGCCGAGAACGGAAATTTTGATGTATGGTACAGCGCAAAGGTGTATTCTGACCTGAACTATGCCGTAATTGGCGCAGAGAACGTAGGCGAAGTTGAGGGAGAGCCCGTAGAATTTTGCGGCTTTGAACCTGCAACAAGATATTATTGGACGGTTACGGTCTATGATAAGGACGGCGAAGCTGTAAAGGCAAGTGACGTTGCAGAATTTGAAACTGGTTTGTTTGGTGATTTCGGCAATGATAATATGTGGATTTACCACTCAGATGCCTCAAAAGCTGATTTACCTGCTGTGCTTTTCAGAAAACAGTTTACACTTGAACAATCTCTTTCCATGGTTGAAAGTGCAAGACTTTATTCCACTGCCGCAGGAAATCAGATTATGTATATGAACGGACTCCGTGCGAGTGATGATTACATGGCTCCCGGAAAGTCGCAATACACCACCATTCTTTACTATCAGACCTACGATGTGAAGGATATTCTTATTGACGGTGATAATACTGTTGCCGCTGAGGTCGGTCAGGGTTGGTATAACGCAGGAGCTGTTCAAGCGAAATACGGCAAAAATGTTGGTCTTAAAGCAAAACTTGTCATTACCTTCAGTGATGGAACACAACAGATAATTGACACTGATTCCACCTGGCTTTCTACCAACGAGGGTCCAACATATACTAACAGATATTACATCGGTCAGAAGGTTGACGGCAGAAAGTATATTGAAAACTGGAACACAAACAATTGCACGAGCGACAAGTGGCAGAGCGTTGTTGCGGCAAAGACCTTTACACCCGAAGACGCAGGCGCAGACATTACTGACAAACTTGTCGCGGAAAATATGAATCCCGTGAGAGTTTATAAAGAAATCGAGGCAATTTCAGTAACAAACCCCAGAAATGGTGTTTTTGTTTACGATTTCGGCGTGAACATGGCGGGTACTTCAAGAATTACTGCAAAGGCTGAAGTAGGAACAGAGATGATTGTCCGTTACGGTGAGGTGCTTTCCGGTGCAACGGTTTACGATGCCTATGAACACAACGGCAGAGACAGCTATATCTTCAGAGGCGACACAAGCGGCGAAACTGTAGAATTTGACCTTGTTTACCACGGATTCAGGTATATTCAGCTTGAAGGACTTTCTGAAGCTCCGGCTCTTTCGGATGTAAAAGCACTTTTCCTTTCAAGCGATGTTGACCTGACAATGGAATTTGAAACCTCAAACGAAAAGCTCAATATCCTTGAAGAAAATGGCAGAAATAGCCTCAAGAGTAACTATGTTTCTGCAATTACCGACTGCCCCACAAGAGAAAAGAATACCTGGTCCGGCGACTCAAATCTTTCCGCCGGAATGGCTTCGTTCTATGCTAATGTGTACAATCATTTCAGAAACTTTGAGCAAATGTTTGCAAGCTCACAGTACCACGACGGTGCTGTTCCGGAGCTTGCTCCATCAATTACACCTCCTTCTGCGACTGCAAAGGGCACAAGTACAAAAACCCCAGCAGTTTACAGCGACGTCATTGTTCAGGTGCCTTATGAAATGTATCTCGCCTACGGGGACAAGAGAATCATTCTTGAATATTACGACAATATGACAGCGTGGATGGATTTTCTCATAAACAAAAAGATTTACAAAAAGGGAGATTCAGAGACGGCATATCTTTCCATTCCTTATTATTTAGATCCCGAAAAAGCCGACTGGATAAGAGTTGACGGCAACTACGGCGACCATCTCTCACGTTACAGAAACATACAGGGCAGAGGCTACCGTGAAAAAGAGGCATGTACAACAAACTATGTGTGGCGTGATATTTCCTACGCGGAGGTTGGAACTGCATATGCGGCGTATTCCTGTATGATGATGGCTGAAATGGCTGAAATTATCGGAAAAACCGAGGATGCGGAATATTACAAAGAGATTCACGCAAAGCTTGCCGAGGGCTGGCGTAACAACTTCTTGCGCGAGGACGGATATACAGCGGTTTCCGACGGTGTTACTACCTCTACGACAAACGGCGGTGTTACGGAATATCACTACGACTACAATGTCACAAGACTTGTAAACGGAGTGTCCTGTGAAAACCTTGGTGCGCAGACCTCTTATGCATACGGACTTGCTTTTAATCTATATGAAAACGAGGAAAAGGCAAGACTTGCCGCAGGAAACCTTGCAACCATTGTTGAGCGTGAGGGCTTTGCTATGACAACGGGTCAGTGCGGTATGAGGCAGCTTTTTGATACGCTTACGCAGTTTGGTTACTATGACCACGCAATGAGAATTATGGAAAGAGAAGAATTCCCGTCTTTCCTGCATATGGTAAACGAGGGTGCAACCTCAATGTGGGAGGGATATTGGAATTCAATGTCCTGCAACCACTTCTCATTTGGTCAGGGTATCAGATGGATGTATGAAAACATCACAGGTATCCGTCACGGCTACGACGCACAGAATGCAGGTTTCAGACATTTTGAACTTGCTCCGGGATTCTCACTTTATGACGGCGCAACGGTTACATGGGCAAAGGCAAAGTTCGATTCCGTGAACGGCACAATTGAAAGTGCATGGGAGCTATCAGAGGATGGCAACATATTTACTTATAACTGTACCGTCCCCGCAAACACAAGCGCAACTCTTATTCTTCCCATTTTCAGTTCTTCTTCGGTTATCAAGGAAAGCGGCAGTGATGTATCCCTTTCTGAAGGCGTTGAGCATATAAAGACAGAGGGCGGCAAGGCGTACTTTGAAATAACCTCCGGCGTTTACAGTTTCAAGGTTGAAAACAATATAGAGGAAATCACAAAGCGCCTCAATGGGCTTGACATTCTCTGCATCGGCGACAGCCTTACATACGGTGCTTATGATTCACACGGTCTGTCGGGAAAGGCGTATCCCGCTTTCCTTGCCGAAATGACCGGTGCCAACACAATAAACAAGGGTGTCAGTGCTTCCAATCCCACAACCTATTGGAATAATCACCTTAAGAAAATAAATTTTGATGACGTTGATATTGTCCTTATTATGCTTGGAACAAACGGCGGTCTTACCGACACAATCGGTACGGACATTGTAGGTGATGATTACAATAACTACGCAGACACTCACACCGGTAACTACGGAAAGATGATTGAGTACATAAAAGAACAAACTTCACACGAAACAATGATTGTTCTTATGACACCACCCAAGGTTTCACCGGATGTACGTCCAATAAGTCAAATGGAGGGCGCTGTAACCGTAGTCAAAAAGCTTGCGGAAAAATACGGGCTTGCGGTTATTGACAACTACAACAACTGTGGAATAAATCACAGCAACATAGAGAAATATATGCCCCACGACGGAATTCACTGCGTGGGAGAAGGTTATGAACTCATTGCATCGTATGTTGCAAAGAAAACTGCAGAATATTATAATGATTTTTATCCCTACGATTACACTCTCAGATATACAGAGCTGTCTGAGGAAGAGGGAGATTATTACTATCTCGGCAGATGGTATGAGCAGGAATCGGAGGGGGTACTTTGCAAGGGAACAATTTCCCCCGGCGCAGAAATACATTTCAAGGTTAAAAACACCGAGAATGTATGGATTACAACTCATTCCACACACGATATGAATCCTTATATCGCAGTTTCCATTGACGGAAAAATCCCCGTGAGAATTGAAACTCCTCTTTCGGGGAATACCCTTATTGCACAAGGTCTTACAAAAGAAAAAGAGCATACGGTCAGAATTATCGTTGACGGACTTCATACCTACGGACAGAATAAATGGGTGTACGGATATGGCTTCAATTTTGCAAAGGCGGTTGTTGACGAGGCAGGAGAAATTGCAGGCATAAAGCCGGACCACAAGGTTATTGCATATTTCGGTGACAGTATCACAGAGGGTTGCGCGGCATTTGTGGGAAGTAGCCCATTGCCCTCTGATAACTCCCACACTCACGCATATCCGTTCTATACCTCAGCTCTGTTGGGTGCTGTAACTTACAATGCCGGCTACGGCGGAAGCGGAGTTACCCACGGCGGTACTGGCGCCGTTCCCAAGTGCCTTACGGTCATAGATTACATTCTTGAGGATAAAACCTTTGATATGCCAACGCCTGATGTTATTGTTATAAACCACGGTCACAACGACAGAGGTTACACCGCAGAGGAAATTGCAACGTTCAAGGCAGAATACAGCGCAGTTCTTGACAGACTTCATGAAAAGTTCCCCAAAACCCCCATTATCATCGTTCCTGCTTATAGCGGTTCAAAGTTTGCTTCACAGTTAAAGGAAATCATTGCAGGCAGGGAAAGGGTGTACATCGTGGACAATTCCGGTTGGAAATATACTACAACCGACGGAACACATCCCGATTCTGATGGCGCAAGAGCAATTTCCAAAAAGCTTGCCCCCGAAATCAAGCGTATTCTTGGGCAGAACTTCTTTAACTGATTATGAAAGGAGTGGAAGAATATGATAAGAAAAAATATATTTTCACTGTGCTTTGCACTTGTGGTTGCCTCTCTTCTCGTGATTGGCGCAAGTGCAGCGGGACAGATATACGACCAAAACGGTATTAAAACAGCGTATGTTGCAAGTACCGATACAATTACGACCGGCGAAAACACATATAATACCTATCCCGGAATTACTGCCGCAATAAGCGGACTTAACGGCAATGAAGGAACAATCATTATTGCAAGTGACGTCACGGAAGCTTCATTTGACGGACTTGATAAAAAAGGCAGAGGCAAGGTAACAATCCAAGGCCTCACGGGAAGCGAAGTTTACACTCTTTCAAGCGGACAATTCAGACTTGAAGGCGATACCGAAATCGGAAACGTGAAATTTATCCTTCCGTGGTGTTATTTCTACGCAAGCGGAGAGCTTATTCTTCACGATGATTTCGTCCTTGAAACAAATGGAAGCGATGTAGTATATTTTGCAACCGATGACCGTGAAAAGAGATTTCCCTCAAGGATCATTGTAAATAGTGGTAAATTCAGAACTTTCCATGCTCTCGGTGTTTACGGCAATATCCCCGAAAACTCCAATGTCTATGTTGAACTCGGTGGAAATGCATTTGTAGATAACGATATCAACATCGGTTACGGTGAAAAAGATACAACAAGCGTGATTTCCGGAAATGCCGTACTTGTAATCAATGCAGATGTCTCAAGAACAAAGAAAATATACGTAGACAAAAGCAAAACACCCACAAACGCAACAAATGCATTCTATACTCTTATTCTCAACCACGGACTTGCCGACACATACACAATTTCAAATGATGCACTTGTGTATCTCGATTACATCGTAAAATCCGGTGTAAACGGAAAAGTTGAAGTTTATGCAGAGGGCAAGAATCCCACACTTGAGCTTATTCCCGATGAGGGATTTGTTCCCCTTGTAGACGGCAAAAAAATTTCAGAAAACAACGAAGGAAAATTCCTTTATACTCTCTCCTCTGCCGGTACATTCAATATAACATACGAAGAATATGTTGAAGCAGAAGGTGTTTACACTATAGACGGTGTCAAGACCGTGTTTGTGGCAAATACCGAAACAATAACGGTAAATAGTAAACAGTATAAGGCGTTTTCCGGGCTTGTCGAAGCGATAACTGCTCTTGACGGCTACACAGGAACAATCATTATTGCAAGTGACGTCACGGAAGCTTCATTTGATGGACTTGATAAAAGAGGCAGAGGCAAGGTAACAATCAAAGGCCTCACGGGAAGCGAAGTTTACACTCTTTCAAGCGGACAATTCAGACTTGAGGGTGATACCGAAATAGGAAACGTGAAATTTATCCTTCCGTGGTGTTATTTCTATGCAAGCGGAGAGCTTATTCTTCACGATGATTTTGTCCTTGAAACAAATGGAAGTGATGTAGTATATTTTGCAACCGATGACCGTGAAAAGAGACTTCCCTCAAGGATCATTGTAAACGGTGGTAAATTCAGAACTTTCCATGCTCTCGGTGTTTACGGCAATATCCCCGAAAACTCCAATGTCTATGTTGAACTCGGTGGAAATGCATTTGTAGATAACGATATCAACATCGGT
>SVQR01000206.1 GCA_015065225.1 Oscillospiraceae bacterium | reverse complement strand
TGAAGTATTGTATTTCATCAAGATACAAAAGTATACCGCTTTCACCGAAAACCGAGCCTGTTTCCTCGCATACCGCTTTTACATCCGAAAGGGAACAGGTGGTTGCATTGAGCTTGCGGATGGCCTTGTTGCTGTTTTTTGCAATTATTTCCGCAACAGTAGTTTTACCTGTGCCGGGAGGACCGTAGAAAATCATATTCGGAATATTTCCTTTTTCAATGACATTCCTGAACAGAGTACCTTTTGAAACAAGATGCTTTTGTCCTACGACCTCATCAAAGTTCTGAGGCCTGATTTTTTCTGCAAGTGAGGGCATTTTTTTATCCTTTACTTATTTAAAAAATATGGAGATTCTGCATGAATTTGGCAAAATCTCCGGTAAAAGTTTACATATGTATCAGAAAACTCTTCTTTCTATCTCTGCACAGAGGTAGTGATAGATGGGAAGGTGAAGCTCCTGAACAAGATATGTTTCGGATGCGGGAGCATGGATTGTGATATCGGCAATCTTTGAGCATTCTGTTGTAGCCTTGTTACCTGTAAGTGCAACTGTAGTCATGCCCATGGCCTTTGCAACCTTAAGTGCGTTTACAATGTTTTCGGAATTACCCGATGTGGAAATAGCGATAAGCATATCCTTGGATGATCCGAGAGCATAAGTAAGCTGAGCAAATGCCATATTGGGATCAACATCGTTTGCAAAAGCTGTGATGGATGCACTGAGAGAAGTAAGCGGTATACAGGGAACTGCTCGCTGAAGCTTGTTTGCCATAGCTGTAGCTTCATCATAGTCTGTTACTTCATAAAGCTTGTTTCTGTCATCGTATTGGAGAGGTCTCTGTGATAGAAATCCCTTGAGAAGCTCGCCGGAGATATGCTCACAGTCAGCGGCACTTCCTCCGTTACCGCACAGAAGGATCTTTCCGCCTGCCTTGTAACAAGCTTCCATTGCGTCAGCTGCCTTGAGAATATCCTCTTTGCAGAGGCTAAGCTGGGGGTATCTGATAAGAAGTTCTGTCATTTCGATTTCCCTTTCTTTTTTTAATTAATTATTATTTTCAGTATATTTGTTGAGTGCCACGGCAAGCGCGGCATAATCTCCTATTTTGTCACCGAGTTCTGCGGGGACTATCTTACATACCGATGCTGCAAGTGAAAGAGCTTCTTCCTTTACAGTTTCATCAAGTATACGTCTGAACAGTTTCTCGCTTCTTTGAAATACACTTCCGATTACAATGACTTCCGGATTGAGAATATCAATAGTCATGGCACAAGTGCGGCCGAGCATAACAGCCGATGTTTCATAAGCCTTTATGGCTGTTTCATCACCGTTTTCCGCAGCGATTGCAAGTGTCTTTGCAGTAATTTTGGAAAGATCACCGTCTTTACAGAAGCTGACAGTCTTTCCCATCTGTAACTTTTCCAAAGCGAGATTCTGACCTATCTTTGCGATCCCACTTCCACTGCAGAAGCCTTCGACAGATCCCTGCTTGCCATATCCGACGGGACCGTATTCGGATAGCCTTACATGACCGATCTCCCCGGCATTATCATTTGTACCTGCATAAAGTCTTCCGTCAAGTATAAGACCTGCACCGAATCCTGTTCCGAATGTGTAGAATACAAGATTGGAGTATCCTTTGCCCGCACCGAATTTCCACTCGGCAAGTGCACAGGCATTTGCATCATTCTGTATAGCGGTCGGGATACCTGTTTTTTCGGAAATATACTTTACAGCTTCAATATTATCCCATCCCACAAGATTCGGAGGGGAGAGTATAACACCTGTTTTACTGTTGAGCGGTCCGCCACAGCTGATACCTATGGCTTTTATATCATCCTTGAAATCACTTATCGCCTCGCAAAGACTGTCAAGCACCTTGTATGGATCTGTACCCTTCGGTGTATCTATCTGTACTCTGTGATCTATCGTGATATTACCGGTCTCGGTATCCGCAGTTCCGACAATGGAAGCACACTTTGTACCGCCAATGTCAAAGCCCGCAAGTCTTATATATGCCATATTAGTTGTTTTCGGGATTTTCAAGGCTATCAAACTTTCCGTAATGCTGATATGTTGCATTTGCAGGGCAAGCCCAGTGAGCAGCATTTCTTATAACCTTGAGAACGTATTCGTTGTTGTATGAAGGGCAGGATTCATGACCGGGTCTGAAGTAGAATATCTTACCGTTACCGCGTCTGAATGTGCAACCGCTTCTGAATACCTCACCGCCTGAGAACCAGCTTATAAATACAAGCTCATCGGGAGCGGGAATATCAAAGTGTTCGCCGTACATTTCTTCGTGTTCAAGCTCAAAACACTGGGGAATACCGTCAGCGATAGGATGTGAAGGATTAACCACCCAGAATCTTTCCTTATCGTTGGAGCATCTCCACTTAAGGTCACAGCCTGTACCCATAAGCTTCTTGAAAAGCTTTGAGAAATGTCCGGAATGAAGAACTACAAGTCCCATACCGCCAAGAACTCTCTTGTGTACCTTGTCAACGATGTAATCCGGAACTTCATGATGCTTTACATGACCCCACCAGAACATAACATCGGTGTTATTTATAACTTCATCCGTAAGACCGCATTCTTCCATGTCCTGTGTTGCGATGGTTACATTGAAGCAAGGATCGACCTCAAGACCTGCCTTTATTGCGTTGTGCATACCGTTGGGATAGTGACATACACAGTAGTCATTTTTATCGTGATAATTCTCGTTGAATATTGTTACATTGATCTTTCTTTCCATATTAAAATACCTCTTTTTTGACTGCAGAATTATTTATAATAATTTTACCACATAATTTCCTTAATGTCAATATTAAAATCAAGTGAATTCATATTAAAAATGCATCGGATATTTTGCTTATTACTGTATCTTTTGGATAATAAATCGGCATTTTAAACAAAAATGCTGTTTGGGTGTTGAAGTGAACAAAAAACTGTGGTACAATCATTCTTAGCAATAATTATATTGTATAGAGGAGAAGTATTATGCAGAAAGCTACAAAAGAATATCTTGATTACCTTGATTCAAAACAACACATGATGCGTGAGCGCATAAGAAATACCGTAACAAACGTGAAATATAAAGGTACAGCTCACTATGTTGCACAGAACGGATCGGACGATAATGACGGTCTCACTCCCGAAACTCCGTGGAAAACTCTTGAAAAGGCGTCGAAAGCAGAGCTTGCGGAAAATGATGCCGTATTCTTCAAAAGAGGTGATATCTTCAGAGGTCATCTCGACTGTCAGGCAGGAGTAACATATTCCGCATACGGCGAAGGCAAAAAGCCCGAATTATATGGCTGGTACGAAAACTTCGGCGGTGCAGATAACTGGGAATGTGTAAACGAAGAAAAGCACATCTGGAAGCTCAAAAAGGAGATCCCGGACACAGGTACACTGGTTTTCAATGAAGGGGAAGCATGGGCAATAAAGCTCGTACCTTCATACGTCAACGGCAAGTTCGTTCTCCGTGACAATAACGATGTTGATTTTGTGTTCGAGAACGAAGCAAAGGTCGATCTTGCTTTCCATCAGGCTTGTACAAAGGAAATGGTCGAAGGTGTTCCGCTTATTTCACACACTTGTACAAATACCGGATATGTTTATCTCAGATGCGATAAGGGTAACCCGGGCGAGCTGTATAGTTCAATTGAGATACTTCCAAAGAGAAATACTATTTCCGTTGGCGGAAAAAAGAATGTTACAATTGACAACCTGTGCATAAAGTACTGCGGTGCTCATGGTGTCGGTTCGGGAAGTGTCGAAGGTCTTACCGTTCAGAACTGCGAATTCGGCTGGATAGGCGGTGCAATACAGCATTATAATCATGGAAATCCCGCAAGAAAAGGCTTTGTTACAAGATACGGAAACGGTGTCGAAATCTACGGTGGATGCAAGGATTATACCGTTGACAACTGCTATTTCTATCAGGTATACGATGCGGCAATAACCCATCAGACAGATTGTTCAGGACGTCATCAGGACATGATCAATGTAAAGTATACCAATAACCTCATAGAAACTTCCACCTATTCGATAGAGTACTTCCTGTCTTTCCGCGATGTTGATACAAATACAAGCATTATGAGGGACTTGTACATAGGAAATAACTTTATGAAGGATTCGGGATGCGGATGGGGAAATCAGAGATATAACCCCGAGACTCCCGCTCATATCAAGAGCTGGAATTCACAGAATCCCGCGGAGAATTATGTTGTCGAGAACAATGTATTCTACTACAGCACATATGATCTTCTCCAGATAGGATGTATAAATCGTGACGGTGTTCCCGTGATGCGTGGAAATACATATATCCAGAAAAAAGATGCAAGCTTCGGAAATGTAGCTGTAAATCCTCCAAAGCCAATGCAGAAATTTGATGATGCAAGGGAATACGCCATTCGCATTGGCATCGGAGATAAAAACGCAGAGATATATTATATTGACTAATTTAAAGGAGATACAAAATGAAGTACATCACAGAACAGAAAATGAAAGAATTTGAAGTAATGGCGGAGCTTCGCAAACTTCAGATAAGGAATACCGAAGACAATATCAAGGTCTGCGGTACAAAGTATTATGTTTCCGAAAACGGCAACGATGACAACGACGGTCTCACTCCCGAA
>SVQR01000205.1 GCA_015065225.1 Oscillospiraceae bacterium | reverse complement strand
TTGAAATGCGCGTTGAGGCCGAATCCGGTGCTTGCGATGGCAAGAAGAAACTTGCCGCCCGAGCCAAGGAGCTCAATCTTGACGCAATTCATGACACCGTCCACGAGATGGCCAAGGACGAGGCCCGTCACGGCCGTGCTTTCGAGGGTCTGCTGAAGAGATACTTCGGTTAATCTATTACAAAGATCATACCGCCATGCGGGGTTCACACCTCGCATGGCATCCCGTAAATCATAACATTCCATCATAATCGGAGGTTATTACCATGATTGAAAACTACATGGTCTGCAACTGCAAACAGGTCAGCTATGCCGACATAGCCAACGCACTTGATTCCCAGAAGAGCTTTGCCGATGTTCTTGCCGCCTTTGAGGATGTGCAGAAGATCACCCACTGCTCCACCGGCTGCGGCGGCTGCCATCAGAAGGTGCTCGATATTATCTCCGAGATAATGATGGGCAGTAAGTAGCATATTCCATTAACTCACACAGATAATATATAAAAACGCAAGGAGAATTGATTATGAAAAAGTATGTTTGCCCCTGCGGCTATGAATACGATCCCGCCGTCGGTGATCCCGATAACGGCGTAGCTCCCGGCACTGCATGGGAAGATGTTCCCGAGGATTGGGTCTGCCCCACCTGCGGCCTCGGCAAGGACGCTTTTGAAGAAGCATAATCAAGCATTTTTCAAGAGGACGGACAGCGATGTCTGTCCTCTTTTTATGCGCTTTTCTCCTGTTCGGCTTGTACTTTTCTTGTACTTTTTTCGACTTGTAAACTACGAAATAAGGCTTTTTCCTTTCAAACTTGTACTTTCAAAATCTTGTACCATTTTGTGCAATAAGTATAATACTCTGATTGTCAACGAAACAAGGTTTTAATGAACAATCTCTCAACTTTTTATCATCTTTTATTTCAAAAACAACTAACATTGAAATGTCTTATCAACAACTTTTAACATCTTTTTTGTGCTAAGAATCTACGCAGGCTATTCAGCTTGCGTTTTCTTTTATTGTTTTATATATGTACCATTATAACGACTGGTTGGCAAGTTCTCCGTTATATAATAAAGACACAAAGAGAGGGGAAAACAAAAGCTCCTCCGAAAAAACAATCGGGTCGTGACCTACCACGAGAATGGAGAATAATTATGACTATCAACATGAAGAATCGCACTATCGAGATGACCAAGAAGTTCGCAAAGGCTGCCGCTAAGTTCGGAACTGACGAATACAGGCAGCTTCAGGAAGCCCGCAGAGACTATCCCTACTTTAAGGTTGTAACCGTCTCTCACAAGACTTCGGCTAAGAAGGACTCCTACAAGGGTCTGACCTATGCCTACATGGAGAAGTATATTGAGACTCACGATGATGATGAGAAGTCCATCATGGCTGAGTATCTGATGCTTCGCGGTCTGAGCGAAGAAGCTCAGGAAGCTCTGGCTGAGCCTTGCAGCTATCAGGGAATTAAGGACTGGTTCCTGAAGAAGTTCCCCGCAATCGCAGAGTTCCACAAGAAGCGTGAAAAGCTTCTTGCCGCTTGATCCAGCCAAAAGAAAGTAAACCAATAAACGGAAAATTAACATTATTTGGAGGTAACTAAATATGAAGAACGCACTTATGATCAACTTTGAGAAGAATCAGATTATTATGACCAGCCTGTTTGCCAAGAAATGCTCTGATACTAGCAGTGAAGAATACGCTCGTCTTCAGAGCGTGCGGCAAGACTACCCCAACTATGATGTGATCACACGACAGATCAAGAAGAAAAAAGGAAAGAAAAGCTATAAGGGACTGACGTATGAATACATGGAAGATTACATCATGACCCACGAGCCCGAGGAAACCATGATGGATGTGCTAGATGAATTTTCCGAAATGCGAATAATATCTGAATGCCATTCTCAGGCATTCCGTTATCCTGTAATTAAGAAGTGGTTTCTTAATAAGTATCCAGAAATAGTCAGATTCGGAACACTAAATGCTGAGTATAGTGCGTAGTAAGTATCATATTCAATAAAGAGGAAGAGTCAATGAGCATTTATGAATCGATCACTTTCTACTGGGAGTGGTTGCAACTCCCTAAAGCACAGTTCTACCTTCTGATGATGATTGCAGACAAAGGTAATTCTTTTTGCGGAAATCTCTCTGATATATGCAGGTATCAAAATATCAGTACAAATAACAATAGTAACAAACGGCGAATAAAAGCGGCTATTAATGACCTAATCTTAAAAGGCTTTCTTGGGCTTCATCCAAGGTGAATTCGACGATATCGGTTGATGCTGTTTCGCCCAATGCCAACTTGATCGTTGACTCGGCGGTATCTTCGGTTGCTTCGGTCGAGGGCGCATCGTTGCCATTACCGCAGGCACACAGGGACAGGCACATTACAAATGCCAGAATAACAGCTATTGTTCTTTTCATTTTGTTTCCTCCATTTTTTGTTCTCTTTTCTTTTGGCACAGTTTACACATACCAACAGCTCGACCATCGTGAGCGATTGCTTCATTTTCGGTTTTAAATGGAATGAAGTAATCAGGATAACCGTTTTTCGTTTGAACGCAATACCCCTTGATATGAAGTGTATGTCTTTTGGGATTATACAAAAACTCACTCACGTTCATTTCTCACTCCTCTCTGAAAAATAAAAAAGTGCGACAACCGAAGCTGTCGCACCGAAAAACGCAGCTCCGATTGTCGCCAAACAAATCTCAAACACAAACGGTTTACCCTTTTGCCATTCAAGTGGAATTACGTTTTTACCGTATTCAAAGTGAATGGCAAGCACGAAAGAGTATACTACCCCCTTGGCTCGAAAGTAATACTTTGTTTGCGATATTCAGATTTGTTTGGCATGATTATCTTATCATAATCATCAATACAATTCAATAGAAATTGGACACTTCTGCCCTTTTCTATTTCCCTTTGGCGTGCTACACTATAAAAGCGTATTTTCAAACAAAGGGGAAGCCGCAATCATGCCACGAAAAGCAGACGGACACCTCCAACAGGAACCGCAACACGGCAAAAAGCCAAACCAAAAGATCAAACCCTATGTTGTTCTGCAATACCTGCTGCGGTACACTGACGAAAACCATGTCGCAACCGCATTTGACATTGTCGGTTATCTTGAGGAAGCAGGCATTTCCGCTGAACGCCGCTCGATCTATCGAGATATTGAAGAGATCAACCGCGTGGCTCTGATGCTGGAAGAAGATTGCACCATCGACGAAGCTGCTGAAATGCTCGAGGACGACGAAGATGGAGAACTGAAACTGGTTATCTATGATAAGAGCCGAAAAGGCTTTTATGTGCGGCAGCGCAAATTCGATCTTAACGACATTCGACTTCTGGCTGAATGCGTCTACTCTGCCAAGTTTGTATCAGAGGGACAGGCGAAGCGTCTGGTTGATGTTGTGTGCGAATTCGTGAGCGAACATCAGGCCGAGCGGATTCGTCATAACGCGTTTCTCACCGACCGTGTGAAAACCAACAACCGGAGCGTACTGAATAACATTGCTGTAATAAACGAAGCCATGAGCACTCGCATTGACGGGCAACCGCACACACCTGAGAAAATAACATTCAAATACCTGAAGCATTCGATCAGTGATGTCAGCCAACAGGTAGAGCGTCGTCAGGGTGCTAAATACTTGGTTAGTCCTTTTCAGCTGCTTATCAATGATGGCAACTATTATCTTCTGGCATTTGATGACCGCTCGAAAGACATGAGAACATACCGAGTTGACCGCATGAAAGATGTATCTTTTACCGGCGATCCAAGAGAAGGAGAAGAAGCATTCAAAGAGATCGACCTGCGCACATATACACAAAGAGTATTCTCTATGTACGGCGGTGAGCAGAAGCGTGTTTCAATACGCTTTGTAAATCACCTGTTGGATGCTGTCGTTGACCGTTTCGGCACTAAGGATGTCAAGTATACCAAAGTTGACGATACCCACTTCAGCATAAGCGCAAAGGTAGAGATCAGCGACCAGTTCTTCGGTTGGCTTCTGGGCTTTGGTCGAAAAGCAATGCTGCTCTCCCCTGACGATGTTCTTGACGCTTTCAAAGCCTACATAGATAAAGTTCGAGATATGTACTAATATAAAATCGGCAACCGTTCAATCTGCGGCTGCCGATTTCTTTATAGCATATTTAGATTTCCTTGCAGTATACCTACACCGCTTCGGGAAACAGCAATGTAGTACCTCTGAGTGATGTGTATATTACCATGCCCCATCTGATTACACAGCAGATGCGCAGGAGTATTCATCTCAGCCATTAGCGTTCCGTATGTGTGTCGGAGGTAATGATACTTGAATTCGATCCCGAGTGTTTTCTTTATTTCTCTTGTCGGGTATTTCATTGAGTTGACGGTCTGAAGCCTGCCGTCCGGCAGACAATTTACCAGTTCCGTTGCATAGAAGTATGTTCCGTCTATATCCTCCAGAAACCGCCTGTTCTGCTGCCTGAGGGCGGCAAACCGCACTTCATCAGCCGCTCGCTGCCTTGCTTTCTCCTGAAGATGAGCCAGCAAAACATCATTGATGTATACCGTCCTTCTGGAGTTTCTGGTTTTGGGTGCAACAAGTTTTATCAAACCGTCCTGATACTGCATCTGCCGATCAATAGTTATCAC
>SVQR01000016.1 GCA_015065225.1 Oscillospiraceae bacterium | reverse complement strand
GCGTTGATAAAGAAGTGACCTCGCTTACCCTTGAATGTGAGCTTTCTTGTTCTTATAAAACCGTCATTTTCAACTCCGAGGGATGCAAAGCCGTCACGTCTGAGGATAGCTATACCCGTAGCTCCGTTTGCATACATGGTATCATACTGACAGTCATTGGGATTTCCCGTACCGCCCTTGGATTCATCGCCCGCAAAGCCGATGTAGTATATCCAAAGCTCGTCACCCTTGACGATAAGTCCTCCTCCGACAGACTGAACATAACCTCTGTCCCATGCTCCCGCCTTCATCTCCGCCTGGATAAAAGGAGATCTGTCGGTTCTTGAGAAGTGGAAGCCGTCTCTTGAGAAGCATGGCTGAAGCTCGGTTATCTTTGGTGCGCCCGTCTTGAAGCCTACGCTGTTATCGGGACCGTAATATATCTGGAACATACCAAGCATGATGCTCTCGTATGCGATCGCGTTTACGTTGTAAAGCTCGGCTCTGTCACCGATATAAGGGTGGGGCTTGTCATATTGGTCGGTGTGCATCCAGTTGACCTTTGTGTCCTTCCAGTTTGCACCTTCAAGGAAGTCGGAATGCTCGGCATATCGTCTGTCGCGTCCCATGCCGGAATATCCGCTTCTTATGCTGTATACCCATTTCTTTCGGAAGGGGTTGTAGAAGACTGTGCTTCTGTCTCCCTGCTCCTCGTTTGAAAGGCGAAAACTTTCAAAGTGAATACCGTCTGCGGATACTGCCGATATACCCGGTCTGTTACCTCCGGGATTGCGCATAAAGAGCTTGTATCTTTCGGAAGGATCGGCATCGTAATCTATGAAAACAGTCGTAGAGTCAGGTCTGAGGAATCTTTCGGAATTGACGGATCTTTCGGCAAGAATCTCGTTTGTACCGGGAACTACATCAAGATCCGGTCTTTCCCAATGTATACCGTCCTTGCTTGTGGCATAAGCCATCTTATGAAGCCATCCCGCCTCATACCACATCTTGTATATCTTCTCATCTCTGTCAAACCAGACTCCGCCGTCCTTTGGAACAGCACATGGGAGCTTCTCATACTTTTCCATGGAAGTTTCCGGAAACATTACGGGATTTCCCTCATATTTTCTCGGCTTGTGGAATACCTTATAAAGATTGTGGCATTCTATAAGAAAATCATCCACGAAAAGTTGTCTTCCCACAGAAATATCAATGACCTTCGGAGGATTGTCGAGATACGGAACGGGCATTTCCTTCACAAGCTGTTCCGTAGGATATTTCGGCGGCCACACTTCGGGAAGCTCAATATTATTATAAAGAATTTCAGACACAAAAAACACTCCTTTCGGTATATCTATATTGTAGAATACAAATCATGTTTTGTCAAGATATTTTGCGTTTTTTCGGCAATAAAAAACTCCGCAGACTCTTCATCCGCGGAGATGTATCAAACTATTGGTAAGCTATGTATTACTGATTGTTCTGATTGTAATTCTGCTGGGGAGCACCATAACCCTGCTGAGGAGCGCCGTAACCCTGCTGAGGAGCACCGTAGCCCTGCTGAGGAGCACCATAGCCTTGCTGAGGAGCGCCATAACCCTGCTGAGGAGCACCGTAGCCCTGCTGGGGAGCACCGTAACCCTGCTGAGGAGCACCGTAACCCTGCTGAGGAGCACCGTAACCACCGTTGTAACCGTTGAAGTTGGGAGCCTTGGGAGCTCTGGGAGCCTTGGGCATGGGCTTGAGTCTGAAGAACTCAGCTCTGTAGAGACCTGTAAATACGGGAGCAACTACAGCAAGAACTATAAAGAATGCAAATGCAACTATAAAGAAGATGATGTTTGCAAAAGGAATCCAGCAAAGACCTACAAGGATAAGCGATACAACAACAACGATAGCACTGAAAATAAGGTCAGCGAGGAACATATGAAGCTTCTTGCCGCGTGTGAGCTCCATGGAGAGCTTGAGGGACTGAGAAACAGTAACATCAGGCTTTGTAGCGAGGATGAAAGGAACGAAGGAGTAAGAATAACCCTTTATAACAGCGATAACACAGAGCGGGATAGCTACCACGCATCCGAGAATGACACCGATTATGCTGATAACCTTGAATGCTGTATAAGCACCGTCCAAAGCACCGTAATCCCAAGGATCGACAACTCTTGCAACAGAAGTAAGTACCATTGATGCAATACCTTCAAAAAGGAGAGCAACGAGAAAGAAACCTACAATTGCTACTATTACCCAAACAAGCGCCCAAAGACTCTGCCAGAACATAGCACCGATAACCTTCTTAGCCTTCTGGAAGCCGGAAAGGAAATGCTCTGTTTCCGGTTCTTTGCCTTCAAGTCCAACAAGGTATACCTTTGACATACCTGTCTGGATAAGGAAGTTGAGAGCCATTGCAGCGGGTATAAGTGCCATGATCATGATAGTACCCGATTTATAGGACTGGAGAAGAAAAGCAATGGAGAAGAAGACTGTAAGTAATAAGATCAATGCAGCAAGAAGTGCATATCCCCAAAGTACAAGCGGTCTTCTTTTGATCGTCTGGAACGCAGCCTTATAAGCCTGTGTAAACATAGAGATACCTCTTTTCATAAAAATATTTCAGTGAATTCACTGTTAACCAATTATAACTCAATTTCCGTAAAATGTCAATAGCATTTTTAAAAAACAGACAATATTTTAAGATATAATGTCGAAAAAGCCATCTTATAACTAATACCTTCAAAAAACATTTGACAAAACCAATTATGTATGATATAATTATAATAGTATATTGTGCGCGATGGCAGATATATGACAAATTGTATATGACGGCTCGATTTTGCCGTAGATTATAAATAAACATAACGAAAGGAAAAAGCTATGAAGCTCGTACTCGCGATCATCAACAACGATGACACTCCAATAGTTACAGCCCAGCTTACAAAGGCAGGCTTCTACATGACAAAGATCGCCTCCACAGGCGGATTCCTCACCGCAGGAAATACCACGTTTATGTCCGGTGTGGACGATGACAAGGTCGATGAGCTTATCGGCATCATCTCAAAATTCAGCAAAAAGAGACTGCAGCCCACAGTTGCCCATAACCCCGGATTCTTCACCGGCGGAAGCCATGATGTATCAAGTACATCGGTACAGGAGGTCCTTGTCGGCGGCGGTACCATCTTCGTTCTGAACGTAGAGCGCTTCGAGCACGTATAAGCGTAAAGGTAACTACCGGATATGGATCTCAAAAATCCCGGCACGGCGATGTCGTTGATCCTTACCGAGGTAAGATCGGGAACTCTCCCGAAGACATTCCTCATTGAGGGCAAGGATGAGGCATCAAGAAAGGAAGCGGCAAGGATATGCGCCGCAGCACTTGTATGTGAAAGTGACGAAGTGCCGTGTACAGAATGCAATGCCTGTAAAAAAGTCCTTGAAGGAAGACACCCGGATGTGACCGTGATAAATGCGGGAGAGGACAAGGTGGGCGTTGACGATATAAGAAAGGTAAGGCTGGACGCTAATATCAGCCCCTTTGAGGCAGAGTGCAAGATCGTAATATTTGACGGTGCACAAAATCTAAATGTCCAGTCACAGAATGCCCTTCTGAAGATACTTGAAGAGCCTCCGAGAAGCGTATATTTTATATTGACGGCTCCATCGTCAAAGCTGCTTCTTCAAACGGTGGACTCAAGATGTGCAAAATTTTCTCTCGGTTCGCTTTCCGCAAAGGATGTTTACCGTTCGGTGTGCGATGTTTCCGGCGGACTTTCGGATAAGGATAACGCGAGAGTATGCAATGCCGTACTGTATCTTGATGGGTTCGTCCCCTCGGAAAAGAGCATTGCTTCGCTGAAGAATGCCATAGATATCTGCACGGACTTTTACATGAGCGGCAGATTTCCCTTTGACAGACTTCCGTCAAAAAAAGAAGAGAGCGCAGATCTTCAGCTTATACTGAGGGTTCTCTCGCTGTGCTCGCTGGAAATACTGAGAGCAAAAAAAGGCACGCCCGTACAGGACGGCGGTATTCTCGGAAAGGAAGCTCTTGATATTGCGGTGATGCGTACGCCGCTCAAGACTTCATACTCACGCAGTGCATTTTTCGCGGAGCTTTCCGAACGTATAGATGAAAATGCAAATATATCTGCGGTCACGGCATCTCTCAGAGCCGGCATATATGATTGAATGCAGAGCGTTTCAGCTGCCTCTGCGTAAAAGTACCAAACCAAGAAAGGATAACCATGAGCGATAACAATACACAAAAGGGTGGTAAGCGCGATTCCTTCGCAAAGCCCGGAGACGAAAGCATAGTATCGGGAAAATCATTCTTCCTGTCTTTCGGAAAACAGAAAAAGAACAATACAAATCCGCTTCTTGAAAGCGAAAAGAACAAGGCTAACGCCGCAAATGAAAATAAGGATCAGAAAAACAAGGACAACCGCAATCAGAACCAAAAGCAAAATACACAGAACAAAAACGAAGAGCGCGGCGGCAAACCTTCGGAAAAGAATGACAACGCCAACAATAACGGCGGCAAGGAAAAGAACAACTTCAAAAACAAAAATCACCGTCGCCACGACAAGAAGCAGAGCGATGGCAGAAACGAAAAGAATGCTTCCCCCGAAGCGCAGTCCGCGCAGACTGCAGGCACTCCCGAAAGAGAGGATCGCCGCGACGGGCAGAAGAACAGAAACGCCGGAAACGGAAATCACAAGAATCAAAACAACAAGGGCGACAGAAACGGCAAGGATAAACAGCAAAACCGCGATGTGAAGCCTCAGGATCAGAATAAGGATCAGAATAAAGAGCCGGTCAAGGATCAGAACAAGGATCGCGTCAGGGATCAGAACAGGGACCGCAACCGCCGCAGAAATGACAGACCCGGTCGGCCCGCAGAGGAGAATGCAAAAGAAAAGAATGCAAGACCCGAGCAGGAAAGAAACGAAAAGAACGACAAAAACGACAAAAACGACAAAAACGACAGAAACAACGCAAACAATCATCATGATCAGGCAAAGCGTCCCAAGCACAAGAAGGAAAAGTTCGTTCCGACAGCCCCGGAAGAGGAGATAAAGTCGGAGGAGCTTCTTCAGCCTATCGTTGACAGATCGGGAATATCATCATCGCCCCGCGGATTCGGTATGCGCACGGGAAAGAGCTCCATCATGGCGGCGGCAAAGGAAGCTGCTCTCAACGACAAGAACGAGCCGAGATATATCGACCGCAACAGACCTCTTGCCGAGCAGATAATAGAGCAGTCAAGACCCAAGACATACAAGAATCACGTTACAGAGAATACTGAGACTGTTGAAGTCATCGGTGTAAGATTCAGAGAAGCGGGAAAGGTATACTACTTTGCTCCCGGCGAGAACAAGGTGGAAAAGGACGCTCCCGTAATAGTTGAAACGGCAAGAGGTGTGGAATACGGATTCTGTGCCATCCCCAACAGACACGTCAGCATGGATAATATAGTTCCTCCCTTAAAGCCTATCCTCAGGATCGCAACGAAGGATGATACAGAAAGATACGAGAGCAACAAGCAGCTTGAAGCCGGTGCGGCAAAGATCTTCCGCGAAAAGGTAAGAGCGCTCGGACTTGAAATGTCTCTCGTCTATGTTGAGTATACATTTGACAACGGAAAGCTTCTGTTCTACTTCACCGCAGACGGCAGAGTCGATTTCAGAGAGCTTATAAAGGAGCTTGCGGCAGCATTCAGAACGAGGATAGAGCTTCGCCAGATAGGTGTAAGAGATGAAGCAAAGATTGTCGGAGGTCTCGGCATCTGCGGAAGACCCGTGTGTTGTAAGAGCTTCCTGGGTGAATTCTCTCAGGTATCAATAAAGATGGCGAAGGATCAGAACCTGTTCATCAATTCCTCAAAAATCTCCGGCACCTGCGGAAGATTCATGTGCTGTATAAGATATGAGGATGAGGTATATCAGAAAGAATATGAAAGAACTCCCAAGGTGGATGCGATAGTGGAAACTCCCGAGGGCAAAGGCGTGGTAGTGGAAAGCAACGCTCTCAAAGGCGTCGTCAAGGTACTCCTTGACGATATGCCCGACTCAATCGCAAAGCCCTTCAAATGCACCGAAGTCAAACTCCTCGGTTACCTTAAGAAAAACGACAAAGACGAAATTCCCGACGACGCAGAAGAAATTCCCGAAGAATAAAAAACACAAAAGCCGTATCTCACGATACGGCTTTTACTTTTGTGCTCTTCCGGCGGGCAGGGCTACTCTCCCTGCACCTCGGTCTCTTTTTGAAAAAAGAGACGCAAAAACTTTTAATATGTTCCATTCGCTGCGCTCATTCCATGGGAAGCGAAGTTCAGTTTACTGAACTTATTCAGCTTGCTGAACCTTTATTACACAGGGACATTGGCGAGAGGCTTTTGTGGGAATGGGTTGTTTTTTTGTGTTGCGAAAAGGATTATTTCAGGGGCTTTCGCAAGTTTGCCTGCAAACTTGACGCGATCTTTAGATCGCTGTAACGATGCCAAACAACGGCATCGTCGCAAGGTGGGTTTAGGATTCGCAAAAATAAAGATGATAACATCGCACGAATACTTTGGATGGATTTTGTATCAAACAAAGACATTGATCCGCAAGAACGCTTTGCGTTCCTGACGCGGTCATCAACGGAAAACGCTCTGTGCCCTGAGTTTTAAATCACTCTTCCGTCCCCAAAAACACCTTTCTTGCAGCCTCCAGATGTCCGTATCCGTGAAGGTCATCCGGCTGAAGGTAGCTTCCTTCCGTCCATTCATTCCAGCTGTTTACCACAACAAGCGGAGCTTTAAGGTCGGGGTGGGTATCTATGTAGTCCTTGGCAAGCTGAAAGCCTTTTTGTATGTTTTCGGAGGTATCCTCAAGGCAGAGCCATTTGCGGCAATAGGTGCGTGTGTATCTGGGAGTCGCATCCCAACCGAGAGAAACGTGGGGATAAAAGGGAGCTTTTATATTTTCCTCCACATACTGCCATTCCTCCCTTACACGTTCCAGAAGCTCGGGGTAGGTCTTGTTCATTTCGGCGTAGTCGAAGAAGTTATAGTGAGTTACACCGTCAAAGCCTGCGTTGTTGATAAAGGTGAATATGTCGGTGCTGTCGTCCAGTTTACAAGCCATATATTCTCTGCTTCTTATCGTCAGGAGCAGCTCAAGGCCGGGAAAGCCTGCTTTTACCGTCTCGTCTCTGAAATATTGAAGTGCTTCATATGTTTCCTTTACACCACCGAGACCTCTTACAAGATTTTCAAGGTCAAAAAGCATATAAACGGGCTTTCCGTCTATCTTGTAGTAGGATGGGTGTGAGAAATACTTTCTTATTGTACGCTGAACGATAAAATCGAAGGTTTTTCTGTCCACTGCACCGTCCCAGATAGGTGTGTACTGATCGGCCGTTCTTATATCCCACTGGGAATTTGCGGTATGGTTCGCCCACATAAGGAAAAACTTCACCTTATCGTTGTTTCTCGCTTTAAGGTATCCGTTGTCAAGGCACTGCTCAAGGAACGGTCTGTTGTCATACCAATACCAATCGTAAATAAAGACATTGATACCGTGGGAAGCCGCTGCTTCTATCTCCATTTCCATAACAAATGGGTCTGCCTCATTGACATATCCCCAGAGAGGCTTTCGGGGCCAGCTCTGCTCCGGGTAGACATTTTTGCATTCTTTTACCGTCTGCCATTCACCGTAGCCTTCCGGCCAAAAAATTCTTGATCTTGGCTCATCACCTGTATATGCGGGCCATATGTATGCCGCAACATCGTATTTTTTCATAGTTTTCCTCCGTGTTTTTATTTTATTATATCTTCACCACGGAAAGAAAACAAGTGAATTATATGATAAAAAAAGTATTTATTTTTGATTTTTTCTGAACTTCAGCGGTGTTGTCCCCATTATCTCGCAGAACTTTCTGAAAAACATCGTTCTGTTTGAAAAACCGCAGTCGGGGAATATCTCCTCCATCGGCTTATCCGTGTTCAGAATAAGCTCGGCGGCTCTCTGTACACGACATTCCGTGATATATCCGAGTACCGATTTTCCGGTATATGCCTTGAACAACCGCGAAAAATGTTCCTGCGTATAGCCACAGCTTTTTGCCATTTCCGAGACTGAAAGTCTTCCGTGACAGTTCTGCCTTATATATTGCAAAAGATAATCGTTTACAGAAAATCTCGTATTTTGATTTTCCGTCATTCTTCGGAAAACGACACTGAGGAGTAATGTAAGCGATGAATAAAGGACAAGCTCTGTGGCATTGTCCCTTTTTTTCTGCTCCTGCTCTGTCCATGCGAGAATAAATTCTATTTTTTTACGTTCCGCTACATCAAAGTGCAAAAAGGTATTGTCCCGCTTTACGGATGGTGATAGTTCGGCAAATTGCGAGAGCTGAAGTATCAGGAAAAGGTCGTTTGCGCCTGCAAGAGCTTTGCTGATATAAGCGGGTCTGAGCATGATATCCGCATACCGGAGCTGTTCGATGGGAATAACGCTGTGACGGCTTCCGTAGTTAACAAGTATCATATCTCCGGCTCTTACATGGTATTCCTTTTCATCTATTATGTGAATGCCCTTACCTGCAACGGTATAGACAAGCTCCGCAAAGTCATGGGTATGTTCCTTTTCCGGTATTTCAAGATCAACGAAATTTATTTCATAGTCACGGTCTATGTAAAATTCACCGTTACTGTTTTTCCTGACAGCACACATGCAACGTCACCTTATTTCCAGAACTTTTCATCAATAACTTCATCAAGCATGATAACATCTCTGCCGCAACTTCTGTTGTATATCAGCTCCATCACATCCTTCATTTTTCTTGCATCGCAAAGCTGGGCTTTTGCACCGCCCACATATCCGTCAACTATACATCCGTGATATCTGAACGCAGGCTCATACTTCGGGAAAATTGCGGATACATGACCGATGTGATGGTGGAGCTTTCGGTGCATGATGCTTCCGTCGGAAAGTTTTATGTCAACATCAACAGCTTCGGCCGACAGTCTTCCGGGAACGTCAAGCATCTCCTCTACGCTGTGGATATATGTGTTGTTTCCGTGAGCAACGCCCACAAGAAGGATGTATCCGCCTCTGTCATATATCTTTCCGTAGCATCCCTTTGGACTTGTGGATGTATCTATATTTTCTTCGCCGGAGATAAACTCTTCGGCTTTTTTTCTGTCTCCGAAAACCATCATGGAGTGTGTGGGATGAAGGCTTCTTACACCGTCACGGCGGCTTGCCGCAATATTCGGGAATGCTCCGATGCAGGTCTCGCTTGAATTCATATCAAGAACAGGCTTTGTTTCTCTGTCCTTGAGATTTGCCCATGTGTGCGTGGGGACACAGAAAAGCCCACCGTCTGCGGTGAAGTATTCTATGAGTGCATCAAGAAGTCCCTCTCCCCTGCCCTCAAACTCGCCTACTGCACGCAGAGACGTATGCATGAGCACAACGGAATTCTGCGGGGCGTTCATTTCTTTGAGTTGGGTAAATAATTGTTCTTTGGTGTACATTGTGTTCTCCTTGTGATTATATCACGGGCTTGTGATATAAATCAAATAAATATATATCATTTTGTAGGTAATATTGTATCAATGCGCAAAAACTGAAGCGGATGTGATCCTCATGCCGTCCTTGCCGCGCACCTTGAAAATGACCTCTTCGGTTGCTGCGGGCGGGAAGGAGAGAATGAGCTTGTGACCAATGCTTTCCGCATAACCCACAAATATCGGTGCACCGCAGTATTGCGGACGGATGTAAACCTTTACTGATGTTGCCTTTTCGCAGTTTGTTATGTCCTCGGTTATTTCTACGGCGTCAATAAGGGTATGCTCACGAAGCTTTACCGAGAATTTGCCGTCGGATATATCGGGGTTTTCGACTTTTGCAAGAGGACTTCCGTATTTCGCCTTGACGGTATTGCCGAACTGTATAAATCTTTGGGCATCTCTTTCCGGAAGAAGTCCTCTTCTGTCGGGGGCTATATTGATAAGCATATTCGCACCTCTGCCGACGGTGTAGAGATAGTTGCCCATAAGCTCGTCAACGCTCTTGAGGGTCGGTCTGTCGCTGTCGTAGTAAAACCAGCTCTTGCATATTTTGAAATCGCACTCCACGGGAAGGAACTTTGCGTTGGGAAGCTCGTCCTTTTCGTCCGTCTGTACGGAAAAATCAAGCTCGTTTACCACATTTACGTTAGGCATATGGGCAAAGCCGTTTTCGTTACCTACCCAGCGGGTGTCCGGATCCCACATATTGAAGATAAGGATCTCCGGCTGAAGTCTGCGTATTACGCCGATGATACGTTTTTCGTCGTACTTGTGTCCCTCGCTTCCGCAGCCGTCAAACCACAGGTAGTCTATCTTGCCGTAGTCCGTCAGAAGCTCGCTTATCTGATTTATGAAATAGTCGTCATATTCTTTGGGATCGGTTAGTTTTGATCCGAATTGGGCGGGGGAATAGTAAAGACCGACCTTTATATCATATTTTCTGCAGGCATCGACAAACTCACGCACAACATCGCCCTTGCCGTTCTTCCATGGGGTGTTTTTTACGGAATACTCCGTGTACTTTGACGGCCAGTTTGCAAAGCCGTCGTGATGCTTGCATACAAGTATCGCATATTTTGCTCCGCCTTCTTTTGCGGTTTTTATCCATTGTTCGCAATCAAGCTCTGCGGGGGTGAAGGCATCAAGTGCCATTTCCTTGCCGTCCCAGTCGCGGTGTCCTTCGTAAAATGTTCTTATTCCGAAGTGGAAGAATACTCCTATCTCCCAATCAAGAAATTCAAGCTGTTTTTTTGTGGGTCTTACATTGTTTGACATTATTTTTGTTACCTTTCCTGTATTATTGGTAAGATGATATTAACATATGACAGCCCTTAAGTCTACGGATAAAACAAAGAGATTGTTTCAAAAAACAAAGAATGGGACAATACGTTTTTATCTGTCTTCGAGTACTATCTTGCATTCTTCGCACACATCCGTGATTACATCAAGACCGCTGCTTTTTATGCTCAGGATGACCTCTCCGTTTTTTCTCTCCCATTTTACATCCACTCTTCCATGTTCATTCTCATAATATCCCTTAGCATAGTCGAATGCCGAAACAAAGCATGGAGATATAACTATCTTGTCCGGATCATCCATATAGGGATTAACTCTTATGCCGAGTACATCCTCCATATACCACATTGAAGGCTCTGCCATAAAGTGATGGTTGTGCGAGCCGATCCTTCCGCCGGGAGCGGTGAATCTTTCCCATACTGTGGTCTCGCCTCTGTATATCATGTTGCCGAATGAGGGATGTGTGGGCTTTGTTATCATCTTATGTGCAAGATCGGCATATCCGAAGTCGGAAAGAACATGAAAGATCGCACGAAGTCCGAGGAAGCCACAGTCGAAGCTGTCGTTCTTTTCCTTTATTCGTTTTACAAGAGTATCTATTGCTTCCTGTTTTTCATTTTCGTCAAAGATGCCGAAGAAAAGTCCTATCGCCTGAGATGTCTGGCTTATGCCGTACTGAGGCTTTACATATTTTTCTGTCCTGCCTTTTGTAACAACGCCGTCTACAACATACTCGTCTCTTATCGCTTTGCGAAGTTCGATGCCTGTCTTTTCGCAGAAGTCCGCATATTCCTTATTGCCGATACGGTCAAACATCACCTTACCCATACGGCACATCTCGTACATAACAGATGTACAACAAAAACCGAGAGGAGAGTCCGAGCCGTAAGCACCCTTGTCAACGGGAAGCCAGTCACCCATACCTCTGTCCACAATACCGCGTTCATCACGGTGCTTCAGGTGATATTTGAGATTCCTTATCATAGCATCCGCATTATCTGTGATTATCTTTGTGTCGCCGCTATATTTATAGCAATAATAGGGAATAAAATACATCACACTGTCCCATATAACGCTGTCCGAGCAGCCCCCGTGACTGGGAACAAGACATGGCATTGAGCCGCTTCCCTCGACAAAATCGGAAACTGTTGCAAGCCACGACTCGAAGCACTTTTCCGCACCGTAACCCATAAGGATATGGTCTGCGGATATGGAAGCATCTCCCGTCCAGCCGTTCTTTTCTCTTGTGGGACAGTCGGTAACAGCATGGTGAAGGTTTGATTCATCACTTCTTCTGCACGCCTTGAATATCTCGTTGGATATCTCCTCGGAACATTCAAAGTCGGAACGCTTTTTTACGTCATTGCGTATCACGGCAAATTCAAGCGCGATATTTTCCTTATCTATACCGTGAACATAACAATATCTGCATCCGTGATAGGTGAAAGACGGAGTATATACTTCCTCATCAGCACCGCGGCAGACATAGATATCCTGCTGACAGCAGCCGTCGGGGTAGATATCAACATTTATATAATCAGGAAAACCTTCGAAAAGAAGCTCGGTGAACTGCATATGTATCACCTGTCCCGCGGTGGTATTTCTGAATTTTACAACCGGAACACCTGCGGTATTCTCACCGAAATCGTATATTGTACCTCCGAATTTCGGTGCCGGCTTCATGAGATCACATTCGGTGTGGAGTTTTCCGAGAAATACGTCTCTTATTCTGTAATCGCGGACATAGTTTTCGGGAAGAATCTTAGGTGTAAGCCTTTTTACCTCTCTTATCGGCTCACTGTCAAGAAGCCTTTTTTTGCCCTTGGGCTCGTCTATGATATACGGTTCGTTCCATGTGACATTTCCCGATGCTATATCGTCAATTACCCTCGCATCGAAATAAGTACCGATACGGTAATCATCAAAAAGAAGCGGAGAGCGTGTCCATTTCATATCCTTCGCACAGAAGCAGGTGTCACCGCACATAAACCACATGGCAAACGCAGGCGCACCTCTCGTTGAAAGTTTATACTGATCCCATATCTCGCCGCCGACAGGATTTGCAAATCCGTTGCCGAGAAGCACATACAGAGTATTTTTGCCGACCTTCAGCTTATCCTTGACATTGTATGTCCTGTAATATACGGATCTTTCCGTGTTGCAGGTAAAAGGTGAAAGAAAACCGTCGGTGATATTTTCACCGTTGAGCCATATCTCATAATAGCCCTTACTGCCTATAAACAGCGATGCATCATCCGATATATTATCTATATTGAATTCCTTTTTAAACAGCGGTGCGGCTACTGCTTTCTCATATGTGCAGTATTCCGTACCTGCAGAAACAAATACATCCGGGAACATGATCATACCTCCTTCTTATACGCTTTATAAAGATGAACAATATTAATATCCTCTTCCATATCAAGACCGTGCGAGCCGCAGTTGCCGTCTATCTCGTGACAACCGTGATCCATTGCAAACCCGACAAGAGTGTTGTGATGCTTCCAGTTGTTTCTTATAAGCTCGTCAAAAATTCCGAAAGTACGGGAATTTGCACGAAGCTCACCAAGAGCCTCTATGCTTTCCGGACCGTACTTGTGCATGATGGAATCGTAGTTTCCGTTGTATACTACATAAAGATCATACTTATCCTCAAGGATAAGCTCCGCCGTTTTGGCGTTTACCTGCTCGTAATTGTCCAATTTGAAATAGTCCATCTCCCTTTCAAGGAAGATATTTGCGATACTGCAATTTTTATCTGCAATAATGACAGGCTTCTTTCCCGCTTTTATGAACATATCAAATATTGTTTCGATCTTTATGACCGGCTTTTCGTACTTCTGTATGCCGTGAACGGCAGGCTGAACACCTGTGTACATAGTACCGAAACAAACGGGAGTAACGGAAGGCATGACTGTCTTGAACGGTACTTTCACCTCACATCTTGCATCCACCTCACTCATGAGCTGCGGATATTTTTCATATATCCACTGTGCGATGGCGTCGGGGTTATACATGAATATCCTGTCAACCTTTTCATCTCCGAAAACGCTCTTTATATATCCGTTGAGATTTTCGTTGGCTTTTGCCGCATCCTTTGGAGTATCAACGCCTGCAGCATCACAGAGAGCGGCACAAAGTGTATCAAGTGAATTTGTGTTATACATATCAATATACCTTCCTTTCGGTCTTGCATATATACTGTTCGGTGCGTTTTGCCGCAAAACAGAACTGTAAGCCGATAATAGATTATTATATATTATAAAGTTTAAAATTGCAATAGCAAAATCAAGTTTATTTTGTTGATACCCTATTATCCCCGATCAAATTTGATTTTTTAAGCTGCAGCCGTAATTATCGCAGCAAAAAAAGAAATCCGGCACCATTACGGCACCGGAAATACAATTTACGGTCAATATTATAGCTCAATAAGCCTTCCTTCATCAGCGGAAGCGTGGATAGCCTGCATTATCTCGGTAAGGTGTCTTGCGTAGTCGAGAGTTACAATATAGGGCTTGCCCTTGAGGGTTTCAGCTATCATAGAATAGATGGAATAATGATCACCGAAGATTTTACCTTCAAGAGTGATGTTTGTCTTTTTTGTCTCCGTTGTGCTTCTGTAGACTGTGGGATCGTCCGCTTCGGGATAGGATATTTCATGGATCTCCATGTTGTTGCCCTTGACATAGACAGTACCCTTGTCACCCTGAACTACCCAGTTGGGAAGGTAATCGGAAATGATGTTGTGGTCTACCTGAACAATGATGCCGCTCTCGGTCGTCATCATGGAGCAGAACATATCGTCGGCGTCGCCCGGATTTATGACCTGTCTCTTGTGAGCATAAACCGTCTTGAACTTTTCTCCCACAAGGCACATAGCCTGTTCGACAATGTGAGGTCCCCAGTTGTTGAGGTATCCGCCTGCATATGCTTTAAGTGTCTGCCAGTCACTTCTCTTGCCGAAGGTCATCTGAGCTCTGTACACTCTGAACACTTTGCCGATAGCACCGCTTGCGATAACTTCCTTGAGCTTTACAACATCCGCACCGTCATGGCAAGGGATAAAGGGCATAACGATGACATTGTTCTTCTCCGCCTCGGAAATGATGGAATCAGCCTCATCGGTGGTGATAGCCCAGGGCTTTGTGATAAGTACGTTCTTGCCTGCTCTTATGAAGTCGAGAGCGATAGCAGTATGGGTATAGCTATAGGTGAGGATGATCGCGAAGTCAAAGTCCTTGGAATCAAGCATCGTGTGGTAGTCGGTATACTTCTTTGCCTCGGGAAATCTTGCCGAATACTTATCAAGTGCTTCGGTATTTACGTCACAGATTGCTGTAACTTCAAATTCGGGATGCTTTTCAAGCACCGGTGCGTGAAGATCGTTTGCCGTTCTGCCGCAGCCGATAACCGCTGTTTTGATTGACATTTTTAATATCTCCTTTATTATTTCAATTTTTTATTTATTAATTGAGTGTTGCCTTGAGAAGCGCAAGCGCCTTCTTCATGCTCTCAAGACCTTCTCCGTTTTTGGATTCAAAGGATACCGTACCCTCATAGCCGATCTCGTTAAGATTTGCCATGACGGTCTTTATGTAGTCGCTGTAGGCTTCCTCCGGCATTATTCTCTGAAGCTCAGCAACGTGGATGTGTTTAAGGGCATCCTTATATGTTACTATGTCATCCGCATTGTCGTTGTTTGACATCATGTGGATGGTGTCTGCAAGAAGTGCTATTCTCGGATGCTTCGCTTCCGCAACAACTCTGTATCCGTCAGAGAGGGTATTTATGAAGTTGCAGGCATCGGCACGAAGCGGTTCCATTACCACCGTGATATCGTATTTCTCACAGGCAGGAATGATCGCTTCCTTTACTACTTCACCGATATGTGCGTAGCCTTCCTCAAGGGTTGTACTCTCATCAAGCGCTCTTGCGGGTGCAGAGCCGAATACCACTTTTTTCGCTCCGAGCCTTGCACATCTTGCGAAGGTCTTTTCAAGATATGCCTTTATATCATCAAGATTTCTGTCCTTGCCCGTTACCCTTATGGTCTTGGGAAAGAGTGCACAGCAGCAATCGCAAGCAAGATCAAGCTCATGAAGATATACCGCCAACTTTTCGAATTCCTCGTCGGAAAGTGATGATACAAGCATCGCACGCATCTCGACATAGTCAAAGCCCGCATCCTTTATCATTTTTATAAGGTCGTAGTCCACTTCTGTTTTCAAGGGTGTGGAGAACTCCTTGCAAAATCCGTATCTCATGTTTTTCTCCTTTTTTCAGACCTTAGGTCCGAAGTATCTTATAACACGCATATTTCCGCTTATCTCGAAATCACGGCAAATACTTGGTATAAAGAATTGTGTGCCTTTTTTGACATTTTGTCCGTCTATTGTGCCCTCGCCCTCAAGGATATATATTCCGCTGAAGGTATTTTCCGAAGAAACGGTCTTTTCTCCGCTTATGTTCATTTCATAAAGACGGAACATTTCGGTATTGTCATAATCTATGAGTGTATCATCGTTTGGTCTTATGCGCCATCTTTTTGCGGTCTCATCCTTGGAATATCCTGTGTAATCGAAGCAGTCGAACATTTTGTCAAATCCCAGTCCCTGATGACACATGAAGTCGGATACTTCCCTTCCGGATGGTGTTGTTCTTTCCGTTCTTATGGTGTAATCGGTAGGCTCCTGTATCTCGACAAGGAAGCATCCCGCACCTATCGCGTGAGGTATGCCGCCCTCAATAAGGAATGTATCTCCCGGCTGTACCTCAAATCTGTGCAAGCAATCAAGCATTGCGGGGATATCCTGACGGTCAAAGATGTCTTTCCACATCTCCCTTGTTATTCCTTCTTTAAATCCGAAGTAAATACATGGCTTTTCGCCGTTTATCTCACGCCCTGCGACAATGTGCCAGCATTCCGTCTTACCGAACTCGGAGCCGAACAGCTTTTTCGCCTGCGATCTTGTGGGATGTACCTGGATAGTAAGTCTTTCTGCGGCATCAAGCAGCTTTACAAGAACTCCCGGAGTTGCTCCGTACTTTTCCGCATGAGCCTTTCCGAGACATTCCTCGGTGTACTCCTCTATCAGTTGCTTCAGCGTAATATCAGTACCGTCTATAAAGGATATTCCTTCGATTATATGCTCACGTCCGCTGTTGCGGGCTGTGACAGTTGACATTATCCATTCTTCGGGGAAGTTGGTATCCTCGGCATCCATGTTTCCGTGGAGCTGTTCAATAAGCTTTCCTCCGAGATATGTCCGCCACGCACCTGCTCTTGCAAGCCTTATCGGTCTTTTAAGGTCTATATTCATCTTGTTTTGTCTTCGTTGGCAAAGTCCCTGACAGTTCCCGTAGGTCTGTGGCTGAAATTGAGTCTCTTGAGTCCTGCTTCCTTATCCGGCATAAAATCTATCCACATATAGTGCATATGTCTGTCACCGGTTACCTCAACACCGTGATTTGATCCCAGCGGTATATGCATAATGATGTTGCCTTTCATGTTGATCTTTTCATCATCAATTATAACTTCCATATCGTTTTCCGGAAAGCTGAAGAAGAACTGGTCAAGCATGGGATGAGCATGGGGACGTACAAGGTCATAGCCGTAGGACTCAACAGAGCCGATGGTGAATCTCGGAAGCACCTCGTGAGGTATCATCATACGGCTGATGGTCTTTTCGCTCTTGTTGGGATCAATGTACTGGATGGATTCCTGATAAGGAACTACAACGGGAAATTCCGTCTTGTATTCCTTGAGGTCATCCTCGTCACCGGGAGCTTCGTCCCACTGTATCTCAAGTATCTGTACACCTGTCTTTGCGGTAACAACAAGCTCCTTATCCGGTGCGGGAGCAAAGGTCGTTCTTCCGTTGAAATTATATTCCTTTCCGTCTGTCTCAAATTTTGCATCACCCTCTATGAGGATGAGAATATGATAGTATCCGCAATTGGCTTCGAATGTGAGAGAGCTTCCCGCTTCGATGGTGTGATGCACCGGGTGCGCACCGGGGATCTCGCCTTTGCAGAGCTCTATCGAACGATTGCCTTTTACCGTTGTGTCGATCTTCTCCATTACTACGTTCATGATTATTCTCCTTAATATTACATATGATTATTTTTGTTCAATACACATCTCCGGATTTACCGATGTAACTCTATCCACAACAAGCTGTCTGAATTCCGGCGAGAGCATCGCAAAGAATGCCGTAAAGCCTGTTACTCTTACGACAAGATCCGGATATTTAAAAGGATCTCTGTGTGCTTCAAGTATCTTCTTGGCATCTATGATGTTTATGTTGAGAAGCGTATTTCCCGTATCCATGATTGTCTTTATCATAGACGTCATCTTGTCGATACCCTCCGCATCGTTGACAATACCGGGATCAAATTCAAGCTGTACCGGTGCACAATTGCCGTATCCGGGCTGTATCATGCCGATGGAGTTGCACATTGCGGATACCGCACCATCAGGTCTGAAGCCTCCGTTGGGATTTGCTCCGTGGTTTATTGCCTCATGCGCCTTTCTGCCGTTTGGAGTTGCTCCGACCGTCTTTCCGAGACCTATCGTATTTGACCATGAAAAGAATCCGGGAATGAAGTTTATACCGGGATGCTGATTATTGAGATCACGGACAAGAGCCGTATAAAGCTCGCTTATCTTCTTCGCCCACTTATCACCGAGGCTGTCGCCGCCGCAGTAGCGTTCGCTGTTCTGCATGAGAAGTCGGATATATTCGCCGTCTTTATCTTCGAAGTTGCTTTGCATATGGGATGTAAGCTCTTTATATGTCAGCTTCTTTTCGTTGTCGATACGCTGTTCCAGAGCCGCGAAGCTGTCTGCCGCAACAGCGATGCCGCTGCCGTCAACGCACATATTGTAGTAGTTCGCACCGCCATCGGTGATGTTCACGCCCTTTTCTATAAGTCCGTGCTGAAAAAGGTTGAGAATAAGCTCCGGCTGTGATTTTGTCTGATATTTAAGATGGTGCATTATACCGTTGCCCGTGGCATCAACAGCTGTTTTCATATGCTTTGAGTAGTATTCAAAGAGCTTCTCGGCACTCGGCTCGGATTCATATTCAAGCATTTCATAGTATGCCACTTCAAACACTTTTGCAAGATTAATTTTGACTGTGTCATTCATGGTATATTCCATACCGGGAATACACATCCAATGACATCCTGCCGCAACTCTCTTTCTTGCAAGTTCAAGAGGATATCCGCACTTCATGAAGCCTTCGGCAAGTGCGCTGTCGGAGGAATACCTCGGCCAGCCCTGCTTGTTCTTGAACAGGTATTCCACAGATTTTCTGAAGAATTCCTTGTCTATATTGTCATGTACTCTTATTGTGAGATTGCAGGCAATATTTATCTTGTCCGCTGCTTCAAGGCACAGGTAGGAAATTCTTGATGTCATATCCTTGCCGTTTTCATCGGGGCCTGCGAGCTGGAAGTAACGTGAATCCTGCAGGAACAAACACGCAAGGTAGAATACAGCTTCGTCATCCGTAAGAGTACCGTTTGCAATATCTCTCTCATAGTAGGGACGGAGCATCTCGTCGAGCTGACCGCCCGCGCTTCCTCTGTTGTATGTACGGGACAGCATACTGAACCAGCACATCCACTGTACTGCTTCACGGAAGGTCTTGGGAGGATTCTCTGCAGTATTCTCGTTTACCTTTGCCATATCGAGAAGATTCTTCTTGAGATCCGGGTTGTTTTCTTTTTCCGCAAGCTCGTATATCTCTTTTGAACATCTCTTTAAAAATCTGATTATTGCTTCAACGACGGCAATCTCGCTGTCATAAAATTCCGCATGGCTGTCATCATGTTTTGTCTTACATTCTTTTAGCTTTTTAAGGATACCTCCCCAGCCCAGATCAAAGCCTATCTGAAGATCCGGCGTGAAGTGGTGACAGTTGTCAATGCCTGATATTATGTTGTACTTATCAAAAAGCACCTTCAATTCATCAAACGGATATGCGGGATTCCACTTACAGGTGACAGGTCTTAGCCTTTCAAGAAACAGGAAGCCTTTGCCGACAAATGCATCAAGAGCATCGCAGTAAAGCGGATGGCTGTCAAGAATGGCACAATAGTTTTCCGTCCATGCCTTATAGCCGTATATCGAGCCGTTCTCATGATTCGGCTTTAATTTGTAATTGAATTCGTTCTGAACGATAAGACCGTAGTCGTCTTCATTTGCACCGCCGTTTCTTGCTTTTTCTTCCGTCTGGCGTACCTTGCGCTCGCGAAGGAGCTTTATGCGTTTGTCGTAGTCAAACTTTTCTTCTGTGGGGAAGCATCCGATGTATTTTATCTCACTCATTGTACCGTCTTTCCCCCTATCATATTATCTTGACATTGATGCCTGTCTTTGAAAGCTCTCCGAGTATCGCATCAAGCTTGTCGTTCTTTTCCGGGCGTGCGTCGATATATGCGTTTTCCTTGTCAAGACCTTTATACTTACCTTCGCCCAGAGGATTGAAGTTGAGTATCTCGTATCTTACAAGATTCTTCATGTCCTTTATGTAGTTTGCGATAGCGGTAAGATTCCCGATATCATCCGTTGCTCCGGGGATAAGAGGCGTTCTTACGATTATCGGCTTTCCGAGTTCATCGAGTTTCTTTACGTTCTCAAGGACATTTTTATTGGATATACCCGTAAGCTCCCTGTGTTTTTCTTCATCGAATATCTTGATATCGCACATTATAAGATCGCACACATCAAAAAGCTCCTTGGCATACTCCCACGGGAAGCTGATATTTGATTCTATAGCAACGCTTATCCCCTCTTTGTGGCAGGCATTCGCGAGAGCTATGGCAAAACTCTTATTGCAAAGCACTTCTCCGCCGGAGAGAGTCACACCGCCGCCGCTGTTTTTGTAATAAGGAATATCCTGGCGTATCTGAAGCATTATATCTTCAACGGTCATTTCACTTCCACACATTTTGAGAGCTCCCGCATAGCAGGTATCTGCGCATTTTCCGCAGTTTCGGCATAGATCCCTGTCTATTATGTGTTTTTCGCCGTCAGCCTTATGCGCTCCGACCGGACAGACCTCGAAGCACTTTCCGCAGCCGATGCATTTTGCGCTGTAGAATATAAGCTCAGGCTCGGACTTCAGTGTTTCCGGATTATGACACCAAGGGCAGCTCATGTTGCAACCCTTGAAGAATACCGATGTTCTTATGCCGTCACCGTCACGAAGTGAGAACCTCTGTATATCGGTTATATATGTTTTCATATGCATTCTCCTTTCGGAAAGATATGTTTTGACTTTACATCATAATTATATAGTCAACATGAAGATATGTAAATGTGGAATTCAAACTTGAACTTGTGTTTTTCATACTTTAACTGCTCCGAAACTTATTTTAAAAACACAAGAAAATCCCAAAATATGCGTTGACAATTCCTTTTTTATATGTTACCATATTTGTATATCGGAATGTGCAAAATTGATTTCGGAGGAAAAAGGTCATGACACTCGAGGATATACGCCCCTTTGTGCGACAGGCGATAGTCACCAACATCAGCTGCAATACAAAGGAAGATGTTTTTTATGAGCTTCAGAGCTCTGACTGCAGGCTGTTCTATATAATATCCGGCAAGGGAAGCATGACCATAGAGGGTGAGACATACCGCCTTTCGCCGGGATGTACGCTTCTTTTCAAGGCGGGAACGAAATATGTATGGCAGCCAATGGGCGATGAAGCGATAGATTTTATAGCATTGAACTTTGACTACACCCACAATTTCAAGCATATATCAAAGCCTTTCCATCCGGTACATTCCGACAGATTCGGCGAGAAGGATATACTTGAGGATCATTATTTTACCGACAGCGATTTTCTCAACAGTCCCATAGTTATAGAGAATCTTGTATCCGTCGAATCAAGGCTCAGACTTATGACCACCGAATTCAATGTGGCGAACGATTACTGTCTTGATGAGCTTCTTTCAAGCATTTTAAAGTCGGTCATCATCAGCATAATACGCGAAAAGAGCATAACAAGAGATGACGAGAGCAACCGTGAGCTTGCGCTTACAAGAAGTATAATCCAGTACATCCAGAGCAATTACGAGAATGATATCTCATACGAGAGTCTTGCCGAGAATTTCTACATGAATCCGGTGTACATGAACAGGATATTCAAAAAGAACACGGGAACATCAATCCACGCCTTTATTGTCAATTACAGGATAAACATGGCGATGGAGCTTCTGCGTTCAAGCAATATCTCCGTCCGCGAGATAGCCTTTGCAACGGGATTTACCGATATCCCCCATTTCGGAAAGACCTTCAAGAGAGTGACGGGTGTTTCTCCCGTGAAATACCGAAACGGTGAGGATGAGACAACATGATGACAACGTATATGTATCGGGAGAGCTTTACAGGGAGGATACCATGTCGGTTATGATCGAATATTATTGTATAAGCCATCCCGGGCTTTTGCGGGATATAAATCAGGATAATTTCTTTTGTCGCGGAGAATATCTTCCGAGCGATAACAACGGAACGAGCGGTATGATACACGGAAATGCACCGTCCGATGCCTCGTCCGTATTCGCAGTATTTGACGGTATAGGCGGAGGAACAAGAGGTGAGATGGCAGCATATATCGCGGCGCAGGATCTCGACACATACGAGCTTTGCGGAAAACCGAGCGATGCCCTTGTCGGATTCTGCCGCGATGCAAACGGAAAGATATGCGACTACGGCAAAGAGAACGGTATAAGGAATATCGGCTCCACCTGTGCCATGGTGCTTGCGGAAAGAAAAAAGCTCCATATCTGCAATATCGGTGACAGCAAGGTGATGAGATGTTCAAAAGGCAAGTTTACGGTCCTTTCGAAGGATCATGTATCGGGATTGCCGTCTGGCGCAAAGCCCGCACTTTCGCAGCACCTCGGTATACCGGAAAGTGAATTTCTTATAATGCCGCATACGGAAAAATGCTCATATCGGAAAGGCGATATATATGTCATATGCTCGGACGGACTTACGGATATGGTAAGCTTTGACGAGATCTCGCTCATCCTGTCGCAGAACGACGGTGCAGATGCCGCACAGATTCTTCTCGATACGGCGCTTGCAAACGGAGGCAGGGATAATATCACATTCATTCTTTTATATATCACGGAGTAGATACACATGAAAAATGATACAACAGTTACAGACGGTATCGTCGAAGAAAACATATCCGCATCTGCGGGTGCCGCCGAATATCCGAAGTCGAAGGTCAAAAGTACGGCAATCAAAAGGATAGCTATACCGTTACTGTGCTTTATCGCAGGTATGATCGCGGTCACGGTCGTATGCTCTGTAAGAATGCACATCTCGGACAGCAATGCAAAAAAAGAGCTTCGGAAAGAGCTTATGCGCGATTGGGAGGCTGCGGAGACCACCGAAGGAGTTTCCATAATATGGGTGCTAGACTTTTCCGAGGACAAGGTCGCATACAGAGCCGTGACAGGCTACAGCACGCTTGACAGGACACTTGCGGAATATGATTATAAGGTCACGGGCGCCAACAGCTTTGGCATAAACAGATTCGGAAACGAATGGGAGCAGATAAACGTATATTTCAGCGAGGACGGAGCCGTAATGTTCATCTCCCCGTCATTCACGGACGGAGAAAATGCCGCAGTGTGGTTTGCGACGGACGGCGGTACGGAAGAAGATGCGGAATAGATGAGATAAAAATACCCCTTTACGTTTAACTGCGCAATGGGGTATTTTTTTGTGACAAAGTCACGGAATAATATTTGTTTCGGGTATATAATGGACTCACAAAGAAAGAATAAAAGAAAAACGGCAAGGATAGTAACATCCTGTGCCGAAGAAAGAATACAAGGAGGACAAACATATGTCAGTAGTAAAAGTAACAAAAGTAAATTTTGAGGAAATAAAGAACAGCACAAAGCCCGTACTGCTTGATTTCTACGCAGACTGGTGCGGACCGTGCCGCATGGTCTCTCCCATCGTTGATGAGATCGCACAGGAGAGAAATGACATCGTTGTCGGAAAGATCAATGTTGATGACGAACCGGAGCTTGCAAGCCTTTTCGGAGTGTTCAGCATCCCGACGCTGGCAGTCCTTAAAAACGGTGAAGTGGTAAACAAATCCGCAGGTGCAAGACCGAAGGCAGGCATTCTTGAACTTATCGACGGCTGAGATCAAAGGGCGATATCACGAAGGCGCTTTTTATCCGCAATCCTTATTCCCTCGCTTCTTGAAGCTGTGACCAAGCCCTCGGACACAAAATATTTAAGCATACGCGTTACTACCTCACGGGCAGATCCCATGTATTTGGCAATTTGCTCGTGAGTTAATTTTATGGTGTCCGTACCGTTCTTAGAGCTTTCGTCAAGAAGAAATATCGCAAGACGCTTATCAAAGCTCATAAACAATATCTGTTGCATTACCCACATGACATCAGAAAAACGCGACACCGCATTTTCAAGAGCGAATATTCTTACCTGCGGTACTCTTTCCGAAACCTGAGCAAAAGCACATCCGCCGACAACAACACAATCACTGTCGTCCTCGGCATCTATAAATACATCGAAGGTTATGGACTCAAGAACACAGGATGCGGAAAGTATGCACATATCCCCTTCAAAAAGGCGGTAAAGAGTTATCTCTTTGCCATCCTCGGATAATATGTATACACGGAGGCTTCCGCTTTTTACAAGTATCAGACCTGTGCATTCGCTTCCGTCATGGATTGTCGTGCCTTTTCTGAAATGTATCTTCTGTGAGCTGCGAAGGAGAGTTGCCCTGTCATCATCACAAAGCTCCTCCCAGAACGGGAATGTTTTGGCAAAAAGTAATGCGAGTGCGGTCTTGTCCATTTTCTGTCCTTTCTTTTACTGCTTTTCCGTTTTTTGCGTGGTTTGCATTTTCCGAAACGGCAGATAATAATGATATCGGTTATATTTTATCACAGACATTTTATTATGTCAATAAGTGACGGATAAAAAAGAAATGTGACCGAGTCACGGAAATGTTTTATTGTTTTTGATATGATACGGATACGGAATAATACTTTCCGTAAGCAATATAAAACAAAATGCCGTAAAAGAAAAAGGAGATGATCGTACATGACAAAGAGATCGGCACTCATTTTTGCAAGTGCAGCCCTTGCGATAGGACTCGGCATAGGTGCTGTTGCAGCTTCCGTCGTGAAGGACATAAAAGCTCAGCTTCGTCCCGACTTCACTATTGTTATCGACGGAAAGAAACAAAACTTCAAAAATGTTAAAGGTGAAAAAGTATACCCCATCCTTTACGAAGGTACGACCTATCTTCCCGTGAGAGCGATAGGCGAGCTCATGGGCAAGACGGTGTACTGGTATGAGGATGAGAAGCGCATCGAGCTGACGGATAAACAAGCGGCAACCGTCACGGATGCGGATGTGATAGTTCCGGGAGATATCGGCAAACCAAAAAAGGAACAGCCTGAGAAGGATGCTCCGATAAAGGACAAGGACACAGTACAGCAGGAGCTTATAGGTGAGGAAAGAGCAAAAAAGATAGCTCTCGAATACGCCGGACTTTCGGAAAAGGATGTCATTTTTGAGAGAACGGAGCTTGACAGAGATGACGGCATAGTGAAGTATGAGATAAGCTTCAAACAGGGGCGTACGGAATATGATGTTGACATCCACGCTTATGACGGAAGAATATTGTCCTTTGAAAAGGATATTGATGATTGAACGGTTTTTCGGGTGCATCCTTTACGGGTGCATCCTTTTTTATGCAACTATATTTCTCAATCCTGCAATAAAATTGCTTTGATGTGCTTTTGAGATTGACATCACATTTTTGCGGTGGTAAAATATATAAAGAACGGAGGGCGGTATTATGGAACGTAAAGTCTTTAAAAATGCAATGATCGGCGGTGTTATTACCGACATCGAGGTGATTGACGGCAAATTCGGAATGATAGGCAAACTGGACGAAGAAGGCGTCGATCTTTCGGAGCTTGATGTTTTTCCGGGACTTATAGACCTTCACTGTCACGGGGCTTTGGGCAACGATGCATACTACGGCTTTGACAAGCTTTCCGAGATGAGCATATTCATGGTAAAAAACGGTGTTACCTGCTGGTATCCGACAATAGGCAGTATCCCGTGGGACAGATTCGAGAAGGCTCTGGAGGAGAATTACGAAGGTCTTCCCGGTGCGTGTATCCCCGGATTCCATCTTGAAGGGCCGTATATTGCGGGAGGTGCGCTCGGATCGGGATCAGGCTCAAACATAAAGACTCCAAAGATACAGAGAATACCTCATCTTGAAAAGGTAAGGCTCATAAATGTAGCTCCCGAGGTTGACGGCGTACTTGACTTTATAAAGGAGAATCCGCAGATACGGTTTGCTCTCGGTCATACAAATGCGGACTATGAGCTGTGCATCAAGGCGATAGAAGCGGGTGCAAACAGTCTTACTCATATATTCAACGCAATGCCGGGACTTCATCACAGAGAACCGGGACCGATCGGTGCTGCGATAGATAAGGATATGTACGTTCAGCTAATATGTGACGGTATACATATACATAAAAGTGTGGTTAAGGCGGTATACCGTATCTTCGGCAAGGAAAGAGTGATACTTATAAGCGATGCCGTCTGCGGTCTCGGTCTGCCGGATGGTGAACATATCATCCACGGAAATGTAAAGAGGATAATAAAAGACGGCGCTATAAGGACGGAGACAGGCAAACTTGCCGGAAGTGCCTCTACCCTTTTCAGAGATGTACAAAAGGCGATAGAGTTCGGTATTCCGAGAGAGGATGCGTTCCGTATGGCTTCGGCGACGCCTGCGGAGTATATGGGCATTAATAAAGGTAAGATAGAGACCGGCTATGATGCGGACTTTATTGTTGTTGATAAGGACAATAAGCTTGTCGGCTCTTATGTTGCGGGAGAGAATTATCTCTGATACCTTGACAAAAGTATATCCCGATGATATAATACATACAGCATCACCTTCGGATTGGGCGGCGCAAGCTTTTGCGCTTGATCCATATTGTCGGAGGTGGTGTTTTTTCAATAAGGGGCTTGCCCCGTCATTCAACGTGGCAAGAGGCGGAAAATTTGCTTTGCAAATTATTCCATGAAACAAATTCGCTTTGCGAATTTTTTCTCGCAGCAAGGCTGCCTGTCAATCGGTGGGGGATTGTATCCCACACCGACTGAGGAAATGGAACCCGCCGCCTATAGAGGCGGGGGACATCTTGCTCACGTTATATGCCAAAAAAATACTTTGAAAAAAATCAAAAAAAATTTGCAAAACCTATTGACAAATGCAAAAAGACGTGATATAATAATCGTGTACCAAAAAGGTAGACGTTAAAAACGGTACGCAGACAGAGCAAAGAGAGGAACACGGTATGCATTTTGCCCTTGAGACCGATTATGCGGTAAGAATGATAGCAGTGCTTGCGGACAATACCGAAGACGGTAACGAGTCCATGGGTGCGGCGGCGATCGGTGAAGCGGCGTGCATTCCCAAACCAACGGCTCTGAAGGTACTGCGGATGCTGAAGGATAAAGGACTTATACACTCCACGATAGGCGTCAACGGCGGTTACAGGCTTGCGAAAGCTCCCGGAGAGATAACGCTTGCAAGTGTAATCGAGGCAATAGAAGGCAGGATTGAGATATCAAGATGTCTCTCGGACACCTACGACTGTTCAAGGACAGGAAGAGATCACTGTGTATGTAAGTTCCACAATCTTTACAAAGGCATCAATGAAAGACTTGTAACCGAGCTTTCGAGAGTCACCTTTGAGGGTAAAAATCTGTAGGTAAAGGTAAAACCTAAAATATATAAAAAATCTTATTTAATTTGGAGGAAAGTTATTATGAAAAAGTTTGTATGTCCCGTTTGCGGTTATGTTCACGAAGGTGATGCTGCTCCCGAAAAGTGCCCCGTATGTAAGGTAGACGGTGCAAAGTTCACCATTATGGAAGAGGGCGCAAAGCTCGCGGCAGAGCACGAATACGGTGTATACGCAAAGACAGTTAAGAACAACCCCGACATTTCCGAAGAGGATAAGAAGTACATATTCGAACAGCTCATGGCTAACTTCAACGGTGAGTGTGCAGAAGTAGGTATGTATCTCTGCATGGCAAGAATCGCACACAGAGAAGGCTATCCCGAAGTAGGTCTCTACTGGGAAAAGGCAGCATACGAGGAAGCAGAACACGCAGCAAAGTTTGCAGAGCTTCTCGGCGAGGATCTTGAGCCTAACATGAAGGCTACCACAAAGGACAACCTCAAGTGGAGAGTTGACTGCGAATACGGCGCAACAAAGGGTAAGTTTGATCTTGCGGCTTGTGCTAAGAAGAACGGACTTGATGCTATTCATGATACTGTTCATGAGATGGCTAGAGACGAAGCTCGTCACGGACGTGGTCTTGAAGGACTTTTGAAACGTTACTTCTAATAGGCATAAAATAAGGGTTTGGAGGACTTCCAAACCCTTTATTTATGCAGTTTCCCAAGTTTTACATCACGAGACCATTTTCTTAATCTTTCTCAATGTTTCTCAATGTGTATTTATGTGTCTTA
>SVQR01000204.1 GCA_015065225.1 Oscillospiraceae bacterium | reverse complement strand
GAGAGCCAGGAACCACCATTTTGGGTGATAAATCTTTGTTTTTTTCATAATTCCATTCAATTGCTAACTCTGGATTAGTTGTTGCCAAATCGTTAAAACCTATCAATACTTTTTGATTAGCACAATAAGGACACCCGTTTTTACGAACAGCTCTTTCAACTACAAGCGCTTGCCATTCATGCCCTTTGCTACATTTCCACCATACTTTTTTATTAGATCCTGCTGGTACCATTGTAGGCAATAAACCTTTATTTTTTTCATAGTTCCATTCAGATGCTACAATTGGATGAGTTGTAGCTAAATCGTTATATCCACTTTGTACTTTTCTGTTTGAACAAAATGGGCAACTGCTGCCGCTAACTCTATTCTTAATTTGGGCTTCGTATGAATGTCCTTTTTTGCAAATCCACCAAACTCTCGTGTGACATCCCTGTGTTAAAATTTGTGGGTCAAATCCTAAAGCGTTGTTTTTCGCCCAGTTCCACTCTGCCATCAGTTCGGCATTATCAATTATATATTTCTTTTCTGCCATAACCTTGGCACCTCGCTTTTTCGTTTAAATATCATTTAAAACATTATACCATAAAATTCTTCAATAGTAAATACATCTCTGAATTCATAACATGTTATGAATTCGTTGTTCGTTGACGGCAAAAGTGTTCGTTAACGGCAGAACTGTTCGTTGACGGGAGCAAATATTCATTGCCAAGGAGAGGGCAGAAATGCTGATTTTTAGTATTTTTCGATTATGCGGTAACCTTATATCCCCTATATAATTTTAGTACAAAGCCCCGTTTTTACAGCGCCTTGAACAAATAAAAAATGCCGATAACAGGTGAAAAAGCACAAAAAATTAAGGCTGATTCTTTTTGAATCAACCTTAATGAGTATTGGTCGAGATGACAGGACTCGGAACCTTGGTCGGCGGCGTTGGTTGAGCAAAATTGTCGTTAGTTTCATTCGCCGACCTATACAGATTTGCTTCGCAAATCTGTGAGGTCCTCGTCGGCTTATGATCCATACCAACGAAAAAGGAGCCTGAAGGCTCCTTTTCATTGGTCGAGATGACAGGACTCGAACCTGCGGCATCTTGCTCCCAAAGCAAGCGCGCTACCAACTGCGCCACATCTCGAAAATATTCAATTGCATAACATTGTTATGCAGCTGCCTAATGCTTGCCATACAAATGCTATTCTAACCACGCTCACACATTATATCAAAATATTCTTCTTGTGTCAAGTAAAAAATACTCTGCAAATAAAACAAGAAAGGAAAATACAGAAAAGCATCACTGCTATGGCTACGGGAAATGTGTGGCGAGTATGTCTCACACCTGTGCCGGAGAAATACACTGCGATAACATAGATCATTGTGTCGGAGCTGCCCATCAGGATAGCGGCACAAAGAGAAGGAAAGCTGTCGGGACCGAATCTTTCAATGAGCTCCGCAAATGCACCGTTTGATGCGGAACCTGATACGGGACGTGTTATAAGAAGAGGAAATATTTCCGCTGGCACTCCGATTTTTTCACCGATCGGTGCTAAAAATCCTGTAAAAAGTTCCACGGCGCCGCTGACTGAGAACATTTTTAAAGCAACCATAATGGCACAAAGCGACGGAAGAAGTTTTACAGATGTCGAAAGTCCGTCTTTTGCGCCCGAGCAGAATGCACCGAAGTAATCCTTTTTACTGAAAAACATAAATGAGCCGGCTAACAGAATTATCGCAGGAAGGATAAGAGAAGAAATAAATTCGCTCATTTTATTCCTTTCGAAGCTGACTTTTGGAAATACTTTTTTTGCATTTAGCAAGTGTGCGTGACAGTGTCATCCCGAAAACGGCGCAAGCGGAGGAGCAGATCCATATCGGAAGAATGATCCTAAAGGGAGCTGCGGAACCGACGCTTCGGCGGAGTGCAACGAGAGTTGTGGGTAAAATATTCACAGATGAAGTGCCGAGAACGGCGAGTGTGACCATATCGTCGGTTGCGGTATCTTTATCGGGATTATTCTCCTGCATTTTCCTCATGGCATCAATGGCAAAAGGGGTTGCGGCATTTCCTATGCCGAGCATATTTGCACTGATGGCGGCAGTGATCTCCCCCTTTGCAACATTATTTTTCCAGGAGTGAGGAAAAACATGGCGCAGAATGGGTGAGAGAAGGAGTGAGAGCTTTTCGACGGCACCGGCACGCCGCAGCACCTCCATAATACCGCACCAAAGGCACATATTACCCGCAAGGGCAAGAGTCAGCTCTACCGATGATGAGGCACCGTCGATCACGGCGTTGGAAAGTTGAGATAAATTTCCGGTTGCAGCGGCACATATTACAGAGACTACGCATATAATAAAAAAGCATTTTCCAAGCATGATATCACCTTAAATTTTGAATTATATGCAATTGTAGAATAAAATACAAGTATTTTCTGCAATTACCTATTGACAAGCATAGAGAAAAATGGTAAAATTAGTCATAAACACGTGATAATGGTAAAAATGGTCACAAAATGAAAGAAAAATGTAGCAAACGGAGGAATAAAAATGAAATCTCTCGGTATTGTAAGAAAAGTCGATGAGCTTGGAAGGATAGTTCTTCCCATAGAGGTAAGAAGACGTCTCGAGCTGGAGGCTAAGGACGGGGTTGAGATCTTTGTTGAGAAGGATAGAGTTATTCTCAAAAAATATGAGCCTTGTTGCATTTTCTGCGGAGATGCGGAGGATGTGGTGTATTTCAAGGATAAGAGAGTATGCCGTAATTGCCTTGAGTCAATAAGAGAGGGAAGATCGGAATAAACACACCTAAAATGTATTCGTAAACGGTCAACAATATGCCGTAAAGCGAACGGATACTTATATATAATGTTATTTAGCAACGGACCGAAGCGGAATTCTTCTGCTTCGGTCTTTCCATATGTACATAGTGTCCCATAAACGGAACATATTTACGAAAAAATATTTTGCAAGTTTGGGACATATGTGGTAAAATAAATACAGACTATCCAATATAAGAGGAGCCTTATATGATAAAGTTTGTTTGCGGAAGAACGGGCAGCGGAAAAAGTGAATATATAATGGATGCACTTAAGAATACCCATGGGGATATGGGGGACTGTTTGCTGATCGTTCCCGAGCAGCAGGCCGTAGCATGGGAGAGCCGTACAGCGAAGGAGCTTTCAGCTGATGCACTCATGTCTCTTGAGGTGCTTACGTTCACGAGACTGTGTGACCGTGTATGCCGTGAGTACGGTGGATTTTTCCGCAATTGTGCTACGAGAGCATCAAAACAGCTTCTCATGTGGGCAGCAATTGAATCTGTGAGAAGCAGTTTTTCGCATTACGGAGCAGCCCGTGCGGAGAAGCTCGTGCCATCGATGATAAAGACGGTGAAGGAGCTGTGCACATACAGAGTTTCACCGTCCGAGATTCAGTCGGTGGCGGAGGAGCTTGAGAGCGGTGAGCATACCGAGGTGCTTCTTTCAAAGAAGCTTTCGGACATCTCATTGATATATGCGGCATACGAGGAGCTTCTCAGAAACAGCTTCGATGATTCGGAGGAACTTCCTGACCGAACGGCTGAAACTGTGCTTGAAAAAGGTTTTTTCAAAGGTAAGCGAGTTTTTGCGGACAGTTTTTATTCTGTTACACCTGCACAGAGAGATACTCTCCGTGCGGCAATGAGAGATGCGGATGAGGTGGTGATAACCTTTGCCTGTCCCGCAAATGATACAGATGAACCGCAGTTTGTGCATATCCGCAGATATTTTGAGATAATGTGTGCCATGGCAAAGGAGTATGGCGGATATGAGATCGTATCTCTTGATGAACAGAAAAGATTCAGGACACCGTCGCTTGCTCTTCTTGAAAGAGAGATGTGGAAGTTCAAGACCGTATCATCGAATGCTTCCTCCGATGGAGTGACACTCCTTTCGGTCAAGGACCGATACGCTGAGGGGGATGCGGCAGCGGCAAAGATATGTGAGCTCGTACAGAGTGGAGCAAGGTATTCGGATATTGCGGTAATTGCAAGAAATATTGAGTCGCTTGAGGGTATTACCGATGCGGCAATGCAGGCAAGGGGAATACCGCACTATACATCAAGACGTAAAGCTCTTGAGGGCTCTGCGGCGGCAAAGCTTATTCTTGCGGTGCTTCGGGTACAGGCATACGGATGGCGGCGTGAGGATATACTTACCATCATCAAAACAGGGCTTTTGCCCATTGAGGCGGCAGATTGTGACCGATTTGAAAAATACATAAAGATGTGGCGCATAAGAGGTCGTCGGGCATTTTGCGAGGACGATTGGGGAATGAACCCGTTCGGATACAGAAAGGCATCGGCGGAGCTTTCGTCTTGTATACTTGACAGTGTGAACGGTGCAAGGCGGAAACTTTGTGATCCGTTGTCCGAATTCTGTGAGATATTTGATGGCGGCAGTACACGTGCGGATAAATGTGCCGTGGCACTTTATAAACTTCTGTGTGCACTTGATGTTCCGTCGGCGATCTCTGAACTTGCAGGAAATCTAAGAGAGTTTGGATATACTACGGAATCGGCGGAAACTCTCCGTCTGTGGGATGCGCTCATGAGCGTGCTCGATACCCTTGCAACGACGATACCAGATGCTGTGGGAGATGCCGAGAGCTTCCATGCCATGCTCAGACAGATAATTGCGGCAACAGACGTCGGAACCATACCTACGGGTATCGACGAGGTGGCGCTCGGATCAGCAC
>SVQR01000203.1 GCA_015065225.1 Oscillospiraceae bacterium | reverse complement strand
CATATGTCAGCTCGCGTTTGAAGCTCGTGAAGCCGATAAGAACGAAGAGTATCAGCACAAGAAGCACGATATATCGCAGTGTGTGCAATATCCTTGCGGCTTTTCTGTAATATCCCGCATCTGCGTATCTTTTGTCCATCTGCCTTTGCTCCTTTCACGAATTATTCTCATTCTGCGTAAAACTCAATAGAAAACGCGGTTCAGAAACAGTCCTTCCGCCCTTGCGGTATCCCCCGCAAGACTTCTGTCACCGCTTTCGATTATATTGGCTATACCGCCTTTTTTTATCCTGCCTTTTGCGGCTTCCAGATATGTCCCCACCATTATCCTTACCATGTTGTAAAGGAAGCCGTCGGCTTTGACATATATCTCAAGCAGCTCATTTTTTCTTTCCGTTCTGAAATATTCCACCGTTCTTACGGTATCGTCGGTTATCTTTGAGCCTTTGGACATAAATGCACGAAAATCGTGCTTGCCGGAAAACTCCTCACCGACAAAGGCGAGAGCACCATCGTCAATACCGTACGGCACGAACATGGAGTAATCCTCAAGAAAAGGGTTTCTGTATTTTGCGTTCCATATCCTGTAGACATATTCCTTTCCGCTGCAGGAATATCTTGCATGAAAGTCCGCATCTTTATATTCAGCATTATAACAGGACAGATGTCCTGTAACATTTGCATTGAATGCCCTCATCAAAGATTCCGGCGGCATAGTGACGTATTTCGCATCCATATGACATACATACATATTTGCATGGACACCGGAATCCGTTCTTGAACAGCCGGAAACGTCGGGACGAACACCCAATACCTTTTCAAGGGCATCCTGTACCGCCTTCTGTACGCTGGGTGCATTCTTCTGCACCTGCCATCCGCAGAAATCCTTGCCGTCATACATGAGAGTAAGGGCTATTTTTCTGTTATCTTCCGTCATTTCTGTTACCTTATTATTGCTATGGCTCTTGTGGGAGCTCCGTCTGCATTTTGAAATCTCAGAGGAAGAACGGTCAGTTCAAACTCGTCGCTTCCGATAAGACCGAGGTTGCAGAGATTCTCGACTATTATAAAATCATCCGTTCCGAGAAGTATCTTATGGACATCAAGGGGAACTCCGACAGGATCGACGCTTATGGCATCGACACCTATCCCCTTTTTGCCTTTATCGGCAAGGAACTTTGCCGCCTCTTTGTCAAGGCACGGAAAGCCGCAGAAATATCTGTCATCCTTCCAATACTCTTCCCATCCCGTACGAAGTATCAGAAAGTCGGCATTGTCGAGCTTTTCTCCCAGTGAGCAGAGCATCTCCTTTGTTACTTTTCCGTTCTCACCGAGATGTCTGCAATCAAGCATCACGGCAGAGCCGCAAAAGCTCTGTGCGGAAAACCTGTCAAGACTCTTTCCGTCAGCAAAAAGATGGGCGGGCGAATCGGTATGTGTACCCGTATGCGAATACATATTCAGCACCGTTTCTTTAAAGCCGTCATTTTCAATGGTATTTGCGCAAACGAGCTTCGGCTTTTCCGTTCCCGGATATACGGGCATATCTTCGCTTATTATATGTGTAAGATCTGTTACTTTCATCTTTATTTCCTTAATAGTACAGGAATTTATTTATTACAATGACCGCCGCAATGACCGCTATAAAGAACAGCACCGCTGCAAGATCGAGAAATTTCAGCTTCAGTACCTTCATCTTTGTTCTGCCATCACCGCCGTGATAAAGCCTGCACTCCATGGCGGAAGCAAGCTCATCCGCACGTCTGAATGCCGATATGAACAGCGGGATGAGTATGGGCACTATCGCCTTTGCACGCTTCAGGAGGCTTCCTGTTTCAAAATCCGCACCTCTTGATTTCTGCGCACTTATTATTTTATCCGTCTCCTCTATAAGTGTCGGTATAAAACGAAGGGCGATAGTCATCATCATGGCAAACTCATGAGTCGGCACGTGGAGCTTTTTCAAAGGTGAAGTGAGTCTCTCTATGGCATCCGTCAACGCCATGGGAGATGTTGTATATGTCAGAAGCACAAATGTACCCGTAATAAGGGTTATAAGTCTTGTGACCATAAGAATCGCCGCACGAACACCTTCCGCATATATGGTTATGAATTTCCATTTGACAAGCAAGTTATCGCCGGTTGTCCAGAAAATGTTTGTTATCGCGGTAAATATTATGATTATCAACAGCGGCTTTATACTTTTGAGTATGGTCTTTATGCTGATCCCGGATATTGCCACCATTAAACCTATGAGCAATACAAGAAAAGCATAGGACACTGCGCTGCTTGCGGTAAATACGGCTACAATGAACAGTATTACCGATATTATCTTTATCCTCGGATCAAGTCTGTGAAGTATGGACTTTCCGGGGAAAAACTGACCTAATGTTACGTCTTTGAGCAATTTACGGTCTTTCCTTTCGAATTAAATGCTGGTCTGCCGATATTTACTTTTTCATTCTGAGCTTCGGCAAAAGCTCGGAATATGCTTCGTCAACCGTATAAAGAGACGGATTGATATTTGCACCCGCAGTTTTGAGCTTGTGCATCACTTCCGTTACCTCCGGAAGCGACAGCCCCGAATCTTCGAGAATATCAAAGTTGGAGAATACCTCATGAGGTGTGCCGCTGCAAAGTATCTTCCCCTTTGACATGGCGATTATGTTATCGGAATATTCCGCAATATCCTCCATGCTGTGAGATACTATGACAAGGCTGTTTCCTCTTTTTTTGCGGTATTCCATAAGTCCTCCGAGTATCTCGCTTCTGCCTCTCGGATCAAGTCCCGCCGCAGGCTCATCAAGGACAAGCACCTCAGGGTCCATAGCTATTACACCGGCTATGGCGCATCTTCTTTTCTGACCGCCCGAAAGCTCAAAGGGAGATCTTTGGAGTATCTCCGGGGATAGTCCCACAAAGTTTGCGGCACGCATTACTCTGTCCTTTATCTCACCTTCGGAAAGTCCCATGTTTCTCGGTCCGAAGGCGATATCCGCTCCGACTGTCTCCTCAAAGAGCTGATACTCAGGGTACTGGAAAACAAGTCCGACTTTGAATCTTGTATCATGGGAGGTCTTTGCATCTTTATTGATGTCCTCACCGTTCAGAAGTACTGTTCCCGACGTAGGCTTATAAAGGGCGTTCATCAGCTGGACAAGAGTTGATTTTCCGCTTCCCGAATGACCTATAAGTCCCGTCACCTTGCCTTTTTCGATTTTTATGGATATATCATCCAGCGCTTTTATCTCAAATGGAGTTCCCGCGCCGTAGATGTATGTTACATTCTTAAATTCAAGCATGATTCTCCGTTTATCTTATTTACTGTTTGATGGTCTTCATAATAACACTTGCCGCTTCCGTGGGATCAAGTACCGTTTCCGACAGATCCGCACCCGCATTTTTGAGTCGCTTTACAAGATTTGAGCTCTGAGGCGCTTCAAGTCCCGCATTATATAAAAGCTCGTCCTTGTCAAAGACTTCACGGGGAGTTCCGTCTGCAATGATATTTCCTCCGTCAACAACTATTATTCTGTCTGCCTGTGCTGCTTCGTTCATGTAGTGGGTTATAAGGATAACGGTTATGTCCTTTTCCTTCTGTAGCTTCTTTATTGTCGCGATTATCTCGTCTCTGCCTCTCGGATCAAGCATTGCAGTCGATTCGTCAAAGATTATACATTCGGGAAGCATCGCAAGTATTCCCGCAATGGCAACTCTCTGCTTCTGACCGCCGGAAAGCTTATGGGTATCATGAAGCGCATATTCGGAAAGTCCGACAATTGAAAGTGCTTCATCCACTCTCTTTCTTATCTCGCTCGGTTCAACTCCCATATTTTCCGGTGCGAATGCGACGTCTTCTTCAACGACCGTTGCAACAAGCTGATTATCGGGATGCTGGAACACCATACCGAAATTCTTTCTTATCTCAAAGAAATTATCCTCAATATCGGTGGACAGCATCTTTCCGTCACAGTCACAGGATACCTTTCCCGACGACGGTGCAAGCATTCCGCAAAGCAGCTTTGCAAGTGTGGATTTGCCGGACCCGTTATGACCTATAACAGCGGTAAAAGTACCTTTTTCTATTTCAAATGTAAGTCCGTGCAATACCTCACGGTAGGTATTTTCGTCGATCGGATATGAAAATTTCAGATCCTCGACTTTAATAATTGTACTCAAGTTAAACACACCTCGAAGAAAGTAAACAGTTACCGGTCAAAGATGATTTCCTTTGCAATCTATTATGAAATCAATACTGCAAACAAGAAAATCCATCTATAAATTCCGCACCGTTAAAACAACCAATCGCAGAAAGCGAAGCTTTCAACCACAACTATTCACTATTCACTATTCACTATTCATTTCATTGTTCCTTTTCCCATCTTGCGGATGAGCCTGCGGGAAGCACCATTTTGCTCTCGGTCACGGGAATACCTATCTCATCGGCTGTCACCTTTCCGCCGAAATCCTTCATGTAAAGGCTGAGAAGATATCCTACGGTTGAAGCCGAAAGTCCCGTTGTATAGGAGTTAACAAGAACAAACAGCGGATCGTCGGAAAGCACCTTTGCCGCAAGCTCCAGAAGCTCGCATATGCCGTCCTCCAGCTTCCATACCTCACCGCCCGGACCTCTGCCGTATGAGGGCGGATCCATGATGAGAGCATCGTACTTTCTGCCTCGTCTTATCTCACGTTCAAGGAACTTCTTGCAGTCGTCCACGATATATCTTATCGGAGCTTC
>SVQR01000015.1 GCA_015065225.1 Oscillospiraceae bacterium | reverse complement strand
CAGTTACTATCTCTTCCTTCTTGCTTTCATATTCCTTGATCATCATTCCGCGTTCCGCTTCCTTAATTGCCTGAACGATGACCTGCTTTGCGGCGTGTGCCGAGATACGACCGAAGTTCTTGGGCTTCATTTCTATCTCATATACATCGCCTGCCTTATATCTCTTGCTCTTCTTCTGAGCTTCCTCAACGGTGATATGGAGATTGGGATTGAATCTGAAGCCGTATCTTTCCTTCTTTTCTTCTACCTTCTTGGAAAGAGCCTTGTTGAATACAAAGCCGTCGTCTTCATCCTCATCCTCTTCTTCCTCGAATTCTTCCTCGGCATCCTCGTTTTCTGCATCAAGTGCCGCCTGTTCAGCCGCAAGTGCCGCTCTTTCGGCTTCGCGTCTTTCGTATTCTTCCTGAGCCTTGCGTTCCTCTTCTTCTATGTTGATGACTGCCAGCTGCTGATATACCTTTACATCCATCTTCTGTTCATCAAGAACGACCTTTACGTTTGTTGTACCGGTCTCCTTTCTGAATGCTGCCTGCAATGCCGCTTCAACCTTTTCCTTCATGTACTCCTTCGGAATACCCTTCTGACGTTCAAGAAGATCCAACGCCTTGAAAAATTCCTTATTCATTTTTCCTTCTGTCCCTCCGAATTTATTTAAAGTTAAAATTCAACAGTATTCTTCATGACCGCTATCTTTGAAAGCTCAATAACAGTTTCATTTTCGCCTTCCTTTACGGTCACAGTTTTATTTTCCTCGTCATATGCTGCGAGAGTTCCTTCGAAATTCTTTCTGCCGTCCATCGGTGCATACAGCTTTATGCTGACCTCGCTTCCGATATATGCACGGATATGCTCAGGCTTTGACAGCTCACGTTCAAGTCCCGCCGATGAGACTTCAAGGTAATAACCTTCGTCTATGGGGTCTGCTTCTTCGATAATGGGATCTATCGCATCGTTTACCATTTCGCAGTCCTCAAGGCTTACGCCGCCCTCCTTGTCGATGCTTATGACAAGCGAGAGATCCGAGCCTTCCTTGACAAGCTCCACATCCCAGAGTGTACAGCCGCATTCTTCAACTGCCTCACGGATGAGTCCCGCTACAAGTTCGGCAATATTCTTTGCTTTTTTTGCGGAATTTTCTTTTGCCATACTTTTCCTTTCCGACAGCACAAATCTTTATTGCACCATCTTTATCACAACAAAAAGGAAACGACCTTTCCGAGCCGCTTCCTTTCCGTGAAAATATTTACTGTATATATTATACCACCATTTCAAAAAAATGCAAGGGTAAATCGCGAAAAAAATATTTTTTATCGTTTTGCACAAACTTTTACACAATTTCAATCTCCATACCGTCAAAGCTGACGACGGCATCCGTATCTTTTGTCATTTCCACAAGCTCGTCATAGGTGTTTTCACAAAAATGAGAGAAGTGATTTGCCACGATCACGGTTTTTTTGTCTGCTGCACCTATTTCTCTCAATCTGTTTACAACCGATGTAAGAGCCGAAAAATTCATATGATGATCGCACAGCTCTTTTGGCTTACTTCCGTAAGTACAGTCGAGAGATACAAGATCGAAAGTAATATCCTGCGACTTTATAAAGTCATATATCTCATCGGTATATATACCGGTATCGTGTCCGTAGAGCATCTTCTTTCCGTCTTTGGAGATAATGTAATTGAACGGATCGGTAAGTGGTGAATGCATCGCAGGCAACGGAGTAACACTATAACCTTGCGTCATAAATGTCTTATACGGTCTTACAAGATGCGGTAAAATTCTGTCTGAGCCGAGCGACACAACGCTGTGATACGCAGACTCTCCTGCGTATACTTCAAGAGGATCCGCAGCTCTTTCCGCCATTCCCGGACCTATGCAGGCAAGGACACTTTTGTCAAAGTGGTCAAAATGGGAATGTGTTATGATAACAGATTTTATTTTTGTCAGATCAAGTCCGTGGTTTATCACATGAAGATAGGTATCGGGACATATATCTATGAGCAACGTGTCATCTATTGCACTCTGAGATCGTGTACGGATATTCCTGCCGCCGGATTCTTTTGCTCTTTTACATGTTGCACACTCACAAAACATTCCGGGAAAACCTTCTGCCGCTGCCGTACCGTAATACTTGATCTTCATGTCCGCACCTCCTTATATGACGTATAGTTATGATTATATTATTCGCAACGATTTTTGTCAATATTGCAGGAACGCCGAGAAAGATAGTATACCTTTTACAAAAAGATTTTGTACGTATTTTATTTTCCGAATATTCATTATTTTTTGTTGAATTGGAGCTTATAATGTATTATAATACAGTCGATAAATATTTATCATACTTTTTTCGTGAGTCGACGCACGTAAAGAGACACCGCATACTTAATATTCAGGGGTGCTGGGCATAATGTCCGGCTGAGACGGAAGATATTCCGAACCCTTTTAACCTGTTCGGATAATACCGGCGTAGGAAGAATTATTAGTACAAAAGTACCGAAAAAGTAATTTTGCCGCACCGATATTAAGGAGTGCGGGTATTTTATTTTTGGAGGTATTTTTATGTATAACAAAAAACGTATATTGACTCTTGTGGAATGTGCGATGCTGGTAGCTGTAGCCGTTGTCATCGACCTTCTCCCATTTCCCAAATGGCCGCAGGGCGGATCTGTGTCGCTTTGCATGATTCCGATAGTGTTCTGCTCTTTCAGGCACGGAGCGTTATGGGGAATGTTCACGGGATTTATTCTTTCCTGCGTTCAGATGCTGACAGGATTCTATCTTCCGCCTGCAGGTACTTTTTTCGCTATAGTTATGTGTGTTCTGCTTGACTATGTTCTGGCTTTCGGTCTTCTTGGTTCGGCTTCGATTTTCGGGAAATTGTGCGGCAGAAACAAAAAGCTCGGATATGCTGTAGGAACTTTCACTGTCGGTATAATAAGACTTGCGTGCAGCTTTTTGTCCGGCATCTTTCTCTGGGCATCTTATGCACCGGAGGGAACGCCGGTATGGATATATTCGCTTACATACAATGCAAGCTATATGATACCGAATACTCTTATTGCATGTGTTGTAATAACACTTCTGTGCGGTCTGCTCGATCCTGTGACGTTGAAGAGTGCGAAGAAAAGTTGATCGGTACAATAAATCAATATAAAAATGCGGGTGTGTATCTTTGTTGGTACACATCCGCATTTTATTGTTCAACAAGGAGCTTGCCCTGTTAATCAACGTAGCAAGAGTCAGGAGATATCTTGCTTAAGTTATATTCTGTTTTACTTTGCAGAAAGATTGGTTATCATACGTACCGCGATGATAAGAGCCTGCTCACGAGTTGCATTTGCATACCCTGCGGCTTCCTCTTCGGTGGTTGTGTTTTTGGGAGCGAACTTATTATCGCCCATACCGTTGATTATACCGTTTGCCGCCATGAAGTAAACGCTTTCCTTTGCCCAGTCGGATATATTTGCGTCATCCGAGAACATGGGAGGAACGGTATATTTAAGAGGATGATCCTTATCGGAAGCAACGCTCCAGCCGGGGATGGTCGCTTTCTTGAATACTCTTGTGAGCATTGTTGCCGCCTGTTCACGGGTGAGAAGCGCGTTGGGGGCGAATTCTGTTTCGCTGACGCCTGTGGTTATGCCCGCATTATAGGCTTTGAGTACTTCGATATCGTCGGTATCGGTAAACGGATCCGTTATTGCGGGAAGAAGTGCTGTTCCGGTAAGCTTTTCGCAAGCCTTTACACAGATAGCGGCGAATTCCGCTCTTGTTATGTTTGAAGCAAGATCCTTTTCCTTGAGTGTATCCGGGAATATCTTCAGCTCATCCGCTTTTTTAAGCTCCGGAGTACCCCATTCGGAGTTGTCCGTCCATATAAACAGAAGCGGAACGAACACATAGTTGTATTTTTGTGCGTATTCCTGCACATAGCTGTTATTATATCCGTGAATGTGACACTTACAGCCGCAAAATGCATTTGCATCGATAAGCGTTACCTTCGAATGGATGATTATAACCGTAATATTTATACAACCGTTAAAAACATAAGGACGAAGCTCGGTAACGCCGATAGGAACAATGATCTTTGTAAGACCGGTACAGCCGTTGAAAGCGTAATCGCCGATGTATGTTATGGTATCGGGAAGGTCTATCTCGCGAAGCTTTGTACAGCCGTCAAAGGCATGAGAGCCGATATAGACAACGCCGGGATACAGGTGGATGACCGTGATGTTTATACATCCGAAGAATGCGTTGTCGCCTATTGAGGTAACATTTGCGGGGACTGTGAAGCCGGTGAGGCCGGTACAGCCGGAGAAGGCACCGTAGCCGATGGAAGTGATGGTTGAAGGCAATGTTATGCCGTAGAGTGATGAACAGCCGCAGAATGCGCAGGCGCCGATGGTGGTTACGCCTTCTTCTATCACTATTACTTTGATATTGACTATGTAGTTGTGCCACGGAGTTTCGCCGAAGGAATAGTCGTACATAACACCAGTGCCGGAGATTGTGAGTTTGCCGCTTTCGGACAGTTTCCAGGTCAGGTTTTCACCGCAGTTGCCGGAGGCAATCAAGGGTTCGGGCTTTTCTATGATGACGTATTTTATATTATGCTCCTTTGCATATTGCTCGGCGTAGCTGCCGGAGTAGCAATAAATTGTCACTTTTTTCCAATTTGAAAATGCTTCATAACCTATACTTGTTACACTATCAGGAATTGTTATTGACGTTAGGCTGGAACAGTTGTCAAATGCAGAATCACCTATACTTGTTACACTATCAGGAATTGTTATTGACGTTAGACTACGACAACCGTAAAATGCATTATCACCTATACTTGTTACACTATCAGGAATTGTTATTGATGTGAGGCTATCACAGCTGGAAAACGCAGCATGACCTATACTTGTTACACTATCGGGAATTGTTATTGATGTGAGGTTATCACAGTAGAAAAATGCAGAATAACCTATACTTGTTACACTATCAGGAATTGTTATTGATGTGAGGCTACGACAACCGCAAAATGCATGACTACCTATACTTGTTACACCATTGGGAATTGTTATTGATGTGAGGCTACGACAACCGTAAAATGCAGAATCACCTATACTTGTTACACTATCAGGAATTGTTATTGATGTGAGGCTATCACAGCTGGAAAACGCAGCATGACCTATACTTGTTACACTATCGGGAATTGTTATTGATGTGAGGTTATCACAGTAGAAAAATGCAGAACCACCTATACTTGTTACACCATCCGGAATTGTTATTGATGTGAGGCTACGACAACCGTAAAATGCATAAGTACCTATACTTGTTACACTATCGGGAATTGTTATTGATGTGAGGCTATCACAGCTGGAAAACGCAGCATGACCTATACTTGTTACACCATTGGGAATTGTTATTGATGTGAGGCTACGACAACCGCAAAATGCATAACTACCTATACTTGTTACACCATTGGGAATTGTTATTGATGTGAGGCTACGACAACCGTAAAATGCAGAATCACCTATACTTGTTACAGACTCAGGGATTATAATACTTTTTGCATTAAAACATCCACTAAAACTTCCATTACATATATCAGTAATACCATCTTGTATTATAATACTTGTTATTTCATCATAATACTCGACCCAAGGAATGATATTTGTTCGAGAGTTAATATTACGGAGGTTCATTTTACCACTTCCGGAAATAATAAGTTCCCCTTTATCAGACACAAACCATGTTACGTTATCACCGCATTTTCCGGAACGCTGTTCCCATACAGCATTTTCAAGAGGAATAAAACCAATACCAAATTTCGTGGCAAATGCTTCAGTAGTACTTCCGGAATACCCACATAAAATCGAATAAGTATCCCTCTTCACTTCGTTACCGTTAAACCTGTAGTCCTTATTCAAGAAAACGAAAACAGCGTTAGAATAGCTAAAACAATCTTTACCAATAGTTGTTACAGATGTGGGAATTACAATTTTTCTGAATATATTAGTATTAAGCGCTCCAAATGCACCATCCCCTATTCTAGTTACACTATCAGGAATTGTTATTGATGCGAGGCTATCACAGCCATAAAATGCTTCATAGCCTATACTTGTTACACCATTGGGAATTGTTATTGATGTGAGGCTATCACAGCTGGAAAACGCAGAATCACTTATACTTGTTACACCATTGGGAATTGTTATTGACGTTAGGCTGGAACAGTTTTTAAATGCACTCCTCTCTATGCGTGTTACACTATTCGGAATTTCTATACTTGTCAAGTTAGAACAGTTTTCAAAAGCAGAATTACCTATACTTGTTACACCATTGGGAATTGTTATTGACGTTAGGCTGGAACAGTTGAAAAATGCAAAATCACCTATACTTGTTACACTATCGGGAATTGTTATTGATGTGAGGTTATCACAGCTGGAAAACGCAGAATCACCTATACTTGTTACACCATCGAGAATTGTTATTGATGTGAGGTTATCACAGCTGGAAAACGCATAATCACCTATACTTGTTACACTATTCGGAATTGTTATTAATGTTAGGCTATTACAGCCGGAAAAAGCTTTATTACCTATACTTGTTACACTATCGGGAATTGTTATTGATGTGAGGTTATCACAGTAGGAAAATGCAGAATCACCTATACTTGTTACACCATTGGGAATTGTTATTGATGTAAAGCTACGACAACCGTAAAATGCATCCCTCCCTATGCTAGTTACACTATCAGGAATTGTTATTGTTGTGAGGCTATCACAGCGGTAAAACGCAGAATCACCTATGCTTGTTACACTATTCGGAATTGTTATTAATGTTAGGCTATTACAGCCGGAAAAAGCTTTATTACCTATACTTGTTACACTATCGGGAATTGTTATTGATGTGAGGTTATCACAGTAGGAAAATGCAGAATTACCTATACTTGTTACACCAGGTTCAACTACAATACTATTAATAACACGCCACTTGGAATTATTACTATAATCTCCATAATCTTCCATCTCCCCACTTCCACTAATAGTCAGCTTACCGTCATCATCTAGCGTCCATGTGAGATTTGCACCACATTTACCACTATCGACAATTTTCGCCGCCCCAACAGAAATCACCATCAACGCTGCAAAAATACAAACAAACGAGAAAACAACCGCCAACCTTGTCCTAAGCTTCATTCTTCCACCCTCCAAAATAAAAAATGCACCAACCGAAGTCAGTGCACAAAAAACGCTGCTCCGATTGCTGCGAAACAAATCTTTTCAGTTACTTACCCCAAGTATGCCGAAAGAGCATGCATTTTTAACAAAGTAAAAAACACACACTTAGGGCTTGCATATTCGTATTAAATTTGTTTCGCAACATTAGTATAACACACCTTTTTCAATTTGTAAACCTTTTTTCCAAAATTTACCCGGTCACGCAAAATAAAAAAGGAACGGCATCAAACCGTCCCTTGCACATCATAATTCCCGTACTTCCTGTTCCTGCACCCACCAAACCGCTTTTCGCAATCGGCTCTTGAAAGGCATTCATACAGTACTTTATTATCCCCCGAATCCGTTCTGATTATCGGTGCATTCGCATCTATTATATTGCAGTACCGTTCCATTATCTCGCGGTATCTGTGCTTGCTCTTGTTTTCCATGACGTACCTCCGCATTTTATTCTTGGTATATTTTATGCGGAAATATGCGGAAGTATACCGCCTTTGTGCCGTCAGAGCTTTATGTAGCCGCAGACAGGGAAGTGATCCGAGCAGTATACGCCGTCCTTTTGGTACTTTGTGACAAGCTCGGAAGGCTTTTCGCCCCTTTCGGCGTTGGTGAAGATGTAGTCTATCTTTATCTTCTTGTCCGTCTTCTCTCCCCATTGGTGGAAAGTGCCTTCGGTTATGTTGGCTGTTATCTCGATAATACCGAGCTCTTTATTGCAGAATTCCGGAATGACCTCCGAATCCGGAAGTGCGTTCATATCACCGGTTATGAGAATCGTATCCTTTGCATTGCAGAGCTTTGAGAGCTTTTCAAGTATCAGCTTTGCTCCATGTACCCGTGCTTTGTTTCCAATATGGTCAAGGTGAGTATTGCAGAAATACAGCACCCTGCCGCTTCCGCGCACCGCAAGTCCCGTAATAACCGCTATTCTTGGGCATCCGGATTGATCAAGCTCTTTATATCTCGATCCCGGAACAGACGGCGTATCCGACAGCCAGAAGGTATCCATGGACAAAAGATCGAACTTATCCTTTCTGAAGGCGATATTTGCACCCTCTCCGGTATAATCGGTATTTCTGCCCGCACCAAGAATGACATAATCACGGTCGATCATGCCGCGCACGTCCTCGAACATATTTCTTGTGACCTCCTGGAATCCGATAAGATCCGGATTTTCACCGTATATCGCTTCCTTAACAAGATCGGTTCTGTATTCCCAGTTGTTCTTTCCGTCCTCACCGCAATCACAGCGGAGGTTGAAAGTCATTACTTTAAGCTCCATTTTCTTTCTGCACTTCCTTTTGATCTTTGAATACATCCCGTGAAGGGAAAAATATGCTTTTACAAAAACATCGGCAATGCCGCTTTTAATCTTCATCCAGCGTGATCACCTTGCATTTATCTCCCAGCATCCTCGCTTCCCTGTCATGGCAGCTCAGGATCATTATCTGATATTCATCCGAGAGCTTATAAAGAACGGAAAGGATATTACCCAGCCTTTCATCGTCTATTTTTGCGAAGGAGTCATCGAATATTAAAGTAGGCTTGTTTTTGCACAGATGCTCCGCAAGAGCTACTCTCAATGCTATATAAGCAGCATCATATGTCCCTGCACTTAGAAAGCCCGCTTTTCTTGTTTCCGTCTCGCCTTCCATGAGGAACTTCAAAGCGAAATCCTTATCAAAGAACAGGCTTCTGTATTTACCGCCTGTGAATTTTGAGAACAGCTCCCCTGCTCTTTGGGATATGCTCGGAAAAACATCACTGCGTATCTCGGATGCCGCCTTATCCAGAAACTCCATTGCAAATTCAAGAGCCTCGCAGTTAAGTCTCGCTTCCGAAAGTTCTTTCTCAAGCTCATAAATTTTATTCTCTATATCTGCGGGATCTTCCGTTATTGCACGAAGTCTTGTTATCTCGATCTTCAGATCATTGAGCTTTTTTGAAAGAAGCGCTTTGGCACCCTCGTCGTATTTTATCGCTCTGTCCACTTCTTCTTTGGGACGTTGCGGAGGCTGATCGCTCTTTTTCGAGGCAAGCTCACGCAGCTTTTCCATGTCACTTACGGAAATCAGTGCTTCATATGAATTCTTGTCCTTTACATATTCACCGTAGGTTCTTTCAAGCTCTGCCACATCCTCACTCATCGCAGGTATAAGGCTGTCTCGGATATGCACCATAAAAGAGGCTTCATCCTCAGGAATGGAAAATCCTGCCTTTGCAAGTATTCCGACAAGGCTTTCTCTGCTTTTTTCACGTTCGTCTGCTTTTAGTGCGGCAATATTTCTCGTTTTGCTTATATTTTCACGCATACCTTCAAGCGAAGGATACAGCTCATCGTACTTTTTGCAGAAGCCTTCAAGCTCCGATATATCCTTAAAGCCGTATTTTCCGAGAAGCTCCGAAAGCTCCTTCTTCTTTTTTGATGAAAGAACGAACATCACCACAGCAATCGGTATCGTAACAATAAGACAGAAAAATAGTATTCCGAGCCTGTTCAGTTTCTTCGCTTTTGTATGGAGCTCACGTGCCTTTTCAAGTACCTGCGAAGTTTGTGTATTATCCGTTTCTATGCTTGCATCAAAACCGCCGGATTCATGTATGCCGGCTATCACCGAGCTGTATTCGGACGTGAGAAGCTCCAGCTCCTTTTCCGCATTTGCCGCCTCCGGTATTGAAAGCATATACGCTGAGTGAGCCCTTGTAAGTGTATCAATATATCCCCTGTCCGGAACAAAGCCGTTTACCGAGCATCTTTTTACGATATCGCCGTATATTTTTTCCGATCCCGTCATCTTTGCGTGTGCAAGCTCTATCTTGCCGAGAAGCTCTGCCGCTTTGTATGCACTGATATTCTCATCCTCGCGGTACAGTGCCTCAAGGCGTTTATCCGTGACAGCGAGCTTTTTCTCTGTTTCCTCAGCGGCATACTCGGATGTGTTGAGACGTCCGTTATTTTCCGACTGAGCGATCCTTTTTGCCCTCAGTTCCTCTATTGCGCTCTCAAGCTCGAATATCCTTCCGGTGCCGCGCATCTTGTTGTAAAGCTTATTGCGCTGACCTGTCAGGTCTTTTTTTGCTTCCTCCAGGGTGTGTTCTTCCTCATCGCTTCCAAACACAATATTCTCAAGACTTGTTCCAAGATCCTTCATATCGTCCGGCTCTATGTCATCCTGACCTACAAAGGAGCTTTTTTCAAATGCGGAGGCATCTATACCGTAAAAAACATCGCCCGCATCAAAACCTTCGTAGCATTCCGAGCCGCCTGAGTTGAGAATGACGCCTTTAGAGGTCTTTCCGTCTGATTTTCTTTCAACTCTGTAAAGGTCGTGCGAATTATCCTCAAGAAGCAGTGCACCCGCACATTTCAATCCGTTCCACGGGGTATATCTGAGTTTTTCGTTGTTGCGCTCATCTCTTGAGCCCCTTCCGGGAAAGCCGTACAGAACATACTTTATAAAAGCACACAGGGTACTCTTGCCGGATTCGTTCCTGCCGTGTATTACGGTTATTCCATCGCCCGGACACACTGTTTTATCACAGAGCTTTCCAAAGCTTTTTATCTCACATGATCTGATCTTCATATGTATTTTGTGTTCCTTATTATTTCAGAAAACTTTTGATTTTCAGTTATTTTCAAAAAAATCTTCCAAAGACAGTCCTGCGGTATTATCGGTATTATGCTTTTTCACCGCAGGGATCGTCTCATTGAAAGCACCTTGTTCCGTATTCTTTGTACCTCTTGCGGCGGCAGCTCCGTTATTGACCTCGTCTACCGTCTTATAACCGCTCTCATGCCACCGCTGAAGAAGCTTTGACATATACGGCACCGAAGGCTTGGATATACTTGCAATGGTCTTTTCGTACGCAAGTGTAATAAGCTCACAAGTGCTTTCATATTCGCCGAACCATTTGGAGATGTGTACCTTCTCCGCGGATGTAAAATTTCTCTCGCCTATTCCCATTATGCTACGGACAAGCCCCTCATTGCTTTTTGCTTTCTTCTTTTTATCGAAGTATTCCTCAAGAGCCTCATAGGTATTTATACCTTCATCGTAAAGAGAGAGGGCTGTCTTTTCCACATATCGCATGGACTTCTTGTCAAGTTCAACGCAATAATCTATAATGCTCATTATCATTGGCGGCGTCATAAGGACATAGTCTTCAAGGTATACGAGCTTTGCAACATCCGACGGTGAAAATACCCTTTCAAGCCGGGTCTGCGCAAAATCCAACAGAGAATGCAGTTCAGGTCTTTGCTCGAATAATCTTGCAATTTCCTCGCCCGTATAGGTCTTTGTATCCGTATCTCTCACCGATGCCGGAACACTTTTCACGGTATCCGCAGTACTGTTTGCCGGAATTTGCCCCATATCCGTTTTTCCTCCGACATTGAGAAGCCCCATGCCACGCCAGAAGGACACTGCTGATATTACATCCTGCTCATCCATACCCAGTGCTGCGGCTGTTTCGGAGCTTTCAATACCGTCCTTTGAGGAAAGTGCGTACACAAGTACTCTGAGCTCGTTCGGATCATCCTGCATATTTACGACATAATCCGCAATCTTCTCCGGAAGGGATATGTCCTTTTTACTGATCTTCATTTTTAAATTCCTTTCGGTTTCCCGCAATCGTCATATATTCATGATTACGGGAAGGATCATAGGCTTACGCTTTGTCCTGCTGTAAATATAGGATGTCAGCTCATCGCGGAGCTTGTTCTTTATCTCGTTCCAGTCTGTCATATCACGTTCGAAGCAATCTTCGAGTATCTCAAGGGCAAGAGCTCTTACGCTTTCCATAAGCTCTTCCGCTTCACGGACATATACAAAGCCTCTTGATACGATATCGGGTCCCGCAAGCAGGAGCTTTTCATCAAAGTTTGCGGAGGCGACCACGACAATAAGTCCGTCCTGACCGAGATGTCTTCTGTCACGCAAAACGATATTTCCGACATCACCCACTCCGAAGCCGTCTACAAGAACCTTACCGGATTGTACTACTTCCGTCATTTCCATTGTATCCGGTGTAAATTCTATTACATGTCCCACATCGGGAATGAGTGTGTGTTTTGAATCTATACCCACTTCATGGGCAAGATCTATATTCGCTTTGAGATGCTTATATTCACCGTGGATAGGTACAAAGAATTTCGGCTTTGTCAGCACCTGCATGAGCTTGAGCTCTTCCGCACATCCGTGTCCCGAAACATGAACATCGGCAACGGAATCGTTGAGCACCTGCACTCCACGCTTGAGAAGCTCGTTAATTATCTTTGTAATGAGTTTTTCGTTACCCGGAATTGCCGAGGCGGATATCACGACAAGATCGTTTTCCGATACCTGTACTTTATCATGCTCTGCATAAGCCATTCTGTAAAGTGCACTCATAGGCTCGCCCTGGGAGCCTGTTGTGACTATGGTTATCTCCTCCGGCTTGAATCGTTTGATATCGGAAAGATCAATAAGGGTGTTGGAGGGAATATCCATGTATCCCATCTCGTTTGCAGCCGTCAGGACATTGAGCATGCTCCTTCCGGTAACAGCTACCTTTCTGCCGTATTTATGAGAGTAGTCTATTATCTGCTGCACTCTGTGGACATTGGAGGAAAATGTTGCGATTATTATCCTCTTGTCGCATCCGCGGAATATATTGTCAAGGGATTTGCCGACATACTTTTCGCTCATCGTATAGCCCGGACGTTCCGCATTTGTAGATTCGCAGAAAAGTGCGAGAATGCCTTCATTGCCAAGCTCGCCCAGTCTTGCAAAGTTTATCGGTTCACCGGAGATAGGTGTAAGATCCACCTTGAAGTCACCGGTAAAGAGGAGCTTTCCGACAGGGGTATCGACGGCTATCGCACATGAATCGGCAATAGAGTGGTTTACTCTTATAAATTCCGCATTGAATACGCCGAGTCTTACCGTATCACCCGCATGGACTCTTCTGAGAGATGTTGTCTTTTCAAGTCCGTGCTCTATGAGCTTGTAATTAAGAATACCGAGAGTAAGAGGAGTTCCGTATATCGGTACGTTTATCGAGCGCAGGATATACGGGAGTGCACCTATGTGATCCTCATGTCCGTGGGTGAGAAGAATTGCTCTCACCTTTTCTATATTCTTCTGAAGATAGCTTACATCCGGGATAACAAGGTCTATACCGAGCATATCGTCGTCAGGAAAGCCAAGTCCGCAATCTATTACTATTATATCGTTTTCAAATTCTATGGCAGTCATGTTTCTGCCTACTTCGCCAAGACCTCCGAGAGGGATGACCTTGAGCTTTGAGCCTGTGTACACTCTGTTGTTATTATTCTGCTGTTTCTTGTTTTTTGCCATATAAACACCGTTCCTTTCTGAAATTCGATATGGTCACAAAATCATACTTCTATGTAAAATGCGTCTGCCTCCGGATCATTCGGAGATACAAAATAAAAATCGGGATCCGCTTGTACATAAATGCATACAAAACCGTTCGACCGATAAAAAGACTTTTTCCGACAGAGTGAGCATCCCGTTCCTCGCCGTTTAACGCCCAACGAAGAAGATGACGGGAAACCGCCGTAAAAAGGTCCTGTTATCGCCCGAATTTGCGGACTAAGATTTATCACGAACAATTACACTGAGTATATTATGCACTTTTTTTGTGTGAAAGTCAACACATTTTCGATAAATTTTTCAGTTTTGCCAATATGTTTACAAATTAATGTTTAATAAAAAATGTTATCGGGTTATAATTAGTATGTTGGAGTATTATGTTATTATACCTCAATATGCCCATTTAAACAAAATTTGTTTGATAATATCTTTTAAGAAAGGACTGATTTCAGATGAAAAGGACAGTTAAGCTTTGCGTTGTTGCGGCTCTCTCTCTTTCTCTTCTGTGCTCCTGCAGCGAAGCACCCAACCAGGGTTCCTCGGAAAACTACAATGTGGCACAGGCGGAATTCGGGGATACCGTCACAACGGAAAATGAATATGTCGGATATACATTTGAGTATCCGAAGGACTGGACTGTTGTAAGAAACGACGGCATGGTCGCTGTAAAGTCTTCCGAAGATGACCCCAACGAACGTGTGACGATATCCTGCACAAGCTACAGCAGTCTGGATCCCACTCTTGCCGTTCTCCCCTATTGGGACGGTGACGGAACGGATGAAAATCCCGGGTATTACAAGAAGATGCAGGAAACACTCGGCGGAAGATTTGAGGAGATCTCAAGAAGTGAGACAGAGCTCGGAGATACAGGTGCACCTGCGCTGAAGGTAGTGTACAGTGCCGAGATCGCGGATAAGACCTATATGTTCGGTCAGGTGATCTCAATTTACGACGGTACGATTTTTACCTTTACCTACACAGCTCTTCCGGACATCTACAAAGCCTGGGAGCCGGCACTTACCCACGCCGTGACATCCTTCAAGATCAAATGAGTCACGTAACAAAGAATAATTAAGGAGAACAGCATATAATGTCTATCATAACAAAAATCTTCGGCACACGAAGTGAGAGAGAAGTAAAGAAGCTTGAAAAGATCGTGGAGCAGATCGAGGCTCTTTCCGATAAGTACAAGGCAATGAGCGAGGATGAGCTTCGTAATACAACAGTAGTACTCAGAAAAAGACTTGCTGACGGTGAGACTCTTGACGATCTTCTTCCGGATGCATATGCGGCGGTAAGAGAGGCTTCATGGAGAGTTCTTGAAAAGCGTCACTACAGAGTTCAGCTCATAGGCGGAATCATCCTTCATCAGGGACGTATCGCCGAAATGAAGACCGGTGAAGGTAAGACCCTTATGGCGACTCTCCCCTGTTACCTCAATGCACTTACAGGTGAAGGCGTTCATGTCGTTACGGTAAACGATTACCTTGCCAAGCGAGACAGCGAATGGATGGGTAAGGTATATAACTACCTCGGTATGACGGTAGGTCTTATCGTTCATGAAAAGACAAGTGAAGAAAGAAAAGAAGCTTACAATGCGGATATCACATACGGCACAAACAACGAGCTCGGATTTGACTATCTGCGTGACAACATGGCAACATCCAAATCAGGTCTCGTTCAGAGAGGTCACAACTTTGCAATAGTGGACGAGGTCGACTCCATCCTCATAGATGAAGCAAGAACTCCTCTTATCATTTCCGGCCCCGGCGACAAATCCACAGAGCTTTATGTAATTGCGGATAAATTTGCAAAGAGCCTTACATGCAAAAGAATAAAGGAAATGGACAACAAGGCGGACAACGACAACATCGGCGGCGATTACGTTGTTGACGAAAAGGCAAAGACCGTTGTTCTTACCGCAGACGGTATCAGAAAGGCAGAGGCATATTTCCACATCAACAACCTTTCCGATCCCGAAAATGCAACACTTCAGCATCATATAAATCAGGCTATACGTGCTCACGGCATTATGCAGAACGAGGTTGATTATACCATCAAGGATGGTGAAGTAATGATCGTCGACCAGTTCACAGGTCGTATCATGCCCGGCAGACGCTATTCCAACGGTCTCCATCAGGCGATAGAAGCAAAGGAAGGCGTAAAGATCCAGAACGAGTCCAAGACACTTGCCACCATCACCTTCCAGAATTTCTTCAGAATATACAAAAAGCTCTCCGGAATGACAGGTACTGCACTTACCGAAGAGGAAGAATTCCGTGAAATATATGCTCTTGACGTTGTTGAAGTCCCCACAAACAAGCCTCTTGCAAGAAAGGACTACAATGACGAGGTATACAAGACCATCAACGAAAAGTACAACGCAGTTATAAAGCAGATCATCGAATGTCACAAGAAGGGACAGCCTGTTCTTGTAGGTACCGTTTCCATCGACAAGTCTGAATATGTTTCCGCACTTCTTAAAAAGAACGGTGTTCCTCATAATGTCCTTAATGCGAAGTATCACGAAAAAGAAGCGGAGATAGTTGCTCAGGCAGGTAAATTCGGTGCCGTTACCATTGCTACGAACATGGCAGGTCGTGGTACGGACATCATGCTTGGCGGTAACCCCGAATTCATGGCTAAGAACGAAATGAGAAAGCACGGCAGAACAGACGAGGAGATCTCACTTGCAACAAGCTACTTTGCAACGGATGACGAGGAGACTCTTGCACTTCGCCGCGAATTCAACGATTATGAAACAAAGTTCAAGGCTGAGATAGAGCCGGAAGCAAAGAAGGTAGTTGAGGCAGGCGGTCTCTTTATCATCGGTACGGAACGTCATGACTCAAGACGTATTGACAACCAGCTCAGAGGTCGTGCCGGACGTCAGGGTGACCCGGGCTGTTCAAAGTTCTACCTCTCACTCCAGGATGACCTTATGAGACTGTTCGGCGGCGAGAGAATGGAGCATATATTTGAAAACTTCAAGCTCCCCGAAGGCGAATCCATCAATGCGGGCATCCTTTCCGGCGGCATCGAAAGAGCTCAGAAGGCAAGAGAAGGCGTTCACTTCAACAGCCGTAAGACTGTCCTTCAGTACGATGACGTTATGAATGTTCAAAGACAGATAATCTACAAACAGCGTCAGGATGTTCTTAACGGTGCGGATATCCACTCCACCATCACCGCTATGATAAAGGATACCATCAATACAGCGGTTGATTCATTCGTTTCAAGTGAGATTCCCGAAGAATGGAATCTTGATGCCCTCAGAGGATACTTCTTCAATGTTCTTACAACAGATGAAGATTTCAGATACGACAAAGATGAGCTCAACAAGCAGGACACCGAATCAATACGTGCAATGCTTCAGGAAAGAGCAGACAAGAAGCTTGAAGAAAAAATCGCCGATTTCGGCGAGGAAAATTTCGGAAAGATAGAAAGAGCTGTTCTTCTCCGTAATGTTGACAACAACTGGATAGATCACATTGACGCAATGGATGATCTTAAAGACGGTATATCACTTCGTTCCTACGGTTCAAAGGATCCTCTTAACGAGTACAGGCTCGAGGGTGCGGATATGTTCGATGAGATGATCGCGACCATCAAGGAAGGCACTACAAAGATGATACTTTCCGTTGTTCCCACATCAAAGATCGAACAGAAGGATGTTTCAAAGAACACTACCGAGAGAAGAGCTCCCGTAGCTGTTCCGACAGCATCCGACAGTCCTTACGGCAAGGCCGCAAAGCCTGACACCGAGACCAAGAAGCCTGTCGTTCTCAAGGCATCCGAAAAGGTCGGCAGAAACGATCCCTGTCCCTGCGGAAGCGGAAAGAAGTACAAGAAGTGCTGCGGTGCGGCAAATAATACCGATGCCGACGACGGCGAAGAATAATTCTGCTGTATAAACACGTGCCTTCGGAAAGTATCCCGGGGGCACTTTTGATAACAGCATACTGCGGTCTGAAATCAGCACAGCTCAAAATGTCTTCAGACCGTCGGTTGCTTTAACAAGAAAGGATCATTATGGGATTCGGTTTGATTTGTGCGGGATATTCAACACTTATATTCCTGCGTCTTGTGCCTGTGGAGCTTTTCGGGTTCTTTTTCGTTCTGAAGGGACTTACGAAGCTTCGTTCGTACAACAAATATTTTGCATATGCACGCCTCAGCGTTTATCCGGTGCTTTTGTTCTCACTTGCGGATGCGGTGTACTGGATACTCAACAGACTTGGTGTTGTAACATACTCTTATACCGATAATTTATTTGCTTTCCTTCACAGCCTCGTTCTTCTCCCCTTCTATTTCCTGCTTTTTGCGGCACTCCGGGAGATATCCAACGAGGTCGGTTATCCGAAGGGAATGAAGCGTGCCACGCTTGCGACATCCACCGCGATAGTTTACTATCTTGTCCTCTCACTTTCAAAAATGAGGATACCGCAGCTTGATCAGTATTTCATCGCCGCGGAATATATCTTCTACATCGTCCTCTTTGTGGTCACGGAGCTTGCTGTTTATGCCTGCTACAGAGCCATAACGACGGATGAAGCGGAAAAGAGAGAGGAAGAAGAGCTCAGAAAGTTTGAGGAACGCTTCGGCAAAAACAGGAAGGGTATAAATAAAAGTACCGTAACAGAAAAAAAGAAGAAGTAAGATTTGCAAAATCCCGCAGTTGTATTCAATAAGGGGCTTGCCTAAGTTATATTTATTTGCAGCGTATAATGCTTTTTCAGAGAAAGGATGGTAGGAATGGGAATAATATCTGTTTTTATCGGCATACTGTTTTTTATGAATCCGTGTTTCAGACTGCTTGACTTCCTGCCGGATGTTATAGGATGTATTCTGATCATTGCGGGAACTTCAAAGCTTGCGGTCATAGATCACAGGATAGAAAATGCGAGAAGATATGCGGTTTATTATGCTTTTGTAAGCTTTATGAAGATACCGCTGGGATTCTATATTTTCACACATGAGCAAGGTTATCTTCTTCCCGCAACCTTTGTCTTTTCGGTACTTGAGGGAATGCTCATGGTCGGATTTTTCGTGTCGCTCATCGGAGGATTCCAGTATCTTCTTTCAAGAGAAAACTGCGATGACAAACACCTGAAGTTATCCGAGAACGCATCTGTAGTCTGCTTTATCTTTGCAATTGCGAGAGCTGTTGTGTCGTTTGCTCCGGAGATACTATCACTTGGCAAACAGAAGGACAGCTTTGATTACAATTTCACCGCAACAGCAGATATGAATGCAGCCTACGCAAAGCCTTATGCCGAAATACTTGCATTTGTTATCATACTTATCTTTGGTATATACTGTGCATTTGTCATAGGAAGATTCCTTACAGCCATGAGGCGTGACAGGGATTTTATCGCATCACTCGGCGCAAGATATGATAAGTACGCAGAAGACAATGTCGAGACGATGAATCTGAGAAAAGTAAGATTTGCGCTTTTGTTATTCTTTCTTGCGGTGCTCCTGTGGTTCAATCAGATACTTGATTTTGTAAATATTATTCCGAATACTTTTTCTTATGTGTTTATGATACTCGGAACCGTATACATGATAAAGAAGCTGGTATGCGAAAAGCTTAGAAGCACACTGTTTGTGTATATTCCTCTTATTGCGCTGTCGGTTTACAACAACATGGTACAGTACAGTCTTTTATCATCTACCGACATTGATTTCATATACGATCATATGATAGTCAAGAAGGTCCCCGTGATGCTTCAAAGCACCGGTGATCTGTGGAGGTTGATGATCCCCATAGTTGTTGAATACGTCCTTCTTGCGGCGCTTGTTGTCTCGATATGCAAAGCGTTTGATTCTCTCGAGTTTATCCGCGACAAGGACACGGTCAGCATTTTCGAGATACTTTTCGGAATAGGAACGGCGGCATATTTCGTATCATGCTGCTACGTATACTTCGGACAATTCATCCGTACAGCGAATACTTTTGTCTCGCAAAAGCTGGATGTATATGTCAAATATGATTCAATACTGTCATTGTTCGAGTGGATAAATCTCATATCCTTTATAATCGTGCTTTATGCGGCTTACCGTTACGGTCATGATGTTTTCGTAAGGGTCAAAGCAAAAGGCGAGATAGAAGAATAAATACAGCTTAAAAAACTTTTCCCGAATTTACATTCATGTATTGACTTTTTGAAATTTTGTGGTATAATATTGGGGTAGCGGCAAATGACGATGCTTTTCGTCGTTATCCCGTATACGCCCCCATAGTTAAGTGGATATAACAAGCCCCTCCTAAGGGCTAGTCATCGGTTCGACTCCGGTTGGGGGTGCCAAAAGAATCCTATCAAAAGATAGGATTCTTTTATTATACAATAAGTCATCCCGGGGACAAATTATCCCCGGGATATTTCTGCATATTTATTTGACTATGAGCGTTACGGGAAGATATCTCGGAATTCTCGCTTCGGCAAGCTGAAGCTGGATCGGGAATTCGTATCTGCCCTTGTTTATGTTGTGAGGAATGAGCTTTATCTTGTTTACGCTGTAATTGTTATAGCCGTAATCTCCGAAGAGTGAAAGCTCTCTTGAAGGAAGTACCTCCCAATCTTCCGGTGCAAAGATCTTCGCATCTATCCAGCCCGGACGAGCCTTCATTCTGAAGGAAAGCTCGATCTCTATTTCCTCTCCCTCGCTTATCTCAACTCCGTTCGGAAATGCGAGGAATGCATTGTAAAGTCCTGTTTTGATGGTTATTCCTGCGGGATTCTTGAGCTTCAGTTCATCCTTAAAGCATCTGTGACGGCTTCCACCGAATCTGTAACCGATGTCAAAGAGATCCTCACCTTCTTTTGCCTTTATCTCAACACCGTTTTTACCGTTGAGATTTATACTTCCGACCATAAAGGAAGGCATAAGATTTGTTATTCTGTCTGTAAGCTCTGTTACAGTATTACATATCTTGTAAAGCTCGTGCGTTCTGTCAAGTGAAAGAGTCTTGATCTCGTCACCGATGGGATCTGTCCACTTGGAAGGAATACCTGCAGTACCGTGGAGAATTCCCCATACCGCACCAAGTGTCGCTGCTGTACAGTCTGTATCTTCACCGCAGTTTACCGCTGTACAGAGAGTCTTTCCGAAGTCACCTTCTCCGTAATACCAGCCTATCATCATAATACCGATATTGCTCGGAGCATCAAAGCCTTCCGGTCCTCTCGGAACCATGTCTTCCGGTGCTATATCGTCCTTTTCCGCATGGGAGAATGCACCGGGAACTTCTGTAAGAACACATACTCTCGCTTCTCTCCATGTCTTGCCCTCAGCCTTGCATTTCTGGACGATCCTGATAGCTCTTGCAACCGCACATCCCTCCGGGATATACGAAAGAGCGATGTTTATAAGCTTTTCAAAATCTTTTTCGACAAATGCCGCACTTTGGAGTGCTGCCGTGAATATCTCGGCGTATACACCCTCATCCGCATGGTCAACGCTTGCATCTTCATAAGCATACTTTACCGCAAGATCGGGACGACCGGGGCAAAGGCAAGCCCATATCTCGCTTCTTATCCATGCACCGTTGGAGTCCTTGAAATAGTTCTTATATGCACCTGAAAGCGGAGGAACAAGTCCCGCTCTCATATTGACCTTGCCTATACCGTATTCCGCCCAGTGTGCGACTACCTTATATGCCCAGTATTCCGCAAGTATTGTGGAATTTACCGCAGGACCGAATCTCTCCGCCGCAAGGAGCCATACAAGCTGAAGATCAAGGTCATCATTGGGAAGAACTCCCCTTGCAATATCGTGGGTGTAAAACTCCACATTGTTTATGCCTGTTACGCCTTCAAAGGGTGCGCCGACAGTTCCGCCGACATTTTTGCCGAGGAAGCATGCTTTTACTTTGTCGTAGTATTCGTTAAAATTCAGTGTCATAGCCATTCTCCTTTTATTTCTGTTTTGTGCTTTATTTTCTGTATTATAGCACATATTTGATATTATGTCGTTCTGTTTTGTGATATAAATTATTCTGTATTGTGATGTGACTTATATATTTACCGGTGTAAATTTACAATTAGATAATGATAAATACAGGAATAACTGTTGCAAAAAATCGTGAAATATGATATCATGACCAAGATATACAATAACCGAAAGGAAAACGCAATGCTTAAAAAGTTTATCGGGGATAGGGCATTTTATTCCAGAGTCATAGCCATAACCATCCCTATCCTCATACAGAATATAATAACCAATTTCGTAAACGTGATAGACAACGTAATGGTAGGTCAGCTCGGAACGGAACAGATGACAGGCGTTGCTGTAGTAAATCAGCTTATCTTTGTTTTCAACATATGCATCTTCGGAGGTATCTCCGGTCCCGGTATATTTACCGCACAGTTTTACGGCAAGAACGATACAAAAGGCGTAAGAGATACCTTCAGATTCAAGTTCCTTATAGTGCTTGCGATGACCGCCATAGGTGTATTGCTGTTTTTATTCTGTCGTGATCCTCTTATCTCTCTGTTTCTTCATGAGGGGGAGGAAGGTCTGGATATTGCAAAAACTCTTGAATTCGGCAGACAGTATATTGCCATAGTCATGCTTCAGCTTCTGCCCTTCGCAGTGATGCAGGCTTATGCAGGTACTCTCAGGGAGACAGGAAATACCGTTGTTCCGATGATCTCCGGAGTTGCGGCTGTCCTTACCAATACCTGCCTCAATTATCTGCTTATCTTCGGCAAATTCGGATTTCCGATACTCGGAGTCCGTGGTGCAGCAATAGCAACCGTCATTGCAAGATTTGTCGAATGCTTTATCGTCATAATCGCAACACATTTGAATAAAGTAAAATATGCATTTATTGTCGGTGCTTACAGATCAATGAGGATTCCGTTTGAGCTTATAAAGAAGATAGTGCGCAAGGGATTTCCTCTGATGATTAATGAGATGCTGTGGTCACTCGGAACGGCTACGCTTGTACAGTGCTATTCTGTGAAAGGTCTTGAAGTTGTCTCTGCTTACAATATAAGCTCTACAGTATCAAATCTCTTCAATTGTGCATTCTTTGCTTTCGGTACCACCATTTCCATAATTGTAGGTCAGCTTCTCGGTGCCGGAGAACTCAAGCGTGCAAAGGATGAAAGTACAAAGATACTCGCTCTTGTCGTTGCAATATGTACGGTAATAGGGGGAATTATGCTGGTTCTTGCACCTGCGATACCTTCAGTATACAACACACAACAATCCGTAAAGGATCTTGCCTGTGAGTTCCTTATAGTAAGTGCGATACTCATGCCGATACATGGTTTTACGCACAGCTCATACTTCACTCTCAGATCAGGCGGAAAGACAGGCATCACTTTCCTTTTCGACAGTGGCTTCATGTGGGCACTCACAATTCCATGTGCATTTATCCTTTCGAGATTCACTCCTCTTGCGATAATGCCGATATTCCTTGCAGTACAAGGCATTGACGTTCTCAAATGTATTCTTGGATATGTGCTTGTAAAGAAAGGGATATGGATCAATAATCTTGTTACAGATGATGAATAACGCTCTGACGGTTGTCCATGATGACAGCCGTCATTTTTTATTCTGTCTGCGATATTCTCCCGGTGAGATGCCGTATTTTTCCTTGAAGCATCTGTTGAAATAAGTGACGTTTACAAAACCGCACATATGGGAGACAGAAATAATCGGGTGATTCTCGGAAAGAAGCCTGAGACTCCTCTCAAGGCGAATATCTGTAAGATATTGGTGGAAGGTCTTGCCTGTCTCCTTTTTGAATATCCTCCCCAAATACTTTTCATTTATAAAATACAAACCGGCAACAGAGGACAGAGTCATGTTGTTTTCAAAGTTATTCCGTATATATTCCTCAGCCTTTTCAACGCACCAGTGACGGTTTTCCGGAATGTCCGTTTCGCTGTCTGCATCGGTGCCGTACAGAAGCTTTATATAGTCACGGATATGGTCGGCAAGAGTTTCATAGTATCTCAAGTCCGTTCCGTTCTTATCAGTCTGTTCGGTATTGATCAGCTCTTCACATATCTTATCACTGCTTATCCCCAGAGAATTACAAGTCTCCTCTGCCCTTTTGCGGGAAACATATAAATTATCCGTCAGGTTACCGAGATAGATTATGCACCTTGTTTTACCTTCAATTATCACAGGTCTTATAACCTCAAGTATACCGAACGGACATACACGAGTGAATTCCTCACCGTCTGCCGCGCGCTTATTGGATGCATCCTTGCAGGCGATACACGATACATAACCGGAAGGCGTACCTTTGGCAGTTTCACATATATTTTTGGTGTGAGTATGGTATTTGCGATCTATACGAAGTCTTGTTCGCCGCGTTATACCGGATATATCGTGGATACAGATGTGTATGGAGGTCCTTGCGGTTATAAGGTCAAGCAGTGTATTAAGTGTAAGCATACGTCGCCTTTCATAAATTTCCATTATTATCGGTTATTATAGCATAAAAGTTTCCTTTGTTCAAGTATTATGTGCCATATTTATAAGATTTTTTTGAGAATATATACTATAATGTAATCATGCAACAGAGACTGCCGTATTATAGGCACAAAACGGAGGTAACCTTATGAAAAAATATGAACTTCTTGTACTTGGCGGTGGATTTGCCGGTGCTGCCGCAGCCATATGTGCCGCAAGAAGAGGTGTAAAGACAATTATCGTTGACAAGGCAGGCGCTCTCGGCGGTGCTGCGACAAACTGCCTTATATTCCCCCTTATGCCAAATGCCACCAAAATTAACAATGAAAAGACGGAACTCTCTCAAGGGATTCTTAATGAAATAAAAACGGAGCTTGAAAAAATGACTCCCACTTCACGTGTTCATGGTTCTGATTTTCATGAAGAGGATCTCAAGATAATTCTTGAAAGAATGGCGATTAAAGCAGGTGTCGACTTGCTTTATCATGCACTGCTATCCGATGTAAAGGTTGAAAACGGAAAGCTGTCTTATGTTACCTTTGCAGCAAAGGGAATGAAAGTGGATATCGCCGCCGACTATTTCATTGATGCTTCCGGTGACGCTGATATGGCGTTCATGTGCGGATGTCCCTACCGTCTCGGACGTGATGAGGATAATCTCTGCCAACCCATGACCACCTGCTTCAGAGTTGCGAATGTAGACAGAGACCTGTTCTTCAGCGACAAAAAGAGGCTGAATGAGCTTTATACCGAAAAGCAAGCAAATGGCGAAATTAAAAATCCGAGAGAAAACATTCTCGTTTTCAAGCATGTAGTTGACAATGTGCTTCATTTCAATACAACAAGAATAATAAAGCTGAATCCGACAGATCCCTTTGATGTTACAAAGGCAGAGATCATGGCTCGTGAACAGGTGTTTGAGATGATGGATTTTCTCAGAGCCAACACCGAGAGCTTCAAAAATGCTCAGCTTACAAGCGTTGCTTCAGAAATAGGTGTGCGTGAGAGCCGTATGATAAAGGGTGAGTATATACTTACCGGCAAGGATCTTGTGGAATGCAAGGTTTTTGAGGACTCCATCGCTCTCGGAAACTATGACATAGATATCCACAATCCCGCAGGTACGGGCACGAGCCACTATTACTTCCCCGAAGGACAGTATTATACTATCCCCTACAGAAGCCTTATACCAACAGGCATTGACAATATGCTTGTTGCCGGAAGATGTATCTCCTGTGACCACGAGGCGCAGGCTTCCATAAGGATCATGCCTATTGTTTGTACATTGGGTGAGGCGGCAGGTGTTGCCGTTTCATGTGCTAAGGAACAGGGTGTATCAAAAATGACAGAGGTTGATGTCAAGGATCTTCAGAAGAAGCTTGTTGAGAACGGCGCTATAATCAAGTGATCGGATAATATGATCCTCTCTTTTCGGGAGGGTCATATTTTTTGACGAGAAACACCGACGTTTGAGTGCTTACGGGTATTTGTTTCTATTTTATCTATTGTATTTTCAATAAAAACGGTGTATAATGATACCATAATACTTTTATAAGGAATGTAAGATGGATAATAATACATACAATTCTGCGGGAAGAAGACGAAGTATCGTAACTCCTGCGGAAAGAAAGGCCGCCGAAGAAAGGAGACTTGCTCAAAAAAGAGCAGAGCAGGAAAAAAGATTTGCGGCTGAGAAAGCATCTGCCGAAGAAAAAGCACGTGCTGAAGAAGCAAGACGCCGCGAGACGGAAGCAAGACGAAGAAGCTCTGTCAAGACATCATCAAAGGGATCTGTACCTCCGATGAGAACAGGAGTATATTCTGCTCCGTCGGCAGCTCCCCGTACCGTTCCGGTCTCCCGTGTGGGATCTGCTCCGTATAATGCGCCCACAACTTCAGGAAGACCTGCTCCCGGTCCTGTTCACGGCACAGCGAGAACCGCACCTCCACCTTCCGCAAGATCCGAGAGGGAGCTTTATGAACAGCAGCAACAACTTATGATGCAGCAACGACAGATAGAAGCACTTGAGAGACAGATACGAGAAGAAAAGGAACGAAGAAGTGCATTTACCGCACAGCACAGACGCATCGCCGAGCTTGAGCATCAGGTGAGACAACAGCAGATACTGCGTGACAATATGATCGACAAAGATGCAAAAAAGGACGCTCCCGAAGAAAACATCAAAGGAAAGTTTATCGGAATATGTGTTATCGCTGTGTTGATCATCGCCAATATCATATTTTTTGCATCACTTACAAAGAGGGATGTTCCGGATAATCCGTCTGAGCCTTCCGTGCCTGTCAGTGTTCCCGGCAATGCTCCGGGTGATGCTGCAATTGGTACTCCTCAGATAGAGCCTACGACCGTACAACAGACCATATCCGCAAAGGATTATACCAACGGCGTACTTATCCTTGTAAACAGCGAGCATCCTTATGATTTTGAGAATGAAGGCACCGATATACGTGATGATCAGCTGGTGACTATAGCTAAGGAGATTCCCGATAAATCATATAAAGCGGCAAACTACAAAACATATCTAAACAGCGAAACTGTAAAGATGCTGAATCTTATGATGACGGATTTTTATGCCTACTCCGGTCGTGATGATGTCATGGTAAACACGGCTCACAGAACATACGAACAGCAAAAAGAGATACTCGACGCAAAAAAAGAACAGCTTGGTGACAATCAGAGGATCGCACAAACTCCCGGCAACAGTGAACATCATACCGGATACGCTTTTGACTTTTCTATATATCCGAAAAACGAAAACGGAAGCACCTTCATCAACATAGGAGAATATGCCTGGATATATGAAAACTGTCACAAGTACGGTTTTATCCTGAGATACCCCGAGGGAAAGACGGCAATTACGGGAATAGACCCGGAAAGCTGGCACTTCAGATATGTCGGTATCCCCCATGCAACGTATATGTATCAAAAGGGCAGAACACTTGAGGAATATATTTCCGACATAAGCATTTATTCCGAGAATATCCCGCTTACAATAAACGTATCCGATACAGAAAGCTACAGCGTTTTCCATGTCAACAAGACAGATGCCGACAGAGTAACATTCTCCGTTCCGAAGGATACCGAATACCGTATAAGCGGAGACAATGCTTCGGGATTTGTGGTATGGTATAACGACGCAGATATCGGCATGAAAGGCAAGATTCCTCCTGTGTCACCCGACAGTGATCCATCCGATGCAACGAATGAGACCGATACTTCCGACAAAGGAGCAGATACACAGACAGACAACGGTATCACCGATGCCGAATAATATTACATTTAGTATTTTTCGATTTAAAAGGGAGATTATTCTATGAATGAAACAAAGAAATATGATATAGCCGTATGCGGCGGCGGTGTTGCAGGTGCGGCGGCAGCTATTGAAGCGGCAAGAGGCGGCAAGAAGGCAGTGCTTATAGAAAAAGCAACACAATTGGGCGGTCTTGCTACAATAGGTCTTATAAACTTTTTTGTCCCTATGTGCAACGGCAGAGGTGTACAGATAATAAAAGGCATGGCGGATGAATTTCTGCGTCTTTCGGTAAAGTACGGCTTTGACACTATACCGCAGGACTGGAAAAACGGTGAGCCGGGACAGGGAAAGTCCGAGCAGAGGCTTATATCCAAATATTCCGCACCGATATTCTCGCTCGTTCTTTGCAAGGAGCTGACAGAGCTCGGTGTTGATATACTTTTCGATTCGGTCATAACGGATGTTAAAGTATCCGACGGTCACATTGATGCTGTAAACGTATTCAACAAATCGGGCAATACGCTTATTGAAGCGGATGTATTCGTTGATGCAACGGGCGACTCGGATGTACTTTACATGGCAGGTGTTCCAACGGTAACAGGTACAAACTTCCATACTTATATTGCTTTCGGTGCAAACATTGAAAGCTGCAAAAAGGTTTGTGAGACAAACGATATAGGAAAGCTTACAACAAACATTCACGGCGGTGTGGCAAACCTTTACGGAAAAGGTCATCCGGAAAGTATGCCCTTCTGGGACGGTACCAACGGTGATGATGTTACAAATTATCTTATCAAGAATCAGCTAGAGCTGTTTGACAAGATCAAGGATCAGGACAGAAAGTCCAGGGACATCACTCTTCTTCCGATAATGCCTCAGTTCAGGACAACAAGACATATTGACGGCAACTACACACTTGACGAGCGTGATGCTTACAAGCACTTTGATGATTCGGTATGTGCGATCTGCGACTTTGAAAGACGTGATTTCCTTTATGAAGTTCCCTACGGCACGATGGTAAAGGACGGCTTTGACAACATCATTGCGGCAGGTCTCGGAGATTCGGATGGCATTACCGTAATTATGGGAACAGGCTCGTCGTGCTTTGCAAAGCGTGACGGAGTTGTTACGAGAGTCGGCGGTCTCGGATATCTCTTTGATCACGCGGGCGGTGGGTATGACCTTGGAAACGCCGCGATCAGCTA
>SVQR01000202.1 GCA_015065225.1 Oscillospiraceae bacterium | reverse complement strand
ATAATATAACGTGAGCAAGATGTCCCCCGCCTCAAAGAGAAAAAATTCACACAGTGAATTTATTTCAATGGAATAATCCGCACAGCGGATTTTCCACGGCGGCGGGTTCCATTTCCTCAATCGGTGTGGGATACAATCCCCACCGATTGACAGGCAGCTTTGCTGCGAGAAAAAATTCGCAAAGCGAATTTGTTTCATGGAATAATTTGCAAAGCAAATTTTCCGCCTCTTGCCACGTTGAATGACGGGGAAAGCCCCTTATTGAATGACGGGAAAAGTACCATATTGATTCTGAATAAAGCAAGGGCGTCATATCACAAAGATACGACGTCCGTTTTTCTTGCTGTTTTATTTATGGAATGATATTATTTCAGATCTGCGGGAATTTTTCTGTCCTTGAAATAAAATTCTCTGTCATGTTCTCCTATTTCCCGCAGCACCTTGCAGGGATTTCCGACAGCTACGACATTTGCGGGAATATCCTTTGTGACAACGCTTCCCGCACCGATGACGGTATTGTCGCCGATTGTGACGCCCGGAACGATTACAGCTCCCGCACCTATCCAGCAGTTTTTGCCTATTCTTACGGGAATGTTGTATTGATATACTTTTTCTCGAAGCTCGGGCAGTATCGGATGACCTGCTGTTGCAACCGTAACATTCGGTCCGAACATGGTATAGTCACCGACATAAATATGAGTATCATCCACCATTGTCAGATTGAAGTTTGCGTAGATGTGGCTTCCGAAGTGAACGTGATGTCCGCCCCAGTTTGCGTGGAAGGGTGGCTCGATGTAGCAACCTTCGCCTATCTCGGCGAACATTTCCGAAAGTAACTGCTGCCTCTTTCCCGATTCCGACGGGCGTGTGTTGTTATAGTCATAAAGCTTTTCAAGATATGTCATCTGTTCCGAGAGGAGACTGTCGTCCGCACAGACATACAGCTCTCCCGATTGCATTTTTTCTTTTGGTGTCATGGGTGTACCTCTTTTTTTGCTTTTTTTATATTATAGTCCTTTGTTGTCGGATTGTCAAGTGAACAACGGCGTTTGACAGTTTTTTAACTTGATTGTCGATATTTACCTATAGAAATTGCTGTTTTTAATAAATTTTCTATGCTTTTCTTGTGAAAAACAGAAAAAAGTGGGTTGCATTTTTCTCCATAATGATATATAATATATTTTATGTAAAATTAACTATGCAAATTATTTAAGGAGATGAACTCCAAATGTATAAGATAGTAAACAAGAGATCGCTTAATCCTACCGTTACAATGATGGATATCGAGGCACCCTTTGTTGCAAAAAAGGCACAGCCCGGTCAGTTTATAATCCTCAGAGTTGACGAAAACGGCGAAAGAATTCCTCTGACAGTTGCGGGCTATGACAGGGAAGCGGGTACTGTTAAGATAATATTCCAGATAGTCGGTGCGACAACGGAAAAGCTCAACCATAAAAACGAGGGAGAATATATCCGGGATTTTGCAGGTCCTCTCGGTGTTCCCACGGAGATTGAAGGACTTAAAAAGGTATGCATCGTCGGCGGCGGTGTAGGCTGTGCGATTGCGCTTCCTATAGCACAGGAGCTTGCAAAGAACGGTGTTGAGGTTACATCCGTTATAGGCTTCAGAAGCAAGGATCTTCTTATTCTTGAGGATGAATTCAGAGCTTGCTCCGAGACTTTCCATGTTATGACGGACGACGGAAGCTACGGCAGACAGGGTAATGTCTGTGTTCCTCTTAACGAGATGTTTGCCGCAGGAGAGAAGTTTGACAAGGTTATTACCATAGGTCCGCTTATCATGATGAAGTTTGTTGTTGAAGCGACAAGACCTACCGGTATTCCGTGTACGGTATCCATGAATCCCATTATGATAGACGGTACGGGAATGTGCGGCGGATGCAGACTTACTCTCAATGTTGACGGTAAGAGAGTAACCAAATTTGCCTGCGTTGACGGTCCTGATTTCAACGGCTACGAGGTGGACTTTGATGAGGCGATGATGAGAGGCACGATGTACCGTGACTTTGAGCGTCATGCTCATGAAGAAACCTGTAACCTCTTTAAGAAGGAGGTAAAGTAAGATGGCTAAAGCTAACATGAACCCCAAAAAGAACGAGATGCCGACTCAGGCACCTGAAGTAAGAGCGCATAATTTCTCCGAGGTTGCTCTCGGTTATTCGGAAGAAACAGCGATAGACGAAGCTCTCCGTTGCCTCGGCTGTAAGAATATGCCATGCGTCGGAGGATGTCCCGTAAATATAAGAATTCCCGATTTTATCGCCAAGATCAAGGAAGGCGATTTTGAGGGTGCGTATCAGATAATAAGCAAGGATTCCAGCCTTCCCGCGGTATGCGGCAGAGTTTGTCCTCAGGAGACACAGTGTGAATCAAAATGTGTAAGAGGCATAAAGGGCGAGCCTGTAGGTATCGGCAGACTTGAAAGGTTCGTTGCGGACTGGCATATGGCTCACAGCGGTGAGACTCCCGAATGTGCCGAATCCAACGGACATAAGGTTGCGGTTATCGGCTCCGGTCCTTCCGGTCTTACCTGTGCGGGCGATCTTGCAAAAAAGGGCTACAAGGTAACTGTGTTTGAAGCACTTCACACAGCGGGTGGTGTGCTTGTATACGGTATTCCGGAGTTCAGACTTCCCAAGGCTATCGTGCAGAAGGAAGTTGACGGTCTTATCGCCATGGGTGTTGATATTGAAACAAACATGATCATCGGCAAGACACTCACAATAGATGAGCTTTTCGGAATGGGATATGAGGCTGTGTTTATAGGCTCCGGTGCGGGACTTCCGAATTTTATGGGTATTCCCGGTGAGTCTTACAAAGGCGTATATTCCGCAAATGAATTCCTCACAAGAAGCAACCTTATGAAGGCATATCTTGATACTCCGGATACTCCCATTATGAAGGGCGGAAAGGTTGCCGTTGTCGGCGGCGGTAATGTTGCGATGGATGCGGCAAGAACTGCTCTGAGACTCGGTGCGGAGAAGGTATACATAGTATACAGACGTTCCATGGAGGAGCTTCCCGCAAGACGTGAAGAGGTTGAGCACGCAGAGGAAGAAGGAATAGAATTCAAGATCCTTACAAATCCCGTGGAGATCCTCGGCTACGAGAACAAGGATGACAAGAGAGATCCGAAGAATGGCTTTGTAACAGGTATCAAGTGTGTAAAGATGGAGCTTGGTGAGCCTGACGCAAGAGGCAGGAGACGTCCCATTGAGATCCCCGGAAGTGAATTTGTGATGGATGTGGATGCTGTTGTTATGTCTATCGGAACATCTCCAAATCCGCTTATAAAGTCTACGACAGAGGGACTTGAGGTCAACAAGTACGGCGGTATCATTGTTGAGGAAGGTACGGGAAAGACCACTAAGGATGCTGTCTATGCCGGCGGTGATGCTGTTACCGGTGCTGCGACTGTTATTTCTGCGATGGGTGCCGGCAAGGCTGCTGCTAAGGCTATTGATGAGTTTCTTTCAAAAAAATAAAGATTGATTATTTGACGCTGTATCTTCGGGTGCGGCGTTATTTGTTTGATAGTACAAAAATACTTGATAATTTTTGGAATATAACACAAAAATGTAAAACGTACTTGACATTTTGAAATGTATATGCTATACTTGTAATGTAAAGTTAACTTTACATAGCTGTGGAGGTGAAACCTTGGAAAACAATATCAGAGACCTTCGTAAACAAAAGGGGCTCACTCAAGACGAGCTTGCGAGCGTGCTTGAAGTGACAAGACAGACTATAATTTCTCTCGAAAACGGCAGATATACGGCGTCTTTGCAGCTTGCATTTAAGATTGCGGGATTTTTCGGAAAGCCGATAGAGGAGATATTTATTTATGAGGAGGAAAAGTGATGGAATACAGAAAAAAGATAGTAAAAAGAATTGTAATGCACATCGTTTGGATGGTGATAATGCTGGTGCTTTCGGCGGTGGCGTACATTGTCGGAGATGAAAGCGTACGGGATTATATGACTGCCTTTGCGATTGCTCTTACTGTTGCAACGGCTGTAAGGATAGTTTCCGGCATAAGACTTCTTCGGGATGAAGAAATGCTAAAAAAGAGAGAGATAGCCGAGAAGGATGAGCGGAATCTTTCCATTGTACTGCGTGCTAAAGGGTGGACATTCGGTATTTCTGTGTTTGCTGCTTGCGTTGTGATACTTGTTTTGGGATTGTTGAATATGCAGACCGAGCTTAAGATAGTTTCGTACTGTCTTTGTTTTGTGGTTGTTGTGTACTATTTTACATATCTTGTTCTTCAGCGCAATGGCTGATGATGTTGATAATGATCGGTGAAAGAAAAAGTATTTTTATATTGTGGAAAAAACTATATTTAATATTATATAGTCCAAAATAGTGTTGCTTTGGGTGAAACCTTGAAATAACAAGCAGTTTTTGATTTTTTACATTGAAAAAAATTTTAATTGTATTTTAATGGAAAATTTGCTCGTGCTTATTTACTTTAGGGGATTTTCATGTTATAATATAGTTGTAGACCTCAACAAATTAGAATGGTTTATTAAAAAATCTTTTAGAAAAGAGGCGAAAATTATGAAAAAGAGAAGAATGTTAAGTAGTTTATTAGCGGTGGCTATGATGCTTTCGGTTATGACATTTACGGTATCGGCAGCAGACACGCTTGATGATTTTGAGTTGCCGAAACCGCAGGTTGGCTACCTGCACATCCACCACAGTGGAGTTGATACATGGGACGATGAAATCGATGCTTATGCTTT
>SVQR01000014.1 GCA_015065225.1 Oscillospiraceae bacterium | reverse complement strand
TTTAACTATGACACTATCCGTCAGGTGCTTCACACTCTTATGACAGACGGTATAAAGGTTGATTATGGCAGCAGGATAGGGAAGACCATAATCTTTGCGAAGAATCACAGACACGCCGAAAAGATACTTGAGGTATTTAATAAAGAGTATCCGCACCTTGTCGGCTATGCGGATGTTATAGACAATACGGTAAATTACTCGCAGGATCTTATCGACAAATTCTCCGAAAAAGAAAAGCTTCCGCAGATTGCAATTTCCGTTGATATGCTTGATACCGGTATAGATGTTCCGGAGGTCGTGAATCTCGTATTCTTCAAAAAAGTAATGAGTAAAGCGAAATTCTGGCAGATGATAGGCAGAGGTACAAGGCTTTGCAAAGGTCTTTTTGACGGTGCTGATAAGGACAAATTCTATATTTTCGATTTCTGCGGTAATTTTGAGTTTTTCAGAATGGGCAAAGTAAAAACCACTGCAAGTCAAATCGCACTGCAAGGAGCTATATTCTATATAAAATCTCAGATGATATTCAAACTTCAAGATGTTCAGTATCAGACAGATGAACTTAAACCGTTCAGAACATCGCTTATAGATGATCTTGTCAGAAAGGTTCGTGAGCTGAACAAAGGTAATTTTGCGGTTAAGCAGCATCTGAAATATGTAGAATTGTTTGCCAATCCCGATAATTATGTTTCACTTACATACGAAGATACTCTGAATATGAAGAAAGAGCTCGCACCACTCATCACTCCCGACGATGACGAAGCTAAAGCAGTAAGATTTGATGCTCTTATGTATGGTATGGAGCTTGCATACCTCGCCGGTGACGGTTTCGGCAGATACAGAAGTGACCTTATAAGAAAAGCCGAAAAGCTCGCCAAAATCAGCAATATACCTGCTGTTGGCGCACAGTGTGAACTCATCGAAAAGATACTGAAAACATCATATATTGATGAAGCCGGAATTAACGATTTCGAATATATCAGAAAATGTCTCAGGGATCTTATGAAGTATATTCCGGCAGACGGTGAGGAGTACAGCACAAATTATACCGATGAGATTCTCACGGTAACTAAAAAGGAATCCGAGCTTGAAAATGACGATCTTAAGAATTATCGTGCAAAAGCCGAGTACTATGTAAGACAGCATCAGGACAATGAAGTTATAAGGAAACTGAAGAACAACGTACCGCTTACACAGTCGGATGTAGAAAAACTGGAGGAAATACTCTGGAGCGAACTCGGAAGCAAGACGGATTACGAAACCGAATTCGGCACAAAACCTCTCGGTGAATTTGTCCGTGAAATTGTCGGTCTTGACATGAATGCCGCAAAAGAAGCCTTCGGTAAATTCCTCAATGACTCAAATCTTGATTCAAGGCAGATATATTTTGTAAATCAGATAGTCGAGTACATAGTACACAACGGAATGATGAAGGATATGTCGGTGTTGAAAGACTCGCCCTTTACAGATAAGGGTAGCGTTGTTGAGGTTTTCTCTGCGGATATTTCCGTATGGAGAGCTATCCAAAAGGTTATTGAGAGCATTAATGCGAATGCGGTTGCATGATAGATAAATCGTAAGAGGTGAAAAATGGGAATTCTTGAATGTGCAAGTGGTGCCTCAATTTGGAGAGGCTATGATTATTTCAAAGAAAATAAAGTTAAGAACATAGAAGAGATCAGAAAAGGAATTTTTTCTGCAAAAGTTAAAGGCAGTTCAAGTGAGGAATATAGTATTGAACTGGATATTGACCATCCGAGAAAATCAAAATGTAACTGTCCTCACGCTGATGGAAAAAGAATTGTTTGCAAACATATAGTGGCAACATATTTTACTGTTTTTCCGAATGAAGCAGAAACGTTTTACGAAGAAGCAATGAACTATCAGGAGAAAGAAGAAAGACGTCAAGAAGAGTTGAACGACAAAGTGATTAAATATGTCTGTAAAATGAAAAAAGCAGATTTATGTCAATCTCTTCTTGAATTGCTTTTTGACGGCCCGGAATGGCAATACAATAGATTTATCAGAGAGCATGGAGTGGATGATATGTGAAATATGAGTGCTGTTTGTGTGACAATCTTGGAATTTGTCTTGGTGAAAGGCTGATATAGACTATATGTGAAACGGAATATGTCATAGCTATGTGAAAGCCTTCGGTCATACCTCGCCCGCACCATTCTTTTTACATCCGGAATAAAATTACAGTTTTCCCCGACTCGGTAAGGTTTGCCTTGCTAAGTCGGGGATCGTTTTTTGTGTGCTTTATGGAGGGCGTTGCGAAAAGGTTGGGAGGAGGGGGTGAAAATATTGAGGAGAAACAAGAAAAACTGGGGAGAATTTTAGGTTTTTATGATGCGGTTTTGCCGGGGAGAGGGGAACCTGCATTGATTCTTTATAGTGAGTGATATCTCCGACTCGGTGAGGTTTCTGTTATGATGTACCTGATTTAAATTTAAAATATATTTGGAAAGCACCTTTTTATTATGAATTATGCATTCTCCTCGCTTCTCCCGGTGACATTCCTGTTTTTTCCTTGAAGATCTTGCAGAAATGGTATATATCCGAATATCCTACTTCAAGTGCAACATTCCCTACGGTGTACTTTTCGTTGCGCAGAAGCTCTGTTGCATATTCTATCCTCAGCTGTATGAGATATTCCTTCGGTGTTATACCGAATTCTCTTTTGAAGACGGTCTCGAAATACTTTGCGCTTATTCCGGATATTTTGTACATATCGGATATTCTGAAATCAGCGCTTCGGTAGTTTGAATGAAGGAGTTCCACGGCATCAGCGAGCTTTGCGGCGTTTTGTGTCGTGTGATATTCCGTATCCTTAGACAACAGAAGATATACCGCCCTGTAAAACAGCGATCTGCACATGACTTCCGATGCATACTTCTTGCCGTTGCATATTCGCTCAGTTTCCAGAAAACATTTTTTTACGTCACTTCCTTTTCCCGCTTTCATAAGGAACGGACGCGGAACTTCCCTGCTTGCGACCTCGAATTCCATTGTGATAACGGTGTTGCTGTCCTCGGAAAGCTCTATCGTGTATGCCTCTCCTTTGGGAATATAAAGTACTGTTCCGGGCGGTGAGGTTATTGTTTTGTCCCGGAAGAAGTAGGTCTCTGTGCCTTGAGTTGTGTATATGAGACCGTGGTGATGCCTTGACTTGTTTCTTATGGGGTAGTATTTTTTTGGTGTTATATATGTCTTTGCAAATCTCAATTCGGAAATACACAAAGATGAAAGCCATTGCCTGTGATCCATGCTATCAGCTCCTTTTCGGATATTTTAGCATATTATTCTGTTAAGGTCAATAGCCGTTTTAAAAATAAGTACGAAAAAACACAAAAAATACGAATAAACGCATTTACTTTGACGTGAGAAATGTATATACTGATGCCATCAACTCAAAACGAGGTAAAAAATATGCTTTGGAATACATTTGATGAAACAAGAGCATCACAGAATTTCTATCTTAACCATAACTTCGAGCCGGGGACGGGGATCTCCGACAGTACCGAGCTCATAGCAAAGACAAAAGAGCTTACGGACAGCATGAAGGGACAGCCTCATACAATTATCAAAGCAAAGGCGATAGAGTACATCCTTGACAACTGTGCCATAGAGATAAATGTACTTGACTGGTTCGGTCTTAATTTCTGCGGCTGGGAACCGAAAGATCCAAAGGATGAGCCGGAAATATCCAACAGAGTCATCGCAAAGCCGCTTCATTATCTCAACACTCAATGGCTCGAAGAGATACCGAAGCCGGAAGAATTTGTAAATGCGGGAAAAGGCATCGCTAAATCCGGTGCGGGAATTTTCGGATGTGACTACGATCACAGTGTTCCCGACTGGGATTCCGTCATAGGTCTCGGCTTTGCGGGACTTCTTAAAAGATCGGAGGATGTAAGAGCGGAAAAGATCGCAGACGGTACTCTCACAAAGGAGCAGGAGATATACTACGACGGCATAAAGATATCATATGAGGCTATCCTCCGACTTCTTGACAGATTCCTTGAATGTGCGAAAAAGCACATAAATGACAACGAAAAGATGCCGATAATGGTGGAGTGCCTTGAAAATGTAAGATATTCCACACCCAAAACTCTTTATCAATATCTCATGCTGACCTATCTTTATCATCTCATACAGCAGTATGTGGATATAATCCAGGTGCGGACTCTCGGAAATCTTGACGTTGACGGTTATCCTTACTATAAAAGAGACCTTGAGGAAGGCAGGCTTACAAGAGAGAATGCCGTGGAGCTGTTCCAATTCCTCTATGAAAAGTATACCAATCAGGGACACATCCATGCGCAGCCGATCTACTTCGGCGGCTTTGACGAAAACGGTACGCTTATAAACGAGCTGTCCTACATCATGCTCGACGCTTACGATAAGTCCTGCATCGTAAATCCCAAGCTGTTTATAAAGGTCATGCCCAACACTCCCGACGAATTTCTGAAAAAGGCTCTTGAGATGATACGCAGAGGACGAAACTGTATCGTATTCATAAACGAGGAGCTTGGCATGAAGATATCGAGAAAGCTCGGCAGAACGGAAGAGGAAACAAAACGTCTTGTGGGTACGGGGTGCAACAACTTTGCCTCACGCGGTAAGGAGACCACTCCCGAGCATATGTATGTAAATCTTCTCAAGGGCATTGAGCTTGTATTCGGCAGAGGCAAGGATCCGGGAACGGGCGAGCTTATCGGTATAGATACGGGAGATGTTGCAAACTTCAAGACATATGATGATTTTGAGAAAGCATATATTGCACAGACGGAGCATCTTATAAACAAGGCTTTTATAATATCCGACTTTTACGACTCTCATCTTCTTGACATAAACCCCGCGCCCATTTACTCAGCTTCCATGCCGGACAGCGTAAGGAACGGAAAAGATGCTTACTATAACGGCGTAAAGTACAACAATACCGTTATGTTTCTGTCTTGTCATGCATCTGCGGCGGATTCTCTTATGATGGTAAAAAAGCACGTTTATGACAATAAAGACTTTGACATCGAAGCTCTGCGTGATGCGATACTTGCCGACTGGAAGGGCTATGAGGGAATGCGTGAGGTTATGCTGAACGATGAGGAAAAGTTCGGCAATGATATTGATACGGTAGATTCGCTTGCGGTGCGTATGCTGGATCATTTCACAACACTTGTAATGTCAAGAAAGAATAAAAGAGGCGGTCACTTTGTAGTGAACGGTGAATCTATATGGTTTGCTCACAGATGGGCATCTCTTTGCGGTGCAACTCCCGACGGAAGGAAAAGAGGAGATATGCTCTCAAAGAATATGAGCGCGGCCATCGGTCAGGACAGACGGGGCATTACATCACTTATAAACTCCGTTACAAAAATAGATGCGACAGGGCTTTGCTACGGTTGTCCCTTTGACTATATCCTTCATCCGTCGGCTGTCAAGGGGGAGGACGGTCTTGATGCAATGCTTGGACTTCTGCGTACCTTTATGAAGCGTGGCGGCTACGGCTTCCAGGGCAATGTGCAGGATGCGGCAATGCTCCGTGATGCACAGATACATCCGGAAAATCACAAGAATCTTCAGGTGCGTATCAGCGGATGGAGCTGGTTCTTCACACAGATGGAAAAGTATTTCCAGGATGAATTTATAAAACGTGCGGAGCTGGAGGAGGCAAATCTGTGAAAGGTGTAATTTTTGATATAAAGCATTTTGCCGTTCATGACGGACCGGGCATCAGAACAACGGTGTTTTTAAAAGGCTGTCCCCTTAAATGTCTCTGGTGTCATAACCCCGAGAGTATCGGCAAACAAAGTCAGCTCGGCTTTCTTGAGCATAAATGTACATCCTGCGGAAGATGCGTTCCCGTGTGCAAAAACGGTGCTCATTTCATTGATGAGAACGGCAAGCATATCTTTGACAGGAGCAAATGCACACTCTGCGGGAAATGTGCCGATGTCTGTCCCGGAAAGGTGCTTACATTCTATGGCAGGGAAGAGGACGTTGAAACGATAGTAGCCGATGTGTTAAAAGATAAGGATTTCTACGAATGCTCAAAAAACGGCGGTGTAACGCTTTCCGGCGGCGAGTGCCTTATGCAGCCGGATTTCTGCGCAGAGCTTCTGAAGCGTTTTAAAGCGGAAGGACTCTGTACGGCGGTGGATACCTGCGGATTTGTATCAAGGGCATCCCTTGACAAGGTCATACCGTATACCGATTTGTTTCTCTATGACCTGAAAGCAATAGACTCCGAGGTACACAAAAAATGCACGGGACAGGATAATGCCGTGATTCTCGAAAATCTGAAATATCTCGATTCTCTCGGCAAGGGCATTGAAATAAGATATCCTTACGTCCCCGGCTTCAATGACACAGAGGTGCGGGAAATCGGTGAATTTCTGAAAGAACTTTCCAATATAACAAGAATCAAAGTTCTTCCCTACCACGCTTATGCCGCAACAAAATACAAGTCTCTGAACATGGAAAACACTCTTCCCGATACCGTTCCCTGCGACAGCGAAATCGAAGCTGCAAAGTCGTTCCTTCGCACAATGGGGCTGAATGTTGCGGATTGATAGGTAAGATGAGATTTTTTATTGAAAAGTAGTATCCGTAAAAATGTTGGAATATGATTTGAAATCGGCAGACTTAGATAATGATGGATGTATTACATTGTATGATTTGAACCGGTATATGTCGTTGTTGGGGGATGTTTTGAAAGATATCGGTAAGTACATTTTATCAAAATTAGAGTTATTCCCCATTCTTTTTCACATCCGGAATAAAATTACAGTTTTCCCCGACATGGTAAGGTTTGCCTTGCCAAGTCGGGGGTAAGTTTGTTTTGGTACGGATCGGTACCCTCATATAATAAAAAGATGAAACATATATAATAATTTGCAAAGCAAATTTTCCGCCTATTGTCACATTGAATGACGGGGCAAGCACCTTATTGAACTTAAGCAAGCAGTCCCACACCTCTGAAAAGAATTCTCACAGCGGATTTTTCGCGACAGCGGGCTCCGTTACCTCTATCCGTTTTGCTGACATTTGCTGCAATGGATGACAGTAATCCCCTTGTTGAACAACACTTCGACACAATAAGAGTACCATACAAGAACAACACCGCCTGCTTGAACTGAACAGACGGTGTTTCGTTTTATTAATTAATGTATCAAAACAAAATGTGTTTAATCCGTTTTATCTTTGTTTCATGAAGTTTGCCTTTATAATCGCAATATCCGCAACATTTACAACCCCGTCTTCGTTAAGATCCACAGTCTGACATAGCTTTTTCGTATTGTTGTTTGCAAACCCGCGAAGCACCCTTATGAAGTCGTCAATATCCACGATTTCGTCACCGCAGGTCTCCGTGTAATCCGCTTTTACATCACCGCATATCGGTGTGATGGTTCCGAGATCCGACGATGTTTCTGCTGCCGCAAACTCATATGTATATGGCACATATCCGTTCTTTGTAAACACTATCTTATATACTCCCGGTGTAACCCGGGCAGAGAAGTTTATGACAGCCTTTCCGTTTTCGTTTTCCGTGATAACAAGATCCTTTTCATATGCTGTCACAATTACACTGTCTCCGCTTAAAAGCTCAATCCTTGCGGAAGAGTCAATACCTGTTTCGCTGTCGGATATAAAGCTGTTTATGCTCTCACGTTCAAGGACAAAGTTTGCTGTGACCGTGAGCTTTTCATCTGTTGCATATTCAAATACAGCTTTTGTCGGTTGGCAGTATACATCTATAGATGGAAGCATGGGGGCATAGAGATAGCTGCCGTGCTGCCAAACCGTTTCAAGTACCGATTGGTCAAGCTCGATGTTTGTTTCCTCAAAGTCGGCACAGGCAAATGCGGTGTCAGTTATGCCTGAAAATGTGTTCGATAACGTGAAGGTGAATGTTCCTATTCTTACGGAATCGGCTTCTCCGGAAGCAAAGATCCCCTCATCGGTTTTCCATGTGTTCTGATATATGCCATTCTCATTGTAATATGTACCGAAGCCGCCGTCTGCAACAGATATATTTCCGTATTCTGTAACAGTATCTTCAAAGACAAAGTTGTCAAGAGTAAATGCGGATGTATCGTATTTCAGACCGAAGGTACCGCAGCAGGCATCGGCATCGTCAAAGTACAGTTCAAGAATGTATTTTTCTCCGATTTTTCTGCCTTTGTATATGTATCTTGCATTGTATTCGTTGGCAATAACAACAGCATAGTCACCGCTTGTTTCATCGGTGAAGTATAGGAAGTTTTCGTCCTCTGTGTAAGGTATTACGGTAATATCCTCCGACATGAGTGTTACATCTGCGGTAGTTTCAAGCTTGTATATTCTGTAGAATTGTCCGACATTTTTCTTCGAAAGAACGGACTTCGGAATCCTGAAGTCTATACCGTTATCATATTCCGCTAAAACATTGTCATTTTCATCAAAGGCTCTTACCGAGAAGGCATATACAATGCTTCCTCCGTTTTGGAGAAGTACGTCCTCCTTGATATACTCTGCCGATGAGATTACCGAACTGTGCGTTTCGTACTTTGATTCGGGAATGGAGATGATATCAATGTGCGATGCCCCGGAATTTACAATATCCTTTGCATCCTCAAGCTCAGGCTTTGTTTCCGACCATACAGCATACAGAGTTGTATCTTCGGCAGGAACGACATATGTCATAAAGCCTTCCGATGCTGTTCTGCTTGTGTTCCATCCTATAAAGACATGATTATCATAATGTGCATCGGGTGTATCGAGAGCTATGGTATCTCCCTCATATACAGTTATATCTTCGGGATGTGTTCCTTCTGCACCGAGAAGGTCGAAGCTCACGGTCACAGGCTTTAAGAATTCAACTGTATGATCACCTCTGCCGATGGTATAGATGTTATCATCCGAAGGCTCGTACTTTACATTGTCTATGACAATATCAAGCTCGGTATCCTCACAGATTATCTCGTAGCCGAGGAATGTGCCGTCATCGTCAAATGCAGGTGTGACAGTACCCTCGGGATCGAACTTTATAAATGTTCCCTTTGATGATATCTTGTATGTATAACCTGAAATATCATTGCTTACAATGAATATCTCCTCACCGATGACACCTCTTGAATTTCCGTCACCCAAGACTGCTGAAGAGAACGTACCACCTGTTATGACGTATATACTGTTACCGTCAAGATAGTTTGACGAAATATTATTGACATTTCCGTGTATAAGTGAAGTTCCTGCAAAATTACCACCGCTGATATTCACGGTAACATTTCCGTCAATTCCTGTTTTCATGTTTACACCGGTATAAATATTATCGACTCTGCCTCCACTTATATTGTAAGTTACATCACCGATATAAACGCTGTCTTTAGCTGCACCGCCATGGCTTCCTCCGAGAAGAGTAGCAATAGTACCCCCGTTTATATTTATAACTGTATCTCCGTTTACCGTTATACCCGAATATGTTGAACCGGGCGCAACTCTTGTTAAAGTACCACCGTTTATCGTTATTGTGGAGGTATCAAATGTGACATCGCTGCCTGAGCCATGAATTGTCATAACTTGTGCTGCAAAGTCGGAGGTAGTCTTGAAATTCTCTCCCAATGTAAGGTTATATCCTTTTGTCAAAAAGCCCGTATCATAGAGTGAGCCGTTGAGCCTGTGATATGTGAGCTTATCAATTGTAAGGTTACCCTGAAGCTCCATACTTCTGTAGTAGTTAAGGACAGGCTCTGTTCCGTCTATACCGTAGATGCAAAGTTCATTTCTTCCTGCAATATCGGCAAAGGTGTTTGTATCTGTCGGTTCGTCCACAATAAACGAAACCGTTCCGCTGATATATACGTTACCGCCATATGTTCCCAAAGCTGCAACTGCGGTATTTACATCGGTAAATGCGAAATACCGTTCACCGTTATATGTAACAGTGCCGCCGCCATTCTTTACAAAAGCACACTTTTCACCGTTTATTTCGTATACTTCGGGCTCTGCCGCTATCCATTCCACCTCAAGTATCGTCTGTGCTTCAGAAACATTAGGGGTGTACAGATACTTGCCGTCGGAAAGTGAAACCGCTTCACCGTTTACTGTCGGAACCATACCGCTGTCCGGAGTAAAGAGAAATTCCGGTGTACCGCCGAAGGGTGCTTGCTTGTTTATAGATACCGTACCGCCGACAGCCGACTTTACAATATAATCAAACACCGGGGCATAGGATGTAAAGTACTTCGCATTGCCGTTGTTGAGAATACCGGTTACAACGCCTGTAATGGTGTTCCCCTTTACAGAAGATAGTGAAGCATTTGCAGGAAACGTACCATTGTTGATTATGATGTTTACATTTCCGAATATAGAAGCATCTGCGTTGTTATTGTAGTCAACTATAAAAGAGTTGGTATTCAGCATTATGTTATTGACAACTATTTCCGCAAGAACCGGCTCTGTGGCTGATGCCGTTCCGAAATGTGCATTTGAACCTCCGCCCGCAGAAACCTGAACAAAAGCCGCCGTTGTATTGAATACCGTTCTTGATGATGTAATCGTGCTTGCAAGAGTTTTGTAGTTTCTGTAATAGATCTTTCCGCCCGTGGTAAAACCGGGACCGAATACTGTATCGCCTGCACCACCGGTCACATATCTGCCGCCGGAGAAGGTACAGTTAAGCTTGAAATTGTCAAATTCGGAAGGTCCTGTAATATCAAGTGTGTAATCGTAGTTAATTGCATCGGTACCATTGCCCGAAAGACCTGTAACATACAGCTTTCCTGTTCTTCCGGCAACATCAGCAAAGCTGCCGTTTGCCGTAGCATCATTTACTGTTCCGCACACATAAACTCTGCCGCCGTCTGTTCCCAGAGCTTTTATTGCACTTGTAAGTGTCTGATATGTGTTTCTTGTCGAACCGTCCGAAAGTGTAATGGTTTCGCTGTCAGAAAGATATGCCGTGTTTACTCCGTCTGCTTCCTTATATACTTCGCCTGCGGCAGTTGCTCCGATACAAAGCAACAGTGCAGATACCACCATTGTAAGGAGCAGTATTATTGACTTATTTATATATCTTTTCATAACATACTCCTTTCTCAGCTTGCGGACTTACCGTTTTCCACGACAAATTCGTATACGCCCGAGGTTATCTCATAGTATCTTCTGCCGTTTTCCGTCTTTACATATTCTATTCCTTCCGCTTCTTCTATCGGAATGCTGCCTTCTGTTATTACAGCATTTTCACTCTCAACAGGAAGAGAAAGAGTAGCCGAAGTATTTGCCGGAACGGTACAGTTGTATGTGAATATCTTTTTGTCATCAGATATGCTCCAGTCGCTCTTTATAAGACCGTTTACAGAGTCGTAGCTTCCCTTTGCCCGGGTGAGCTTTGTGCCGTCATATTCGCCGTAATGGGGGTTCAGTTCAAAATGTGCAAAACCTGCGTTGCCGTCCTTGTAGTTATGTCCTATTCCGAGTATGTCGGTATAAATCCATCTGCCCGGAGCACCGTAGATATAGTGATTCTGTGACATTGAGCCTGCGTAGTCTTCCCAGATTGAAGTTGCTCCCATTTTTACCATCGCAAGAATAGAAGGATAGTTTTCATTTTCAAAGGTACGAAGAGCGACATCGAAGTATCCTGCCTGTGAAAGTACCGGGAACAGATAATTTATACCCATATATCCAACTGTCATATTATAATTCTCATATTCAAGAAGCTTTACAAGATTTTCAGCTGCTTTCTGTTTTTTCTCATCTGTTTCGTAGAGATCAAAGAAAAGTCCCATACAGTAAGAGGTCTGTGAACCTATATTGTCGTATTCTTTTCCGCTGTATGTTCTTTTTACATTTGGATTGTATGAGTAAACATCAACACCGTCAACATTTGTTACTGTTGTTTTACCGCCCGAAAGCGATGTATAACCATCCTCTGCTACGAAATTCAATCTCCATGCTTCAGCAAATTTTTCCGATAGCTCTGCATAATACTGCGCATCTTCGTCTTCACCAATAACCTGCGCCATTTTTCCGAGAATCTTACAACTATATGCAGTAACAGCTGTACCGATTTCACTGAATGATGTTTCGTGATATTTGTAGGTTGTGGTATTGTATTCGTTTTCACGGTAACCTATATCCTTATTACCTCTGTAGTAAGCAACATGGTCGCCGTAGTTACCGTCAACTCTTAAGTAATCTGCGGTTTCCGGATTTATATAGTACGGAAGTGTCTTTGTGGTATCGCCTTTGAAATAAATCTTCTTTGTCATAAGGAAATCTATCCACTTTTTCATTTCCTCATAGTTATCCTTGATTATTGATACATCACCGTACTGATTATACATTTCCCACGGAATAAATATAATACAGTCAGACCATCCGGAAGGTGTCTTTGTGACAGTACCTGTCGAATTTTCGGGATGCAGCACCATTGACGGTACAAGCTCCGGAATACCGCCGTCACCATACTGGCTGCCCGAAACCATTGTTTCAAAGTTGCGGTAGTGATTGAATATATCCGAGAAGAATGCGGCTGTCGGTGCAAAGAGCTGTGCATCGCCTGTCCAGGTGTTCTTTTCACGGGTCGGACAGTCTGTGAGTGTTGAAACAAAATTACCTCTTATCGACCACATTATGTTCTCCATATAGCGGTCGAGAGTTTCGTTTGAGGATTCAAATCTTCCTGTTTCATACATATCGCTTGTAAGTACAAGTCCTTCTATCTGATCAAGAGGCAGAGCCTTGTCAAGACCAAAAATCTGAATATGCTGGAAGCCGTGATATACAAGGTCGAATTCAACTGTTTCACCGTCTTCATCACCTCTGAATATGTATTCATCAACGCCGTTGTGATTGAGGTATGTAGAAGTATTTCTGTCTACGCAGTTGCCATTTTTCAAAGCTTCTGCGTAATAAAGGGTAATATGTGTTCCCCTCGGAGCTTTTGCAGTAATTCTTGCAGTACCTACGATATTCTGATCAAAACGGTAAATGAAACTGCCGTCATCAAGTTCCCATACGGATGTGGGATTGAATGTATGTGTATTACGGACAGGATTCATATTTTCCGCGACGAAACTGTCTGTGAGCGTATATGAATTCGTTGTAATAAATGTATCTTTGGCAATTACATTACACCATTCATCATAGCTGCAGTCGTTGTCATTCCAGCCGTCAATGTGTTTTCTGCCGTCAACCTTCTGACCGTCGTAGTAACGGTTGAGATATGTAGGACCTTCATTGGTGGACTGCCATGTTGAATCGGTATCTATAACCTGTGCTGTGCCGTCCTTGAAGGTGATAATCAGCTTTGCGCGAAGTCCTACATTTTTACCGTATTTTGCCTGCGAGGCTCCGGCATTATACCACCCTTGACCGACCTCTGCCGCAACTGTATTTTGACCTTCAAGAATGAGTTCTGTAACATCGTATGTCTGGTAATACAGAAGTGCTGTATACTGTGACTTTCCCGGTGCCATATAATCATCACTTGCACGCTTTCCATTCATATACATAATCTGATTGCCGGCTGCGGTAGAATAAAGTCTTGCTTTGGCGATATTATCGGCAGGCTGAGAGAGAGTAAACTGCTTTCTGAAATATACTGAAGCAAGCTCGGTTGCCTCGGAGACATTCTCACCATTATCCTGCTTATTGGTATAGAAAATATTTCCCTCGGTATCGGTAATTGTGTAATGATTTATTGTTCCCGCTTCTTTCCCGGAAAACCGTGTTGATATAAGACCTATAGATTTGTTCTCTCCCATGAGAGCATAGTCGCTGACGTGAGTACCGTTGACATAGGTCTTTGCAACACCATCGGTAAATTCTATCTTTACATCAAAGGCTACTCCGGTCGCAAGTCCAAGCGATGAAAGGTCTACCGCAGAGCCTACCTTCCAACCGCCGTTGTTGTTATAATGAGGAACAAGTGCGGGCTTTCCGCTGTTGTACAATGTCCCGCCGACCTGGAAATACCACATATGACGCTGTGCCTCATCCTCGCTTGTCCATAGCCATACACCTATCGCCGTATCATTACAGGTGAGGTTCATTTCAAGAGTACCTTCTTCCAATGTGCAGTACTCTGCGGGAGTGGAAGCATGGTTTGTATAGAAAATCTCGCCGGAGCTATCCTTTATTGTATAGTAGTTGATGATACCGTCTTCGCTTCCGCTAAGTCTTGTATCTATTCTGCCGATGGAGATGTCGCTTCCCTTTAAGGCGTAATCGCAGATATATGTTCCGTTGACATATGTCTTTACAACACCGCCCGCAATTTCAAGCTTTACATCAAAGGCTTGACCGGTCGCAAGTCCAAGCGATGAGAGATCATACTTTCCTCCTACGCTGAAGCTGCCGTTATTGCTGAAATGAGGCACCAATGTATGAGCTCCGCCGTTGTATATTGTACCGCCTATCTGGAAGTACCACATATGTCTTTGGGTTTCATCTTCATTTGAGCCGAACCATACACCTACGGCACTGTTGGTACAGGTAAGATTCATTTCCACGGTACCCTCGGTAAGTGTACAGAAGGGAGCTGCTTCACCTTCCGGCTGCCCGAGAGCAATCCACTTGTTATCCTCACCGAAATCTCCGAAAAGTCCTGTTTCAAACTTTGCTATCTGTGCTGCGGGAATTTCTTTGCCCTCGGCGTTATACGAGGTTACTGTCCAGAAATATTCCGTTCTCGGAAGAAGTGCTTCAGGTGCCTTTCCGTCCGACTGAGTATCTTTGCCGTAATAAGAGTGAGTGATATTTGATAAAACCTTACCGCTGTCCCAAACATCAAATTCACCGTTTACCGCTTTGTCATATGTGGTTGCAACGCCTATTCTGTAAGCAGTCTGCTTTTCACCGCGCTTTGTGCTTTCCATTACCCAGTTGAACTCGGGTTCTGTAAAATCTATACCCATCGGGTCATTTCTGTAGTCTGTCTGAAGCTTCATTATATTTGTCCACTCATAGTTTTCTTTTGATGTATCGTAGTTTGGCTTGAGATATCCGAGATCCGCAACAGTGAGTGTGCCGTCTGCGTCAATATCTGCAAGTTTTCTTATGTCGGCATAGCGTTCGTCGGTATTAAAGCCGCGCAGGAACACAACTATGTCCTTTGTGTCTATCCTGCCGTCGTCATTAAGATCACCCGGAAGCACCGCAAGCTCGGGAATGGCAATATTCCTGTTTACTACCTTGACACCGGTAATGTCATAATCAAGATACCCTTTTTTTGAAATCTCTATGTTATATGTTCCGTTTGGGACATCGACTGTGTATGTACCGATATTTCCTGTTTCCTCCGTCTGCGCTTTGTAGATACGCCCATTTTCATCGGTGAGTATTACAACTGCGGGAGAGTCAGAGCTGCTGTCCGCTGTGCTCTTTGTGACATAAGTACCCATGACCGCATACTTTGAAACGGCTGTAACCGCAGAAGATGCGCCGATGCTGAACAGCATCGAAACAAACATTACAAATGCAACTGTCCTTTTTTTATTCATGTTGGTTCTCCTTTGCCCTTTTATTTATTCCATAGTATAAGTATATACTTTTTTTGAAACAAATGATTGTATTTGTACACCAAAATAATGTAACAGTATGCCATTCCGCGTTATTGTTTTCAATTATGACATATTTTATTATCCTGCTGTGATTGCAAATCCGCAGGCAGGCATGGTATTATATCTGCGAGGTGAGACAAATGCTACAGTCACAGCATTATGATTATTATGTAAGGGCAAAGGATTTTTTCAGGAACAGTAATACACATATCCGTTCATTTCTATACAAAAACTACAGCTACGGCACGCATGTACATGATTTTTACGAAATCAATATAGTTCTTAAAGGAACGGGAATACATATCCTCAGTGATCGCAAAATACACGTAAAGGCAGGGGATGTATTTGTGATACCTCCCTTTATTCCCCATTCTTATACCAACGAAAACGAGCTGACCGTATTTCATTATGTCGTATCTCAGGAGCTTATAAAGAGCCATTATGATGAGGGGAAAAAGGTGCAAGGCTTTCTGCATCTCATGGAAATAGAGCCGTATCTCAGAGGCACGGTTGACATAAACGCTTTTCTGCATTTGTCACCTGCAAGGCTCAGGAAATTTACTGATGATATTCAGTTTGAGCGTTCCGAGAATCATATCAATGACACCGAAACGACACCTTTGATGATACATTCATTTTTCACGATGTTGTACCGCTTTGCGGAATATCTTCACAATCAGATAAACACGCAGACAAGTCCCGGCACAAAGTATTCGGATCAAATAATAACGGTGCTGGAATACATTCACTCAAACTATGAGCAAACCATATACACGGATGATCTTTGCAGGCTTTGCTTTATGTCGAGGTCAACATTCCTTCGAGCTTTCTCGCAGATATGCGGATGTACTCCGCGGGAGTACCTCATCGCATACAGAAACCGCAAAGCGACGGAGCTTATCGAGAGCTCGAAGTATTCCAAGACACAGATAGCTCATATGTGTGGGTTTTATGATCTTTCGCATATGGAAAGGTCGTTGGACAATCAGGCGGAGAAGAAATGAGACTTAAATAACAGACAGCGCTTCCCGAAATTTAAATTGAATTATATATTGTTCCGTTTTTTGCAAGAATTGACTTAAATGTGTGAATGAATTTGCTTAAATGTGGCGATCTGATATTTTGCAAAAAATGTAAAAGTTACTATATGGATATCCTGCCTGAAAGCTATGCCGTATCTGTTTTACCGACGCTATCCATATGTCTATCAACGTGAAATGAGGTAGTCCCACCTCGCCCGCACCATTCTTTTTCACATCCGTAATAAAAATACAGTTTCCCCCGACATGGTAAGGTTTGCCTTGCTAAGTCGGGGATTCTTGTTTTGAATATAAATTCATTATAACAAGAAATGTACCCCATCGGGGAGATGAGGTACATATTGCTTGAGATATACTTCTTCCGAAATTTTATTCGGCAGATTTACCGAGGTTTGCTTTTACAAATGCAATATCCGAGACATTTACAAACCCGTCTTCATTGATATCAACAGCGTTGAAAAGTTCGGAATCCTCATCACTTGCAAAACCTCTCAGAACTCTTACAAAGTCATCAATATCAATTACGCCGTCACCGCATTCATCTTCAAAGCTTCCCTTGATGTCACCGGGGACAAGAACTATATTATCTATGGATATATCCTCCCCCGTAACCATTATATCTGTTTTGTATGTAAGATAGCCGTTCTTTACGATTTCTGTAAAGTATGTACCTTCAGTAAGCGTTACAGAAACAGAAACTTCGGAGGATGTTGTTTCTGCATCTTCAAGTGCGTATTCCGAAACAAGCTCGGATTTTGTGCTGTCTTTGTAAATGCGAAGTTTTGCAAGGCTTATTGGCATATTGCCGTTTTCTCTTGCAAGTGTAATTTTAATATCCTTTGTTACATTGACGATTGCTTTTTCCTTGACTGTAACCGTTGAAGTTGCGGAGAATTCTCTGTTTTCGGCGGTAATTGTCGCTTTTACGATTATTTCAGCCGATGTCTCGTTTTCCGCTACTGTCAGACAGCCGTCCTCGGAAATTGTTGTTCCATCGGATATTCCGTCTGTTACAATGCTCCATACTACATCATATTTGTCCGGCGTAACTGTTGCCGCAAGCTGAATATTCTTGCCCTTTTCTACCTCTGCGACATTGGGAGTAATTGTGATTTCCGGCTTGATTGTGCCGCCGGACAGGAATTCAACCGTTGTAGTTCCGGAAGCAATATCTGTTTGGATTACATTATTGGAAAGAAGCTCAACTTCGCTGCCGTCTTCAACATCGTATGTGGTTGTATTGTCGCCGTTTGTTACCTTTACATACTTAATTTCCGCACCGGGTGTGAGAATGAGCTTATCGTTTTCGTATTTAACCGTACCGTCACCCGTAAAGGAAACAAGATAGGGGAGACCTGATATATTTGCAGGGACATTTGCTGTATTGTCGTTTACGATAAGAATTGTTTTACCGATGACACCTGCGTTTGCTTGAGGGTCTTTTGCCTTTGTAATTGTGTTTATTGTACCATCGTTAAGGTAAATTACATAGTCACCGTTAACCTTTGTCCATGCCGTTTCGCCTGTTGTGTAGAGATAGTTGATTACTGCACCGTCATTTATTTCAACAATAACATTTTTAGAAACGCTACCGGTAGCTAAATTATAAAGATTATTTACATAACCACCGTTAATCTGTGCGGATGAATTGCCGGATATGTATCCCGCTCCGCCTACATACAGATATCCTATAGATGAGTCTTCTGTAATGAAAGCCACATCACCTGTGATATTGCATTCGCTGTAAGCTATGGCTGTATTAAGAACGCGAACATCTGCTTTGACATTGATTGTACCGCCTGCATATGTAGTATTTGTTTTTTTCATACCAAAGCCGACAGCAAATCTCTTTGTGTTACCATTTTGTACATTATCACCGTTTGATGTGGTATCTTCGGTGATTGTTACATTTTCTGCACCTGCTGCATACAGATAGGTTGTGGCATCGGTCTTTGTTTCAAAATGAATCTTGTCGAATATGTAGCTGTTACCGACGATAAGTGCAGCATCACCGGCGGTCATGTTGATGTAGTCAGCGGATGCACTGTAAGTACCCGTTGCAGAGGTTACAACAATATCATATCCTTTTTCTGTTGTTTCGTTACCGGATGTGCTGCAACCGATTCCGCCGATAACAGCGAGTACGATTTTCTTGTTGGTTGTCTTTTCATCAAGAGCTTTTATGGCTGCTCTCAAATCGGTACACGCCATCGGAGCATTTATTTTTGTACCGTCACCGTTTCCGTCGGCTTTTATGTAGACAATATCGTATCCGAGGCTTCTGTATTCCTTGATGTGGTCTGACTCTTGGATGATTTTTTCCCAAACTGCAGTATAGGTTGCACCTGCAGAAGTGATAGCCGTAAGCTCGGGAGTCCATCCTTTGAATTCGAATCCTTCCAATATCGGATTTTCGGGTGCAGTAGGTACTTCTCCGATTGTTGTTTCTACAGTCTTGGTTGTTTCATCACCCCAGAAACCGCCGTTTGCATCAAATGTCGCATTTGCTGTTGTTACTATATTTTCATAACCGAATTCAACCGTAGTTCTTGCGTCGGTCAACTCTATCTCGGTGTTTCCGTAAATAACATTACCGTTAACGGTTATCTTGTTTGAATTTGCTCCGCACTTAAGTTCAAGCTTATCACTTTCCGTATTATAAACAACATTACCGTCACCTGTAAAGGAAACAAGATAGGGGAGACCTAATATATTTGCAGGGACATTTGCCGTATCGTCATTTACAACAAGGATTGTCTTACCAAGAACGCCGCAACCAGGATCGGGGTCTTTGCTTGGGCTAACAGTGTTTATTGTACCATCGTTAAGGTAAATTACATAGTCGCCGTTGACTTTAGTCCATGCTGTTTCGCCTCTTGTGAAGAGATTATTGATTGTAGCACCGTCATTTATTTCAACAATAACATTTTTAGAAACGCTACCGGTAGCTAAATTATAAAGATTATTTACATAACCGCCGTTGATCTGCGCAGTTGCATTGCCTGATATGTATCCCGCACCGCCCACATACAGATATCCTATGGTTGAGTTTTCCGTAATGAAAGCTACATCACCTGTAATATAACATTCTCTGTAAGCCAAAGCTGTGTTAAGTACACGCACGTCTGCTTTTACATTGATGGTTCCGCCTGCATATGTAGGCTTGACCTCTGTGTTCATACCAAAACCAACCGAGAATCTCTTTGTATTGCCATTTTCTACATTATCACCGTTTGATGTGGTATCTTCAGTGATTGTTACACTTTCGGCACCTGCTGCATACAGATAAGTTGTGACATCAGTCTTGGTTTCAAAATGAATCTTGTCGAATATGTAGCTGTTACCGCCGATAAGTGCGATATCGCCGGAAGTCATATTAATATAGTCAGCGGATGCGCTGTAAACACCTGTTGCGGATGTTACTACTATATCAAATCCCTTTTCCGTTGTATCATTGCCGGAAGTTCCGCAGCCAATTCCACCGACAACAGCCAGTACAACTTTCTTGTTTTCATTGTTTTCAACAGCCTTTATTGCAGCTCTGAGGTCTGTGCAGGCTTTGGGGCTGTCAATATTTGTACCGTCACCTGTTCCGCCTGCCTTGATGTATACTACATCATACCCCGAATTTCTGTATTCGGTAATGTGGTCGGCTTCTTCCGTAAGACCGATGTCTTCAAAAAGTGTAACCTCTTCATTTTCCGAAAGAAGTTTTTGCTCGGATTCTTTATCCGAAGCTGTTGCATTTACCGTACTTGCCGATACTAAAACAAGAACGGACAAAGCAAGCGAAGATAGTTTCTTGAACATAATTTTTCTCCTTTGTTTTTGTGATTTTCAGATATTTTTTAAAAATAATCATCTGATTTATACAATTCAATTATAACATGGCAATATTTGTTCTGTATATGGAATTTGCCGATGAATCTATGTAAAAAACGAATGTGTGGACATTGAGTTTTACTTTCCGAAAAAATGGCAGCCGAATTCCAACGTAAATCGGCTGTCATGTTTAAATTTATATTTTATTGTAATAAAAAATCGGGTTTATTTTTTGCTTTGTTCGGAACCGCAGAAAACATCCTTTGGCGATATACCGTACATATTTTTATACATCTTTGAAAAAGCAAGCTGATCGGTATATCCGCAAAGATTTGCAGCCTCCTTGACAATCATTCCCCGTTCAAGATACTCTTTTGCTTTGCCGAATCTGATTTTAAGAATGTATTGCTTTACGGATATGCCGTATCTGTATTTGAAAATTTTCGAAAAATAGCCTTTCGATACATTGAAGTGTTCGGCTAAATCTCCCACGGTAATGCCGCTTTGATAATTTTCATGTATAATCCTTGCCGCCTCAACAAGAATATCCGATGTTGCAATTTCGGTTTTTCCAAAGATGTCGTCGTAAAGAAGATACAGCTTTGAAATTAAATATTCGGGTGTCAGAATACCGCAATCTCCTCGTGCCGTTGCATCAAGAAAAGCGGATTCATTCAAGGTTTTAAAGACGGGACTTTCAAGATTGTCGATTTTCTTTGAAAATTTCGGGGAATGGAAATGTATCCAGTAATAACACCAGGGCTCGTGCATATCTGCAGTATATTTAACGGGCTTGTTGCAGTCAAGCACAAAAGCATCGCCTCTTGAAAGATGATATATTTTGCCGTCTTTTTCAAGAACCCCTTTCCCGGAATATATATAGTGGATTGTCAGTCTGTCCGCAGGTGTCTGCCATACGTAACCGGGATCGCATTGAGCATGACCGAGTTCTATCGGTATAAAATTAAAGTTTTCCGGGATTCTCCTCTGGTAAAATACTCTGTATTTGTTTTGACTTGTAATAGTCTTCAGCTTTTTTGCCATAATCTTCACCTCGATATACAAGCTTTGTTATTATGGTATTTGTCTGCGTATTTAAATATAATCAGTATAACATAACCATTTGCGGTTGTATATGGAATTCTATAATCCGTTTATGGAAAAAACGAACATTGCTTTTGCGATTCTCAAACCGTTTGCCGAATACATAATGTGGGTGAAGGCTTGAGGTTTATACCTTGCAAAAATATAAATACCCACAGGGTTAAAACAACCGCATGGGTATTTTCTGTCCTTGACGAAAATTACTTTGAAGATTCGTAAACACTTTTCGGCGTGATACCGTATACCTTTTTATACATCTTTGAAAAAGCAAGCTGATCGGTATATCCGCAAAGATATGCAGTTTCCTTTACACTATGCCCTTGCTTTAGAAATTCCTTTGCCTTTCCGAATTTAACTCTGAGTATGTACTGTTTTACGGATATTCCGTATTTTTCCTTGAACAGAATCGACAAATGATTTCTTGATACGTTAAACTGTGATGCAAGTTGTTCAAGTGTCAGATTGCTGCTGTAGTTGTCGTTGATGCATATCGCAACTTCCATGGCGAGATTGAAGCTTTCGATCTGCTTTCCTGCAAATATATCATCATGCAAAAGGTATAACTTGGATATTATAAATTCCGAAGTAAGCGTCCCGCATTCTCCTCGTGCAACGCAATCTAAAAATGCGGATTCATTTTTTGTTTTGAAAACAGGACTATCAAGCGTTTTTATTTTTTTTGCAAATTTTGGAGATTTGAAATGAATCCAGTAATAATGCCATGGGTCGTCATGGTCGGCTGAATATTTGAATGGTTCTGCATGGTTTATTACAAAAGCTTCTCCTCTTGACAGATGATATGTTTTACCATCCTTTTCAAGAGTGCCTTTTCCTGAAAAAACATAATGTATTGTCAGTCTGTTTACACAGGTATCCCATAAAAAGTCTGACCAAAGCTGAACGTGCCCGACTTCAAGCGGAACGAAGTTGAATTGCTCGGGAGCATTAAGCTTCGGATAAGTTCTGTATTTGTTTTGTTCTAAAAATGTTTTATTCTTTTTTATCATATTGTACCCTCAATCTTTTATTCCATAATGCATTATACCATAATATCGGTGCAAAATTCCATATACAAAGAATTATGTATTTGTTAAAATTAAATTGTGGATATATATTACATCTGGAGGTATAATTATGTTTAAAAAGAAATTATCCGCAGTCGTTCTTTCACTCGCAATACTTTTTGCGACATCCTCATTTGCGGCAAGTGCTATTGCTGAGCCTTCCGAAATTTCATCATTGAAAATCCAAGAGGTCGATACAGTTATTGCTGTAAATGACAACGAAGCAGAACTTTTTGAAGAACCTGCTCATATCACAGCTTACAGAGAAAAAGGCTACAATATTCTTTACGTTAAAAACGGCGTAAAAGATGGCGACGGGTCTTCCATTAATAGTCCGTTAGAGGGTAATACACTTCCCGTTTTAGTGCAAAATTACGTTAAGCCTGAATACGACAAAAACAATAACAAAAAGATTCTCTTTGCTGTTGTTGGAAAGCTTGCCTGTGGATGGTATGGCAACCAGACAGCTTTAACCGGTTATGATATAGTAGTCACCTCGGCAACCGGGACATCGGAAGATTACATTTATCCTTCGGGCGGATCTACTCCTGCAGCACGTCCGGTGACTCTCACGGGTGCGGGCAATATGTATACGTTTGATAATATAACACTTAAGGTTCCGCATTCCGAAGCGCACATATATGCCTTTACGGCAGGAAATGCTATTCTTAAGAATATACCCGTAACAAAAGATAGCAATTCAAATAAATTTTTTGTTTCCTTCGGTAACAATGATACGAGCACATATGCAGGTGGAAAGATTGAGATATACAACAGCAATGTTGATATACTCAGAGGCTCTTCATATATTAACGCCAACACAGAATATGTTATAGGTGACGATGCGACGATTGGTCAGTTCATTCCTATGAATAACGGTGCAAGAATTGACGGTAACGCAATTGTCACAATTAATGGCGGTACAGTTACAACTCTTTATACAACACCAAAAGACAAGTCAGGTATTATAACAGGAGATTATGTAACCTACCTCAACAGCGGTTCAATCGGGACAGTTGTTAAGTACGAAACACCTAACGAAAACAAGGGTGTTCTCGGTAAGACAATTCTTATTGTAAACGATAATACAGCAGACATTCCGTCAAGCATAAGTGATATGCCTTACATCGTTTCCTACACAGGCGACGGTAATGTTACATACGATACGGCAACCGATAAGCTTTTACTTGTACCCACAAATGGTAATAACAAAGTAACGGTGAACGATACAGTTTACTACGGAAGTCAGTCGATTGACATTACGGCAGGCACAATGACCGTTATGTTTGATTATGAGATACAAACAGCAGAAGTGACCTTTGATGCTAACGGAGGAGCTTTTGGCGAAGAAAACAAAAAGACAATCAAAGTAAATATCGGTGAAGCCCCCGAAGCTCCCGTGAGTCCTTCCAAAGAAGGCTTTACATTTATGGGATGGACTCCTGAATTTACAGCTGTTACATCGGAAGGTGCAACTTATAAAGCGATTTGGGAAGCAAACCACATTGCAGATTACAGAGAAGATGGCTATAATGTAATTTATGTCAAGAACAGTGCAACAGGCGACGGCTCATCCGTTGATAGCCCATTACCAAGTGGCACACTTCCTGATCTTGTGAAAAATTATATTAAGCCTGAATACGACAAAAACAATAATAAAAAAATTCTCATCGCTACTGTCGGTAAGCTTGCTTGCGGATGGTATGGTAATCAGGCGGCTGAAAAGGGTTATGATATAGTAGTAACCTCAGCAACCGGAACATCTGATGACTACATTTACCCCTCGGGCGGCTCTACTCCCGCAGCACGTCCGATAATGCTCACCGGAGCAGGAAATGTATTTACATTTGATAATATAACAGTTAAGATTCCTCATTCTGAAGGTCAGTTAAATACATTTACGGCAGGGAATGCGATTCTTAAGAATGTATCCGTAATAAAAGAGAGCGATACAAATAAATTTATTGTCACATTCGGTAATAATGATACATCCACATATGTCGGCGGAAAAATTGAGATATACGGCAGCAAGGTTGATGTACTCAGAGGCTCTTCATATATTAACGCCAATACAGAGTATGTTATAGGCAGTAATGCGTCGGTTGATAAATTTATTTCAATGAATAACGGTGCAAAAATTGACGGTAACGTAATTGTCACAATTGATGGTGGCACAGTTACAACTCTTTATACAACACCTGCAAACGCATCAGGTGTAATAACAGGTGACTTTGTAACTTATCTTAACAGCGGTACAATTGGCACGATTGTAAAGAACACTACGCCTAACGAAAATAAAGGCGTTCTCGGTAAGACAATCCTTATCGTAAACGACAATACAGCGGACGTTCCCGCAAATATATCGGATCTTCCTTATCTTGTTTCATTCAGCGGTGAAGGTGCTGTTATATACGATACAGTAACAGATAAGCTTGTTCTCACACCGAATGAGGGCGTAAAGTATGTAAGAGTAACAAACGATACAACAGTAACGTCCTACGACGTATTAAACGGCGGTGAAGTTGAACTTGCATCGGAAAACAACATAGTAATTGACCTTGCTAAAGGTACAACAAAGGTTGAATTCCTTGAAGATGCAACTGTCAGAACAAAAGCAACCATAACATACGCAAACTCAAAGGGCAATGCTCCAGAAGCTGTTACCGGCTACACAGGCGCAGTAATCACTCTTGCAACACTTTCCGATATCGCAGGCTTTACGTTTGATGGCTGGACAGACGGAGAAAATACATACGAGGCAGGCGCAGAATATACAATTGCTTCAGATGTAACACTCGATGCTGTCTGGACAGAAATTATCCCCGAGGATGTAACTCTTACTCTCACGGTAAAGCTTGCAAGAGAGGAAGGCTTCACTCCTACAGGGAACTTTGCAAAGCTCTATATCTACACAGATAGCACCAAGAACGAACTTGTAACAGCTATTACCCTTGAGGACGAAACAACCGAAGCAGGCGTCCTTTCCGTAAATGTAACTCTTGCTCTCGGTGAATACTATGCCGAGATCGTAAAGAACGGCTACCTCATAGCAAAAACAACTGTGAAGGTAGAAGTAACCTCCGTAACAATGGGTGAAATCACTCTTGTTCCCGGTGACATCAAGGGAAGTTTTGAAGATGAATGCGGTGACGGCGTAATTGATATTGATGACTTTATAAGAGTTCTGAGAGGGTTTGCAAAAGATAAATCTCCCGAAATTTTAAAAGCTGTTGATATTAATGAAGACGGACTTGTCAATGTATCCGATATAGGATATATTAAGGCGAATTTCGGAAAAGTGACCGAATGAGCTTATGAAAGGAGCCAATGATGAATAAAAAAAGATTGCTTTCACTGTTATGTTTTATTGCGATCTCTGCGGCGTTAATCACTGCCTGCGGAAAAACACCCCCCGATAATGCGGAAAAGCCAAAGTTGCAACAGGGAGCCGAAACAGAAAATGAGTTTTCTGTTCCCAAGGGTGTTTGTGAGGGTGAAGAGGTAAATATTTATCTTGCAATGCCTGCATACAGATCATCATACATTGCCGAAGAGGAAAATGTAGATCAACTGAATGACGCGGTCTTTCGCAGAAATGCTCTTGTTGAGGAGCATACGGGAGCAAATGTCAATTTCACACTCACGACAACAAACGGTAGGGGTTCGGATCAGGAAGCGGAAGCGACAAAGATAAGAACTCTTATTCAGGCAGGTGATGATACATACGATGCCTTTATCCATGCTCAGAGATCGGATCTGTTTGCAGCTTTTCTTGAAGATATGTTTGTAAATTGGTATGATATTCCGTATATTGAGCTTGAAAATCCGTGGTGGTATACAAATGTGATCCGAGATTCTGCCTATGGTGGAAAGCTTTACGCCATGACAGGTGATTATAATCTCACATCGTTCTCAATGACGGATTGTCTTCTGTTCAATAAAACAATGTGTGATGAGCTGGGTCTTGATTATCCTTATCAGCTTGTTTTTGACGGTGAATGGACACATGAAAGGTTTATAGAGTATATAAAAAGTGCTCAAAAGGATATAAATGGCGACGGCAGAATTGAATATACAACCGACAGATACGGCTTTGCGGGCTATGTATATGAGCAAGTTCCGTCACTCTTTGTAGGTTACGGCGGAGATTGGGTCATAAAGGGGGATAACAGTCTTCCGATGCTTGACATACAAAGTGAACAGTCATACAGCGTTATTGATGCAATGCTTGATATTTTCTCACTTGACGGTGCAAAATATGTAAAAATGGAAGAAGGAAGCAATACCGCAAATCTTATGTTCAACGAAGGAAGGCTTCTTTTTAAGGATGCTTATTTCAGCAATATACCCGCCACAAGAAGCCTTGAAAACATAGACGTAGGTTTTGTTCCATACCCAAAGCTAAGTAAAGATCAAGAGAACTATTATTCAAGGACTGCAAATCTTTCAGGACTTACATATATACCTGTAACGAATACAAACCTTGAAGCAACCGGAGCTGTCCTTGAAACAATGGCGTACTTCTCCCGTGAAATGGTGCTTGATACATATTTTGATATAATCCTCACCATCAAATCAACACGTGACGTTGAGTCCGAGCAGATGATCCCGATCATAAGAAACTCATCAAAATTTGAGGATATAATAACCGAGTTTGATCTCTCTCTTATCGTTGATAAAAGTGAAAATACGCTCGGCTCGTATATTGCGTCGATGGGTGACATTCTTGAAATGAGAGTTGACGAATATACGGAATTCTATAATGAATAAAAAGACTCTCTTTGAGCAATGCGGTTATTTTGCTTTTCCGATTGTCTCTTGGAGGCTTTGGTGACTGTGTCCATATGTCTGTTACTGTGAAACTCACCGGTCACACCTCGCCCGCATCATTCTTTTTCACATCCGGAATAAAATTATAGGTTTCCCCGACATGGTAAGGTTTGCCTTGCTAAGTCGGGGATCGCTTTTTTGTATTCTTTTTTGAGTCTTGTACGAAAAGGTTGGGGGAGAGGGATGGAATTATTGAGGATAAAGAAAACGGGGCGGAAGTTTGAAGTTTTTGCTTTTTAGGATAAGTTTTTTTGGGTGGATAATACCATACAGTGACCATGGTTTTTATAAAAAACATGGTCATTTTTCTTTCTTTGAAAAGTCTTTCTGTATACCTGTACCGTTAATCTTTTTATCCTTCACCACCCGTATCGGCAGCATACCGAACCGCTGCAGAAAACGCTTTGTAAAATAAGACGGAGTATTGAATCCGCAGGAGTATGCGATCCTTTGAATAGGTTCATCGCTGTGCAGAAGCAGATATCGAGCATATACGAGTCTGAGCTCCAGAATATATCGATTCGGTGTTTGATCCAATTCCTTTTTGAAAAGCTTTATCAGATGATTTTCCGTGATATGCAGATGAGCCGCAATGCTTTTGACGGTGATATCTTTGGTGAAATTTCCGGAAATGTAGTTGCAGGCTTTTTTTACATGGCAGTTTTCATCGTTGCTGTTTTCGTCGGTGCGCTGAAATCTTGTGGCATCAAGCAGTACAAGCAAAATGAATTCCTTTATATATTGCTTCTGGCGTGAAGAATCGACAACATTCGGATAGGAGCACTCGGACAGTTTTTCCATAAGCTCCCGCAGCTCCTCAAAATGATAAGGGCAAAAGACGGAAGGAACAGAATCAAGCTCCTGAAAATCACAAGCAGGCTGAAGCTTGCCGGAAACAGGTCTGAAAATATTACTTTCTTCACATACTGTACCGCTGAAATCAAGAGTGAGGATATACATGTTGTAATGACCTGTGCCGGATATTATTTGTCCGGGTTTCCGAAAAATCAGACAATGGTCGGTGTCGGGATACTCGATGCCGTCTATATTTATTTTATGCCTGCCGTCAAGATAAAGATCAAATTCATAGTTTACAACCGTTCTTTTATCCTCCGACGAGCTTTGATCGTTAAAGTGCATACATTCAAGAACTTTTGGTGTAAGCTGCATCGCAAACATACCTCCCTGAGTTATTATGTTGTATAATTATAGCCTAAAATATTGAAAAAGTCAATCAAAAAGCATATTTTGTTGCATTACAGTGTGTTTTTGTTGCTTTAAAAGCGTTTTGCTCTATGATATAATACAATAAAAGTAATCTGAATGGGGTGAAGCGTCTTGGAGAACAGAGCTTTCTTAACGATGGATTCGGGAGGAAGTAAGACTGTGCTTGCTTTATATAAGTGTAACGGTACTTTCATAAAGGAAAACAAAGCACAAGGTTTTGGTATGGCCGAGGACAGAGATTGTATATTCGAAGAAATGCGGCAGATTCTTTCGGATTTTTGTGCCGGATATGAAGTGTCTTATGTAATCTGCAATCTTGGCACAAAAATCCGAAAGAATC
>SVQR01000201.1 GCA_015065225.1 Oscillospiraceae bacterium | reverse complement strand
AACAGAAAATGAAAGAGTTTGAAGTAATGGCGGAGCTTCGCAAACTTCAGATAAGGAATACCGAAGACAATATCAAGGTCTGCGGTACAAAGTATTATGTTTCCGAAAACGGCAACGATGACAACGACGGTCTCACTCCCGAAACCGCATGGAAGACCAATGCTAAGGTCACAAATGCGGATCTTAAGCCCGGCGATGCGGTACTCTTTGAACGCGGCGGCGTATTCAGAGGCGGAATCATAGGTAAGGAAGGGGTAACATATGCCGCATACGGCGAAGGAGATAAGCCAAAGATATATTCTTCACCCTGCAATGCCGCAAAGACCGGTACATGGACACTTACTGATGCACCCAATGTTTATGTATTCGACATGGAGCTTTCGGATGATGTCGGCACTCTTGTATTCAACGACGGCGAATCCTGTGCAAGAAAGGTAATGAAAGTAAAGACAGATAACGATACCTTCGGAAAGATCTGCCGTGATAACGGTTACGATCCCGAAGAAGTTCCCACACTCAATCTTGAAACAAAAGAAAAGTTCCTTGACTATCACGACCTTTGTCACGATCTTGATTTCTTCCACGATTATATGGGAGCAAAGAGGGTATACCTCTATTCCGACAAGGGTAATCCTTCCGAAAGATTTGACGGTATCGAGCTTCTTGTAAAGGTACACGTTATAAGAATGGCGAAGCATACACATATAGATAATCTCTGCATAAAATACGGCGGAGCTCACGGTGTATGCGGCGGTAACTTTGATATTACCGTTACAAACTGCGAATTTGGCTGGATAGGCGGCTCGATTCAGGCAGAGGATATCTTCGGAAGACCTCATCCCACAAGATACGGAAATGCTGTTGAGCTCTACGGCAACGCCGTTGATTATACTGTAGACAATTGTTATTTCTATCAGGTATATGACGCTTCCATTACTCATCAGTCTGCTGTTCGTGAGGACAATATTATCCTTATGGAGAATATTGCATACACCAACAATCTTATTGAAACCTCCTCTTATTCCATCGAATATTTCCTTGGAAAGGGCAACGATGGAAATCCCAGCCATATGAGAAACGTGCTCATGAAGAACAACCTCTGTATCGACGCAGGCTTCGGCTGGGGCAATCAGCGTCCCGACAAGGATACTCCCGCCCATATCAAGGGATGGAGATCAGTAAACCGCGCAATGAATTTTGTCATTGAGGACAATATTTTCATCAAGAGCAGATACATGATGATAGAATGCGGTACCGAAATGGACGTTTCAAGACCGATCTTCAGAAATAACACCTACGTTCAGTTTGAAGGCGGACAGTACGGTATGGCAGGCAATGAGAACAAGAGACGTATGTACGATGCCGAAATAGAAGATGTTATCCGCGGTAAATACGGCGAGACTGATGCGAAGATCTATTTTATTAAGAACAATTAAAATGTGTTGATATGAGCATTTTTCGGCAGGTGGTTTGCTTGACCATCTGCTGAAAATTTTTGCAAGTATCTATTTAATTGCTAAAGATAAAACAAAACCGGTACTGTCCAAACAATGAGCAGTACCGGAAATTTGATTATGTTCTTTTATTAAAGATACTTCTTAAGAGGTTCGGGAATATGTTCAACCTCTGTGGAAGCTGTCATAACGAGATTGATATTGTTCTTTTCAAGAGTGGGAGCAAGAGCTTCAACAAATGAAACGAAACCTTCGATCTTAGCTTCGGGAGCTATCTTGAGGATGGAATCAATAAAGATATCGGTGATATCATAGTTTGTTGCGAGCATGCCGGAGATAAAACCGTAAAGCTTCTTCCATGTATCTATACTATAGGCATCAACGTCAACGAGTCTTGCCTTATGTGTGATTTCGTGAATGAGCTTGTCGCCTTTTTCAATGCAGATTACATTACCCTTGGAAGCAGATGTAGCGACGTTAACCATTTCGATGAGGTTTTTTGTCTTACCCGAACCTTTGAGTCCTGCGAAAATTTTGATCATGGTGGTATACCTCCGTTGTAAAGAATGTTCGTTTAGACTGAAGATTAATCAAAATCTTTTTATCTGTCTGTATTATACTATATTCTTTCGTGTTTGTCAACAGTTTTTTACGATATTTTTTTGAAAAAATGCTGAAATTGCATAAAAATTTGTTTGAAACAATCATGTGACCTTTGTGAGTTTTTAAACTATAACGTGAGTAAGATGTCCCCCGCCTTTATAGCGACGGTTTTCATTTCATCAATCAGTTTGGTACCCTTATTGAAAAGACGGCGCAGTATTCTGCACCGTCATAATGTTACATTCTCGCTTCAAGCTCTTTTCTTCTCTTATCGTTTTCTTCACCGGGCTTTCCGAGGAGAGCAAACATATTCTTCTTATATGCCTCAACACCGGGCTGATTGAAGGGATTTACGCCGAGAATATATCCTGATGCCGCACAAGCAAGCTCAAAGAAGAATACCATATAACCGTAGTCTTCTTCGCCTCTGGAATCAACATCGAGAACGATATTGGGAACATCACCGTCAACGTGAGCAAGGATTGTTCCCTGATATGCCTTTTCACATACAAACTGAAGAGGCTTTTCGGAAAGGAAGTTGAGACCGTCAACATTGTTGGGATCATTGGGGATGATAACTTCATCGTTGGACTTTACTATATTTACAACAGTCTCGAAAATGTTTCTCTGACCTTCCTGAACGATCTGACCGAGAGAGTGCAGGTCTGTGGAGTAGATAACGGATGCGGGGAATATGCCCTTGCCGTCCTTACCTTCGGATTCGCCGAAGAGCTGCTTCCACCACTCGTTCATATACATATATGCAGGCTCATAGCAAGCCATGATCTCCATAATCTTGCCTTTTCTGAAAAGTGCATTCCTGAGAACAGCATACTTGTAAGCATCGTTCTTTTCAATATCACATACCTTGAGTTCATCGGCAGCCTTTTTTGCACCTGCCATGATCTTGTCGATATCGCATCCGGCAACGGCAATGGGAAGAAGTCCGCAAGCTGTGAGAACGGAATATCTGCCGCCGACATCATCCGGAATAACGAATGTTTCGTATCCTGCCTTGTCGGAGAATTCCTTGAGAGTTCCGCGGGCTTTATCGGTGGTAGCATAAATTCTCTTTGCAGCACCATCCTTGCCGTACTTTTCTTCAAGAAGTCCTCTGAAGATTCTGAAAGCTACAGCAGGTTCGGTTGTTGTACCGGACTTGGAGATAACGTTTACCGAGAAATCACGGTCACCGATGATACGGATAAGCTCCGCAAGGGAAGATGAGCTGATGGAGTTGCCTGCAAAATAGATTTCGGGAGTGTCTTTTGCAAGTGCATTGTAATTGGGAGACTTGATATATTCGATAGCTGCACGAGCTCCGAGATAAGAACCGCCGATACCGATAACAACGAGAACCTTAGAGTCACTCTTGATCTTAGCGGCAGCCTTCTTGATTCTTTCAAATTCTTCCTTATCGTAGTTATAGGGAAGCTCGTACCATCCGAGGAAGTCATTTCCTTCGCCGGACTTGTTTACGATCTTTTCGTGAGCCTTTTCCAGCTCGGGGATAATTGCATCTATCTCAGCTTTGGTAACAAAGGATTCGAGATACTTAGCATTACACTTGATAGCCATATGTTTTGTTTCCTTTCAAATATGAAATTACATATGCTATCATTTTATAACATATTCTGCATCATTGCAACATGATTTTACTTTAACATAATTAACTTTTTGAAAATTTTCCTCATAATATCTCCATAATCGGTCTTGGCAACATCGGTTGCAGCTGTTATATCTGTCTTTGCGATAATCTCACTTCCGACATAATACACCATCTCTCCGATCTTATCGCCTTCTTTTACGGGAGCATTGATAAATTCCGGAAGTTCTGCTTTTTCCTCCACATTCCCCGTTTTGTTCTTTGTCAGAAGTGCACTTGCGGAAGAATACCTGATTTTTACATGATCCTCCACACCGCCTTTTACCGGGATATCGGGGAGTTCTTTAACTTCCGACGTAAATGATGCAAAATTTGCAAAGCCGTAATCGAGCAGCTTCTTTGCATTTTCAAATCTGTCATCCGAAGTCTTGCATTTCATGACTGTCGCAATAAGATCCATATTGTCTCTTGAAGCCGTAGCCGATAAGCAGTAGAGTGCACTTGAAGTAAAACCTGTCTTCATTCCCGTAGCACCCTTATAAAACCTTATCAGCTTGTTTGTGTTTGAAAGTCCCATCTCCCCGCCGCGAAGGGAGTCCATCCATATGGTGGTGTAATTGAATATTGTTTTATGCTTTGACAGCTCTCTTGTCATTACAGCGATATCATGTGCGCTGGTAAGATGCCCATCCTGAGGAAGTCCCGTACTGTTGAGAAAGGTGGTGTCATTCATGGAAAGCTCGTTTGCTCTTTTATTCATAAGTGCAACAAATGCTTCTTCACTTCCTGCAAGATGTTCTGCAAGTGCAACAGTACAGTCATTTGCGGAAACAACGACTATTGCCTTCAGCATCTCGTCAAAGGTAAGCTCTTCACCGTATTCCAGCCATATCTGCGATCCTCCCATGTCGGCTGCTTTCATACTTGCGCATATTTTGGTGTCAAGTGTGATATTTCCGCTGTCAAGGGCTTCCATGGCTATAAGAAGCGTCATTATCTTTGTTACTGATGCAGGCTCAAGTTTTTCATGGGAATTGTGCTCATAAAGTATTTCACCTGTCGCACTGTCCATAAGGCAGGCCGATCCTGCCGTAAGTCCGAGATCAACAGTGTTTCCCATTACAGCTATCTCGCTGTACAGCTTTGCAGAGGATGCTGTGGTCATAAGCGTACAGAATACTACTGCGATGCATATATGTCTTAATGATCT
>SVQR01000013.1 GCA_015065225.1 Oscillospiraceae bacterium | reverse complement strand
ATATTGTGAAACATTGTCAAAATCAGATCATCCCATTACATCAAGTTTAAAGGTGATGTCTACTATTTCCGTGGGATCGCGGTATACCGTCAGAGTGACCTCATCTCCTGCTTTAAAGGAGGATTTCAGCTTATTGATCTCCGCGACGGTTGTAACCTTCTGACCGTTGAAGCCTGTTATGATGTCACCGCGCTTGAGTCCTGCCGCCTGTGATGCACTTCCGGGTTTTAACTGAATTACCATTACACCGACCGGAATACCGTAGTACTTTGATTCCTCCTCGGTAACCTCGAAGTAATTGGTAATACCGATAGCACCTGTGCCTGTTACAAAGCTCTGCTCGTAATCGGTTACCTTTCCGTCCTTTATAAGCTGATTGAAGATGGTTGTAGCGCTGTTTATCGGGATGGAGAAGCCTATGCCCTCATATTCTTCCGTGAGCTTCAGGGTGTTGATACCTATTACCTGTCCCTTGTTATTGATAAGAGGACCGCCGGAATTTCCGGGATTTATCGCAGCATTTGTCTGCATGAGAGTCATGGTCTTTGTATAGCCGTTGGATCCCTGTACTTCTACGGGTCTGTTGACAGCGGATACTATACCGTCGGTGACGGTGCCTGCAAATTCGATGCCTGCGGGAGTACCTATGGCGATAACACTGTCGCCCACACGCATAAGATCGGAATCGCCTATCTCCATCGGGATAAGTCCCTCTGCCTCGATCTTTATTACTGCAAGGTCGGTAACGGAATCCGCACCTATTATCTCGGCTTTGTGTCTTGTTCCGTCATCAAGCATTACCGTTATCTCTTCGGCACCTTCTATAACATGGTTGTTGGTAGCGATATATCCGTTCTCGGTCAGTATAAAACCGGAACCGACACCGCTTGTCTTGTAGCTTCCGAAATAGCTGTGTGATGTAGCGCTTACCTCAATACCTACAGATGAAGGCTTGCATTTTACCGCGATCATCTGCTTTGAAAGAGTTCCGTCCTCACCGGGAGTCACAACAACAGTCTGTGCGTCGGGATCTTCCTTGCCGTTATCCGGCACGATCAGTGAAAAGTTTTCGCTCTGATCGGGAGTTATACCGTTATTCGGAGACTCTATGACCGGATCGCCCTTTTCGGGATCTGCCTTATCTGCGTTTCCGAAATAATCGACCGCCATATAGATACCGAATCCGACAAGTCCCACTGCAAGCAGGGATGCCACGGAAAGAGCAACTGTCTTAAATACACCGCGCTTTTTCTTTTTCGGAGTTTCCGCAGCTGTCGGCTTACCGTTCTGACAATATTGCCATGTATAATTTCCGTCGGCACTTGTCTTGTCGGCATTATATCTTATACCTGCACTTTCACCGACAGGTCTCGGACAAGGAGTGTACTGCCTCTGTGTACCGGTTAGCTGATCTTGATGATGCGGGTACTGCGGTGCGTTATTCGCGGCAGTTCTCTGTGAATCCATATTGTTATATGCCTGATATGCAGTCGGGCGGTAATTGTTATCCGCCGTATTCGTCTGCGGTGGTGCATATGCATGGGAAGCTTCCTGCGGCACTTCTTCCGTCTGACGGATGTTGTTGTGAGTTCCCACATTTTCGCTTTTGCCGTCAAGTGAATCGGGAGCTCTGAAGCCGTTTGCGGGAGCGGAATCTATACGTTCCGTACGAGCCGGATATTCGTTCGCTTCGTTTTGACCGTTCACCGTATTTTCGGTGTTTACATCTGTTTTTTCTTTTTCCTCAAATATGTTTTCCGTTACTGCATCGTTATTGTCATCAGCTCCGGGAGCAAAACCGCCGTTGCCGTAATTATTCTCGTTTTCTATATTATTCATATTTGACATAGCAATCATACCTCCGTTTTCTTTACTGTGACTGTATTATAATACAACTAATTGAAACATCAATGTTACCTGTGTGAAATTTATGTGATATTTCTATAAAAGATAATCCATACAGTTTATGATTCCAAAATAATGGTTATTGTACTCATATAAAAAGAAATGAATACAAACACTCATCGAACGGTACAAAGCGGGGTCTTCGGATGACGAAAATCTCCATGGAATAAATTTGCAAAGCATATCTTTCCGCACAAACGGACACACACCCACAGGAATTTTAGATTGTATCGTGTACATAGGCAAATCGCAACCGCAAAACAAAGAAAAGTCTGACAGCAAACCCGACCAAGAGTAACCGCCAGACTTAGATAAGAAAAGGGGTCGAGCGGAACAACCTGCCGCCGCTCTTCCTCTCCTATTCTGTCAAAATGAGTGAAATTAATAAAATTTGTTTTCAATCGGAGGATCTATTTCCCAAGAGTCAATATAAATCCCATATTTTTCCAAAGCCTCGTCATTTTTCGTTCTTCCTTGTACTTCAATATTATATTTTGGATGAACATATTTATATGATACATATCCTCCCAAAACCCCATGGTAATTTAGACTCGTCTCATCATTCATATAGTAACCTCCCGTACCAATATCAAGATAGAATTCCGTTATTTTATCTCCGTCAGAAGTATAGAAATCCCGGTCCGACACATCCCATAATACGATTCTGTCAACATTATCGGAAGTAACAAGTGACCATTCTCGATATTTTCCTGCAGTTCCTAAAGATTTTACTCCTTCATATTTACATTTTATGACACCATTTTTGGTGTGATCAACACCGTTAATACTGTATTCGACCTTGTAATCAAACTCCGAATACTTGATCTTAGGTTCAGGCGGATTGTCATAAAACATGGAGAATGCACCCGACACAATAAAAAATTTAACAAGTAAAATGCTTAAAAATGTCAAACTAATCCCTCCAATAATTACACACAGTAAAACTAAAATGTTCTGTGGTGATTTAAATAGCTTCATTTTCAAATTTCTCCTTTCAAGGAATCTAATATGCATATTAAGTATAACACAAGGTAGGCAAAAAAGTCAACATATATGTAAATTACCGTTTTTAAGTCACACAGGTCAAAAATCAAATGGACAATACAAAAAAATCCGTAAAAAATCAAAAAAAATATCCGTAACCCCTTGACAAAATAAAAGATATGTATTATAATATCGTTATATCGGCAAATTATGTAATCGGAAAGCGAGGTGCCCCGAGAATGAAAAGAACATACCAGCCCAAGAAGCGTCAGAGAAAAGTTGAGCACGGTTTCAGAAAGCGCATGAGAACTGCTAACGGCAGAAAGGTACTCAAGAGAAGACGTGCAAAAGGAAGAGCAAGACTCACATATTGATTCCTGCTTTTCAAAGGACAGTGTCGGTATCATGCCGACGGTTTCTTTGTAACCTTCAGACGAAGAGAGGACGAGCAGTTGCATTTGCCCGCTATGGGTTGCAAAGCCGTCCTCTTATTGCGTATTATGGCATATTTTGCCGCATGGAGGGTTATTCGTGAATAAAAAACTAAATCCCCTTACGGAGAATCATCTGTTTACAAAGGCGTTCACAAAGGGCTCGAGCGAGACCGTAAAGCTCTGCGCCGTTTATATACTTAAAAATATTAAAAGAAATCCCGACGGCTCATTACCGGATACAAAGATCGGTATCGCCGTCAACGCAAAGCTCGGAGGTGCGGTAAGACGCAACAGAGTCAAAAGGATCATTCGTGCAGGCGTTATGCCTCTTTATGATAAGCTCTCAAAAGGTCTTATCGTTGTAATATCCGCGCGCGGTGCGGCTTTTTCAAAAAATGCAAAGTCCGATGCCATGAATGTATGTCTCCATTCCTGCTTCCTGAAGCTTGGTGCGTACAAGGGACAGGAGCTTCGTGCAAAAAGCAGCACACCAAAAACATTTACCAAAGGCGGCAGCAATAAAAACGCACATTCCTCCCCTGTCGGCGGTAAAAAGAAATGAAGCATATATGTATATGGCTTATCGGTCTTTACAGGAGGTTTATATCTCCCCTCAAATCAAGACCGTCATGCAGATTCGTTCCCACCTGCTCGGAGTATGCCATAGAAGCATACAGAGTACACGGTTTTTTCAAAGGGACTTATCTTACGGTATGGCGAATCCTTCGGTGCAATCCCTTCTGCAAGGGAGGCTTTGATCCGGTACCGGAGAAAAAAAGCAGAAGAAAAAAGGACAAGGCGGATTGATCGCCTCATGAATTCGTAAATCACCGGGCTTCCCACCCGGGATGGATAAATATTTTAAGAAAAGGAAGGTAAAAACTATGTGGGATTTCCTCGGCGGTATTATAGCGTATCCCTTCAGATGGATCAACACCATCTCCCCGAACTACGTTATAACACTCATCCTCTTTGCCGTATTTATGAAGATAGTGCTGTTCCCCTTCGGTATAAAGCAGCAGAAGAACTCCATAAAGCAGGCATCGCTCAGACCTTATGAGACCATCATCAGAAAAAAGTATGCGGGCAGAAACGATAAAGTTTCCCAGCAGAAAATGAATCAGGAGATCATGGAGCTCTATCAGAGAGAGAACTTCAACCCCGCGGGCGGTTGTCTCCCTATGCTTATCCAGCTCCCCATACTCCTCGCACTTTATCAGGTTATCACAAAGCCTTTGACGTTCCTTCTGCAGATGCCCAAGGAGCTTATACAGCAGATAACCAAGCTGTGTGCGGATGCAAAGCTCACAGCAACCTATGAGATCTTCCAGATCAACGACCTTCTCAAGGTACACAACGGCGAGATCACAAAACTCGCAAAGGATGCAACCGTATCCATCACGGAGATCAAGGATTTTCTTGCGTCTCCCGCATTTGAAGGCAGCACAAAGTCTCTTGTCGAGCATTTCGAGGAGCTTCGTGACAGCTTCACCGTATTCGGTATCAACCTCATGGAAAAGCCTGATATGGGCGATTTCAGCGTTCTCTGGATAATTCCGATCCTTGTATTTGTATTCTCATTCCTCTCCATGAAGCTCACAAGAAAGTTCACATATCAGCCTGCCCCCCAGGGTGACAATGCTACTGCGGCTTCCTTCAAGCTCATGGACATCACAATGCCCCTTATGTCTGCGTGGATCAGCTTTATCACTCCCGCAGGTATCGGTATCTACTGGATCATCCAGAATGTACTCGGTGTTGTTCAGCAGTTCATCCTTTACAAGATGTATCCCATTCCGGAAATGACGGAAAACGATCTCAAGCTTGCTGAAAAAGAGCTTCGCGGCAAAATAAAGCAGCAGAAGCCTCAGCCGGAGTATGAAGAAGTAGCTCCCTCTCTTACCTCTGCGGAAAGAAAGGCTAAAAAGCGTCAGCAGTCCCTTGCACACAAGCCTAAGATCAGTGCACACGGCAAGTCAAGGATAAAGGCTCACGGCAGTGTACCCACAGCCATAAGATATCCCGGCGGAAGAAGATAACATCCAATTTGACAAACTGATCCGTGCGGATCTTTATCAAGAACGAAAGGAATGTACTAATAACATGACAGAGATCATTATAAGCGCAAAGAATGTCGATGCGGCTGTGGCACTTGGTGCGGAAAAGCTCGGCAAAAGCGTTGATGAAATAAAATACGAAGTTATAGAAGAAGGCAAAAAAGGCATCTTTGGTCTTGGAGCTTCCGATGCAAAGGTAAGAGTCTACATTGAAGAAGCAGGAGAGGCTATGGAAGAAAAGATCGAAGAAACAGCCGATAATGAAGCTAACGAAGAAGATGACGGCGAATTCGTCGTTATGGAAGGCGAAAAGTTCACCTCAAGAGACGGTGATGATTCCACTCCCGAAGGTGCGGCACTCAAGCTCCTCAACACCATTATCTCGGATATGGGCATTGACGCAAAGGCTGAGATAAAGGGTTGGGACAAAGTAATTCCCGAAGGAAAGTCCATCCCCGAAAAGAACATCTATGTTGAGATCAACGGTGAAGGACTCGGAGCTCTCATCGGACGTCACGGTGATGTTCTTGATTCGCTTCAGTATCTTGCAAATATAGCTGCAGGAAGAAAAGTAAAGAGCGGAGACGAAAAGAAGGAATACATCAAGATCTGTCTTGATATCGAAAACTACAGAGCAAAGAGAGAAGATACACTCAAAGCTCTCGCACGCAGAATGGCTGACAAGGCACTGAGATACCACAGAAACGTAACTCTTGAGCCCATGCTCGCATACGAGAGAAAGATCATCCACGCAGAGCTTCAGAACTACAGAGGCGTATTCACATATTCCGTAGGCTCCGACAGCGACAGAAAGGTAGTTATAGCACTCGGCACTCCCGAAAATCCCATAAAGCCTTCCTATGACAGACGAGGCTCTTACGGAAGAAGATCGAGAGATATCGACACATACAACGATAATTACTCCGACAGCGATAACGTCGAAGCGGTTGAGGAATCTACCGAAGAGTAAGATAAGCGGCAGTCGGAACCATCGGTATCCGACTGCTTTCTTTATGAAAACACATAAACGAAAGGATAGTAACGGCAATGAAGATAACATCTTTATTACTCTCTGCGATACTCGCACTGCAGTTTACCGCTTGCTCAAACACAAATGACAAAGGCGCCGATGCCGACGTTCAGACAGAACAGACCCAAGTAAAGGAAGAAGAGACAATGACAGAAGAAAAGAGAGACATCATTCTCAGCAATACCTATTCAAAACTTACGGAAGACAAAGAGCTTACAATCGTATACATAGGCGGTTCCGTTACCGACGGCTACGGCTCGACAAATCAAAGTCAGAACGCATGGGCGGCACATCTCGGCAACCGGATAAAGGAACTGTATCCCGATGTCAAGCTCAACAATCAGAAGAAGTCCATCGGCGGCACGGGATCTTATTTTGCAAGCTTCAGATACGAAAGAGAGATAGCACCTCTCAATCCCGATCTTCTCTTTATTGAATATGCTATCAACGACAAGTACAACGGGGTTACATACGATCAGGTAGTTAAGAGCTCCGAGTCTATCGTAAGACTTGCAAACAAGTTCAATCCCGCTATTGACATCATCTTTGTCCTCACCTTCGACAGCGGAACAAAGGATTCCGATTACGATCAGCTCAGAGCACACAGAGACGTTGCCGAGTACTACGGATATCCCGTATTGAAGATGGCAGACAAGGTATACGCAATGCTTGAAGAAACAGGTGAGGATTACTCGGTGTACTTCAAGGACGGCGTACATCCCAACGATGCAGGTTATGCGTTCTACGGTGAACAGGTGATAGCACTTGTTGAGGAAGAGCTTAAAACGGCTGAAGAAGCAGCTGCAGGCTACGCAGATCATGTACTTCCCGAAAAGACATTGGCGGATTATGTAACACTTGATGCAAATATGATCTATGCCGATGAGATCGACCTTTCGGATTCGGAAGGATGGGAATATCAGCCAAAGACAAACTTCTCATGGCTCGGCACACGTTACAACGGAAGAATATTCGCAAAGGAGATCGGTGCAAAGCTCACATTTGAATTTGAGGGTACAGACATCGGTCTTGCAACGGGAATCGGTCCTAAGATGGGTATTATCTCCGTAACGGTTGACGACAGAGAGCCTGTTATTATAGACGAGTACAGAACAAGCCCCAACCCCAAGGACAGAGTAATTGCGGAAGGTCTTGAGGATACAAAGCACACCGTTACTATCGAAGTTATCGGTCAGAACGAAAAGAGTGAAGGCTGCGAATTCGAGATCGGTGCGATACTCATTAATTGATTTTGAAGGATCAGATTGAATCTTAATACAGACTACGGGACAAGGTCTATTGGCTTTGTCCAGTATTTTTTTACGAAACTCAAAAAAAACGAAAGACATTAAAAAGAGATTTTCAGCCTCTTGTAAAGCGATGATATCCAACAGCAGGCACGCGCTACCGTTCACACAATGTTCAAAATGTAAACTTGTGAGAACTTAATGTAAAAGTATGATAATCACAGAATAATAATATACATTTTATTGAAAAAAAAAGACTTGACATAATGATTATTTATGATAAAATAGTTTCATAGTCTGAATTATGAAAGGAATTTTATTATGAAAAAGAGAATCCCCGCATTATTGCTTGCAGCTCTTCTTGCTTGCTCAAGTGTTTATTCCTGCGGCAAAAAAGAAGAAAATAAGCAGAAAACCAATGTCACAGTCGATGACGAATATACCGTTGACGGCGTAAAGCTGGAGCTTCCCGACATTGACGGAGGCGGCGAAGACTTTGACGTATTTATCGCTTACGGTGTTGCAAATCAGGACTTCGTAACCCCCGAGGAAGAGAATGGTGATGCCATCAACGATATCCGTTATCAAAGAAACCACGAGGTAATGAACAAGTTCAATGTTAAGTTCCAGGTAAAGGAAGGCATCTCAGGCAGCAACAGCGAAGGTACTCCCATCATCCGTTCTCTCATCCAGTCAGGTGACGATACATATGAAGTTTTCATCAATGTTCAGCACGTTGGCGTTCCGCTTATCTACGAGGATCTCTTTGTAGAGTGGAATGAGAATATGCCTCACGCAAACCTTGATAACCCCTGGTGGTATCAGAATGTTACCCGTGACCTTAACTACAATGACAAGATATATGTAGCCGCAGGTGCTTATAACTTCCACTGTCTCAAGGGTATGGGCGTTCTTTCCTTCAATAAGACAATGATGGACGAGCTTGAGCTTGATTATCCTTACCAGATGGTAAAAGACGGTGAATGGACAGTTGATAAGCTCATCGAGTATAACAAGAAGGCTATAAAAGACCTCAACGGTGACGGTATCATGAAGACAGAGGATGACAGATTCGGACTTGCAGGATGGCAGTACGAAATGACTCCCGCGATCTTTGTAGGTATGGGCGGAAACCCCGTTACAAAGGATGACGATGATATGCCTATACTCAACCTCAACGATGAGCGTACATTCAATGTCATTGACAAGATGCTTGAAGTATTCGCAGACGGCAACGGTGCATTCAGAAACGCTGCTCCCGAACCTTACGCAAAGACAGGCAATATGTTCAAGGAAGGCAGACTCATGTTCCACGACACCAACCTTGACCAGCTTCCCGGTCTTCGTGAAATGGAAGACGATTTCGGTGCTATCCCCTTCCCCAAGCTCGACAAGGAACAGGAAGAATACTATTCAAGAGTTGTAAACTACACATCTCTCACATACATCCCCGTTACAAACCAGAAGCTTGAGCTTACCTCCGCTATCCTCGAACATATGGCATTCCTCTCCTACAGAGACCTTATCCCCGCATTCTACGATGTTATCCTCACAGTCAAGACAAACAGAGACTATGAAACGGAAGAAATGGTAGACATCGTAAGAAAAGGTGCAAGATTCATGGACGAGAACTTCTTCGGTACCGGCGGTCTTAATGAAATCCTCAATGCAAAGCAGAACATTCTCGCATCCCGTTATGCTTCTCAGGAGGATGCATGGCTTACAAAGCTTGAAGGATATATCGAATTCTGGGAAAAGTGATCCATACTGCATACAAACCATGGAGTTCGGAATCGACAAAGCAAATATAACGTGAGCAAGATGCCCCCGCCTCTAAAAGAAAAAATTCACATAGTGAATTTATTTCATGGAAGAATCCGCATAGCGGATTTTCCGCGGCGGCGGGTTCCATTTCCTCACTCGGTGGGGTATCCAATCCCCCACCGAGTGACAGGCAGCTTTGCTGCGAGAACAAATTCGCAAAGCGAATTTGTTTCATGGAATAATTTGCAAAGCAAATTTTCCGCCTCTTACCACGTTGAATGACGGGGCAAGCCCCTTATTGAAACGTATAGAATTATTATTTAAGGTGTCGGCTGTCAAGTCGATACCTTATTTTTTTTACTGAAATACGTTTTTTTTATAAAATCGTAAGTATTATTTGCACTATTGTATATTTTTTTGCCGGATATATTGAAATATTTAGTAAAATATGATATAAGTATAATGTAATGATGCATATTGCATCAAAAATACGATTCTTCGAAAGGAAACAGCCATGAAACAGAAAAGATTACTTTCCCTGCTCCTTGCGGCTCTTCTCGCAGGCTCTGCAGTAATGACATCCTCGTGCAAGAAAGAAGAAAAGGAAGATAACGGCGAAGCAGGTGCTATCCAACAGGAAGATGACGGTCCTCAGCTCGTTCTGCCGGATCCGGAAGAAGTAAACGGCGGCGGTGAAACATTTGATATGTTCCTCGCTTATAATGTTTTCGACTCCGACTACTGCGTTGAAGAAGAAACAGGCGACACAATCAGGGACATCATCTACAACAGAAACAAGGAAGTGGAACGCTATTTTGACATTGAGTTCAGCTTCCGTAAGGGTGACCAGAACAACGGTACTGCGACACCTATCATCAGATCCCTTATCCAGTCCGGCGATGATACATACGAGGTATTCGTAAATGTACAGCACGTCGGTATCCCGCTTATCTACGAGGATCTCTACGTTGACTGGAACGAAAGTATGCCTTATGCAGACCTTTCAAAGCCCTGGTGGTATCAGAACGTACAGCGTGACCTTAACTTCGGTGATAAAGTCTATGTAACGGCAGGTGCATACAATTTCCATTGTCTCAAGGCTTCCGGTGTTCTCGCATTCAATAAGACCATCATGGACGAGCTTGAGATGGAATATCCTTATCAGCTTGTAAAAGACGGCGAATGGACTATCGACAGATTTATCGAATATGTAAAGGCAGCTCAGAAGGACCTCAACGGTGACGGTCTTATAAAGCCCGCAGACGACAGACTCGGTTTCTCCGGATGGAAGCATGAGATGATGCCCGCGATCTTTGTAGGTATGGGCGGTCAGCCTGTTACCAAGGACGATGACAATATGCCTGTCCTCAACATCAACAACGAAAGAACATTCACAGTTATAGACAAGATGCTTGAGCTCTTTGACCAGGGCAACGGTGCATGGGAAGGCGGTAACGAATACGGCGCATCCAGCAAAATGTTCACAGAATCAAGACTCCTGTTTGAGAACAGGTCACTCAACGGACTTCCCGGACTTCGCAACCTTGAAGATGACTTCGGTGCTGTACCGTATCCGAAGCTGGATGAAGATCAGGAAAGCTACTACTCAAGAATTGTAAACTTCTCATCTCTCACATATATCCCCGTTACAAACCAGAAGCTTGAGCTTACCTCCGCTGTTCTCGAGTACATGGCATATATTTCAAACAAGGAACTTATCCCCGCATTCTACGATGAGATCCTCAACATCAAGACAGCTCGTGACTATGAGACGGAAGAAATGATAGATATCATCAGAGAGGGCGCAAGATTCCTCGATGAGAACTATCTTAACTCCGGTACTATCATTGAACTTGTCGCAAACGGAACAAACACACTTTCTTCCAACTACGCTTCAAGAGGCGATGCATGGGAGACAAAGCTTGAAGAAATAACAGAATTCTGGGCGAAGTAATCACGTCATCTTTGTGAGCAGTATTGACACTGCACATCGGATGTAGTATTTCAAACGATAAGACATCGGCTTTCGAGTCGGTGTCTTTTTTATTCATCTTTTGCACAATTGACAAAATATTCTGCTACATATGGGTATTTTTATTGAAATAGTTACATTATTTTTCAAAAAACTATTGCAAAATCCAAATATTGATGATATAATATTAGCGTATATTTTAATACAAAAACAGAAAGGAATTTTTTCAAATGACCACAAAAAGAACTCTTGCCCTTCTTCTGGCAGCATTAATGGCAGGTACAAGTGTACTTTCCTCCTGCGGCAAGAAGGAAGAAAAGAAAGAAAAAGGTGAATCCGGCGAAATTCAGCAGACGGAAAATGACGGTCCTCCTCTCGTACTTCCTCCCGCAGAAGAAGTAAGCGACGGTGACGAAACCTTTGATATCTTCCTTGCTTACGGTGTTTTCGATGCCGACTATATAGTTGAGGAAGAAACAGGTGATACTATCAAGGATATCATCTATCAGAGAAACAGAGAGGTTGAAGATTACTTTGGATTTGAATTCAACTTCCGTGCAGGTGCGGTTGAAAAGTCAAACAGCTCCGCTACTCCCACCATCAGAACACAGATCCAGGCAGGCGATGATACCTACGAAGTATACATGAACGTACAGCACGCAGGTATGCCCCTTATATACGAGGATCTCTTTGTTGAATGGACAGAAAATATGCCTCACGCAAACCTTGATAACCCCTGGTGGTATCAGAACGTAAAGCGTGACCTCAACTTCGGTGACAAGATTTATGTAATGGTCGGCGACTACAACTTCCATTGCCTTAAGGCTTCGGGTGCTATCGCATTCAACAAGACCATCATGGATGAGCTTGAAATGGAATATCCTTACCAGCTTGTAAAAGACGGCGAATGGACAATCGACAAGTTCATTGAATATGTAAAGGCAGGTCAGAAGGACCTCAACGGTGACGGTCTTATCAAGCCCGAAGACGACAGACTCGGTTTCTCCGGCTGGAAATGGGAAATGATCCCCGCAATGTTCGTAGGTATGGGCGGTTCTCCCGTTGCAAAGGATGACGATAATCTTCCTATGCTCAACGTAAACAACGAACGTACATTTAATGTTATTGATAAGCTTATTGAGCTTTATGATGACGGTAACGGCGCATGGGACGGCGGTAATACATACGGTGTTGCATCAACAATGTTCAAGGAATCAAGACTTCTCTTCCAGGATACCACACTTACAGCTCTTCCCGGATTGCGTGAGCTTGAAGACGATTTCGGTGCTGTTCCCTATCCGAAGCTTGATGAAGATCAGGAAGACTACTACTCAAGAATAGTTAACTTCTCCTCTCTCACATACATCCCCGTTACAAACCAGAAGCTCGAGCTTACATCTGCTGTACTTGAATACATGGCTTACATCTCACATCAGAACCTCATTCCCGCGTTCTATGACGAGATCCTCAACATCAAGACAGCTCGTGACTTTGAAACGGAAGAAATGATCGATATCATCAGAGAAGGCGCAAGATTCATGGATGAAAACTACCTCACCTCCGGCGGTATCATCAACATCGTTGCAAGCGGCAACAACACACTTTCTTCCAACTATGCATCTCAGGGCGATGCTTGGGAAACAAAACTTGAAACCATTATTGAATTCTGGGAAGCATAATAATATCACAGCATAAAATTAAGACTGTTCCTTTTCGGGAGCAGTCTTTTTTTATTATCGTTTTGATATTTAAGATTATTTTACGCAATTCTCAAGGAAGGTTATAACGGGAGTCGGATCCTCAAGTCCATGGGGATGATGCTCACAGCCGGGCTTCAGATAGTATTCATACTTTCCGCCGAGCTTGCTGAACTCGGATATGAAGCTCTCGGTATTATCTCTGTAATCCACCGTAGTATCGGAATCACCGCAGACAAATACTATCGGGATGTTCGATGCTGCCAGCTTTTCAATATTGTCAAGCGGCTGGAGCTTTGCTTTGAGTATTTCTTCTTCGCTCATTCCAAAAGCCTCAAGTGCAAGGCTTGCTTCATTCTCGTTTCTTGCCGTCCTGCCGTGTCCGAACGGCCAGTTAGATACGGAGAGCACGGGGGCATCAAGATAAAGCGCATCAATGTCATCGGGATATGCCGCAGCATAATTTGCACTGTAAAGACCGCCTCTTGAAAGTCCCACAAGCACCATCTTTTTGCACAAACCAAACTCGGAAACCAGAAAGTCATGGAATTTTTTCATGATCTCCACAGCTTTCGGTGAGCCAAACAAATTTGATGCGCTGATATATGCCCTGTACCAGCCTTTTTTGAACATTTCAATATCGCATTTTTCAAAGGCATGGAAGAACTCGGCTCTCCATAGCACTCTTTTATCGTCACGGGGATTGTCCGGTACGCACAGAATACACTTTCGGCCGTCAAACTCAAACTCCAGCTCTTTGCCGCCTTCTATTGCTTTTTCACTTAATATCTTCATTTCAATATACCTCTTTCTTTAAGATCTTTTGTAAGATACCAATATGCACCGTAAAGATCAATAGGACCGCCGGTGAAATGGTTTTCAGTATCTATAGCATCCGCAACCGAGATCACCGCATCGAGTATCCTTTGCTCGGCATTTCCGGCAAGAGCTATGACCTGAGCGGAGTTTCCGATATCACGAAGAGCGTAGAAGGCATCTGCCGCTTCTTTCGGGTGCGTAGGGTTGTAGTATGCGTATCCGCCTATAAAGCCTGTAAAACGTGCCTGTAGCTTATTCCACACACCGTAGGATGCACAAAGATCCACTCCGCTTTTTCCGGATACAAGATCTTCACATTCGGATACTATCCTTTGGACATAATAGTCCGCGACCTTACACATAAGACGCTTATACTCGGCTCTGTAATGCTCATCTTCATCGAGCTCATAAAGAAGTCTTACCGAATACTGCATCTGAAGCGAGCAGTAAGCGTGCCACAGCTTTGAGCAATCTATCTCAAAGGACCTTTCCAGTGCTTCCTGTCTGTATTTGAGATACATTTCTTTCCAATGAATATCATCGGAAACATAAAATGCCGCAAGATATATCATAGGCATTCTGAGGAATTCGTGAGGTTCGATATTTCCCCACATTCCGAGAACTCTGCCGTGTTTTCCGTCGGGACGAAGCAGGCAGTAATTGTTTTCAGGTGTAACTTCCCTCTCATGCTTCTGTGCGATTCCGACTATTGCCTTTGCGATGGAAGCCTTATGCTCCGCAGTTGCAAAACCTGATCTGTAATATCTGTATGCACCGAACACCCAGTTTGTATATTGATCCCTTGATGAATCAAGATATACACTCTCTTTATCAATCGGCGAGACACTTCTTGCAATATACCCCGGATAACCGTGAGCTTCCGCACAAAGGCGAAGTCCGGAATATATCTTTACAGCCTGTTCCCTGTATTTATCATCGCCTGTTACCTCGTATGCCGCAACAGTCGAATCCAGCATTATGCCTCCGTTAAGGGAGGAGTCCTCCATTCCGGTGCCGTATCCGCAGGGATTCGGGACTTGTGAGGATATGTATTCCGGCAACGGAAGATTTACAATATGACTGTCCTTTTCCTTTGACGTTCTGAAATCATAGAAAAGATTTGTTTTGTCACAATAGAGGTTGTTCCAGATGTAATCCTCGATTTTATCTATGTCTTTATACACTTATATCAAATTCCTTTCTTTGCATTGACACAAGAAAATTATATCACAGTAACGGTATACTGTCAATAATATTTTCAAAGTTGAACTTACAAAAAGCAACGCAGATACAGCCTTTGTGCAACAGAGCACATATTTACATAAACTTTTCGGAATCTTTCAATATCCGACAAAAAAATTGTAGCATTTCCCGTGATATAATGCTATAATGAATATGCTCGGTTCAATAAGGGGCTTGCCCCGTCATTCAACGTGGCAAGATAAAAACAAATTCGCTTTGCGAATTTTTTCTCGCAGCAACGCTGCCTGTCAATCAGTGAGGGATTGTATCCCCCGCTGTGAAGAATCTGAAAGATTCTTTAAAGAAAGCTTTGCTTTCTTTTGATTGAGAAAATGGAACCCGCCGCCGCGGAAAATCCGCTATGCGGATTCTTCCATGAAATAAATTCACTATGTGAATTTTTTCTTGCAGCAAAGCTGCTCTTAGAGGCGGGGGACATCTTGCTCACGTTATATCAATAATTTGTCATATACTTGATTCTCCCATTTGAATCATTTGTATTTTGTGATTTAATTATAAAATTTATTGTCGGAGGTAAAAAATGCCTATAGATAATACAAACTCATATTACATACAGCCGACCATACATCTCAACACAGGCGACGGTATATGGGTATCATCACAGACTCTCGGCTGCCGCATAAATTATGTAAAACCGCATATTCATCCTGCCATAGAGATACTCTATTTCACAGTCGGAAATTCAAAGGTGGTCGTCAACGGTGAGGAATATATGGTATCTCCCGGTGACATGGTGCTTTTCAGATCAAACTCCATACACGAGGTTTATTCCATGTCAGACGAGCCTTGTACTCATCTTGCTCTTCAGATAAGTCCCGAACAGATAATAGCTCTTTCCTCACAGGAACACAGCAGCTCTTATCTTCTCAGACTTTCCCTTTCCTGCCACAAGGATAAATGCTTCTGGTCAAGTGAAGAATGTGAAAGAAACGGTCTTGCCGAGGAATTCCGCATACTCAGGGAAGAAGAACAAGAGCCTTCCTGTTATTCCGACCTGAAAACAAAGATATCTGTTGCAAGAATACTTCTGAAGATACTTGAAGATATCTCCCCGAACACAAAAATCAACGATGAGATCGACGAAGCGGTATCCGGATGCATTTACAATGCCATAGTTTATATCAATAAATGCTACAGAGATAATATTACAGCGGATATCTGTGCCAAAAAGGTTTTTATGAGCTACGGTCACTTCTCACGCTCCTTCAAGCGTGTCACGGGTGCAAATTTCAAGGATTATCTCAACACAATACGTGTCAACCGTGCGCAGAAGGCACTGATAGGTACAAACGACTCCATATCGGAAATATGCAAAAAATGCGGCTTCAATACCGTATCATATTTCATTTCCATATTCAGACGTATCACAGGTACTACTCCTGCGGTATATCGGGAAATAAATCGAAGTAAGGCTTCAAGCGAAGATATGACGGATGAAACCACATGAACGGATACTGCGTGGAAGCGTGAAAGGCACATCACAAAAATTTCATCTCCATATATATAAGTTTAAAGGACAACACCCGCAGCTTTCAGGAAAGCTCAAAATAAAAGCGGCAACAGCATAGCCATCGCCGCAATTTGAATATTCTGCTTTTTAAACTGTTCCTACCACAGTTATAACTGTCGTTCCGGAAGTTACTGTCCATTCTCCTGTCGTCTCGTCCTGAGTGAACTGTGCGGCAGGTACCGTCACAACGCCTTCCACTGTGGAGAAAAGTCCCGTTGTACTGTCATAGGTGTAATCGTTACCCTCGGTTGCGGTATCACCGTTTATCGTGACGGTTATATTTTCGAGGATCGGATCAAAGGTATCCGTCACAACAATGTTATCTGTTGAAACAGCCTCACGGTTTCCGATATTCTGTATTGTGAAGGTATAGGTTATACGGCTGTTCTCGGTTACGGTCGTGGGATTTATTCCCTTGGATATTGTGAGGACAGGCTCCGAGCCGGCATTAACGGTGGCTGTTGCCGTGATGGGAGTCGTAAGTCCTTCACCGCTTATTGTCGCCGTATTGACTATAGTCGATCCTGTCGCGGGAGGTGCCGCTTCGTTGGCGGTTGCAGAATATATGATGATGGTATTACCGTTTGCACCGACATTTATTCCGCTTATCGTCAAAGGCTGTACGGATGTTACAACCGGATCTGCCATCCTTACGCCGTCCATGAAGTAATTTACAGTTCCTTCAACATACGTCAACGGCACTGCTGTTGTGCTTCCGACAGTGTATGCACCGAGATCATCCGTAACCGTAAGTCCCGTAAAGGGCGTATTTCCGGAATTGATAATACTGATTATATAGGTCACGGTATCACCCGGTCTGTAGGTCGGATCAACCGCGGTCTTTGTGGCGGAAAGCACCTCAAGTATCTCACCCGTTACGATATTTGAATTGGTGTTACCGCCGTTATAGCTCAGGTTTGCCTGATTGTAGAATACTGCCATTATATCTCCGTTCCGCCGATAGTTTACGGCATGAATATCTATTTTCGGGAAAGCTTTATGCCTCCCGTTACAGTATATGCGTATTTCGTTCTTGTGTCTGCAATAATGTCCCCGAAATCCGCAAAAGAGACCCTTGATTTTATTGCAAAAGTATTGTATCATATTATCAAAGCACATTATTATCACAAAATTCAGAGAGGTAAAGAAAATGCTTGATTTTTCAACAAAGTTTGTTTGTGCCAAAAAAGAGTACTCCACCTTCTATAAGCACGAAAGAGCTCCCCTTTTCAGAAAGAGTTTTACACTGAACTGTGCCCCCGACAGTGCGGAAATACTTATTTCCGGTCTCGGCTTCTATCAGCTTTTCATAAACGGCAAGGATATAACCAAGGGATTTCTCGCACCCTACATCTCCAATCCCGAAGATATCGTATACTACGACAGCTATGATCTTGTTCCATACCTTACGGAAGGCGAGAATGTGATTGCCGTAATGCTCGGTGCGGGTATGCAGAATCTCATGACAAACGTCTGGGACTTCAATATGACAAAATTTACGTCATCACCCAAACTTGCACTTACATTCCTTGCAAAGTGCGGTGAAGATATCCTTACATTTGAAGCGGACAGCTTTAAATGCACCGACGGTCCTATCACCTTCAACAACCACAGATGCGGCGTTCACTACGATGCAAGGCTTGAGGAGAACGGCTGGGATATGCCGGGATTTGACGATTCCGCATGGCACGAGCCTCTCGTCGCCGATATCCCCAACGGATACGCCAAAGTATGCGGTGCCGATCCTATAACGGTACGCTCGGAATTTGCTCCTGTGGATGTATATCCGGGAAAACTTGCTGAATACCTTGAAAGAAGCGATGTCACAAAGGCATTCCCAACTCCCGCAGTTGAAGGTAATCCTCCGAGAGAAGGCGGCTATGTATACGACTTCGGCAAGAACAGTGCGGGCGTATTCAGAATGGTCATAAAGAATACAACGCCCGGTCAGAAGATATCCTTCCAGTGTTGTGAGAGAAAAGATCCGCAAGGCAATGTAAGCTATAACAACATATGTTTCTTCCCCGACGGTTACGCACAGCGTGATATCTATATCTGCCGAGGCGGTGACGAGGAGATATTTGTTCCCATGTTCGTATATCACGGCTACAGATATCTTTATGTCCACGGTATTCGTGAGGATCAGGCGACAAAGGAGCTTCTTACATACATTGAGATAAACACCACGCTCTCCGATATGGCGACATTCAGATGCTCGGATGAGATATCAAACAAGCTCTATGACATATGCGACAACTCGGATAAATCCAACTTCCACTATTTCCCCACCGACTGTCCTCACAGAGAAAAGAACGGCTGGACAGGAGATGCGGCAACAAGTGCGGAGCATATGGTGATGACTCTCTCTGTTGAGAACAGCTGGCGTGAATGGATGAACAATATCCGTGAGGCACAGCTTTCCGACGGACGTATTCCGGGTATTATTCCCACAACGGGATGGGGATTTGCATGGGGCAACGGTCCTTGCTGGGACAGAGTAATATTCGATCTTCCCTACTATACCTACATTTACAGAGGCAAGACAGAAATGATAACCGAGAATGCTCACATGATGCTTTCCTATCTTGAGCTTCTTACACGAGTACGGGATGAGGATAACCTCATTGAGGACTGGGGACTTGCCGACTGGTGTCCCAACAACAGAAACGGAGCGAGCAGCTACGCAAACCCTCTTGGCTTTGCCAACGGTGTTATCATCATGGATATTTGCAGAAAAGCGGCAGTCATGTTCGATGCGGTGGGACTCAGGCTTCACTCGGCTTTCGCAAAGACTCTCGGTGAAGAAACAAGAGCCGCTGTCAGAAAGAGATACGTTGATTTCGGCACAATGACCATTGAAGGCTGTTATCAGTCCGGTCAGGCAATGGCTGTTTACTACGATCTTCTCGAAGAGGGCGAAAAGAAACAAGCTGTTGATGTGCTTGTGGAGCTTATACATAAGAACGACGATCACTTCAGCGTAGGTTATCTTGGTGCGAGATGCATATTCCATGTGCTTTCCGCGTACGGTTATGCCGATCTTGCATATAAGATGATAACAAGACTCGATGCTCCGTCCTACGGCATGATAATTCCCGAGGGACTTACGACACTTCCCGAGAGCTTCCTCATGGATTACAAGGACGACAAAAATAGTTCGCTGAATCACCACTTCTTCGGGGATATAAAGCACTGGTATCTCAGAACCGTTCTCGGCATAAATGTAAATCCCGATCTTGATGATCCTGATGAGATACTCGTAAAGCCTGCCTTTATTGAAGCTCTTGACTTTGCGGAAGGCTCATACAAGACACCCAACGGAAGTATCTGTGTAAAATGGCAGAGAGACGGTGAAAACATAACGCTCACCGTGAAAAAGGAAGGAAATGTGAGATTCTCAACAAGACTTCCCAACGGATATGCCTTTGAAGGAACAATGCTTACCTGGAAAAAGAAGGTTGAAGCCATAAATGATGAAAAAATAATCAAAGCTGTTCTTTAACGATATATCACGGCAGACTTCGGTTTGCCGTGTTTTTTTATAAAAACGTCTGATGAAATTTGTTAAATGTCACAAAATTTACATATGCATTTGCTTATTTGGGAACTTTCTATTTACTTTTATAATCTAATTATGTATAATAATAACGGTATAAACATATGGAAGGAATTTCACTATGAATAATATACTTATTGCATTGGCAAGTATGCTGCTTTTTACCGGCTTTAGTGCAACATCAAATATTGAAGTACAGGCTCCTGCTGTTGATGATATCATCGCAGATGAGGTCGGTGCTAATTCGGAGATGCCGGAGGAACCCCTTTGCGGCGAAAACTTCACCGACAAACTTTACGGTACAATGCCGAAAGACCGCAACTATATGTATTCCCCCTACTCCTTAAAGCTTGCCCTTGCTATGGCGGCAAACGGTGCGGAAGGAAGTACCCGAAACGAAATTCTGAATGCCACGGAAATAATGGCTCTTGACGAATACAACAGACGTACTGCTGATATGATAAAGAAGTATTCCGAAACCGAGGTCATCCGTCTTGATATTGCAAATTCCATCTGGCTGAATAAAGATACATCACCCTATGATTTCTCGGATAAGTACAAGACAGTCATCAATACCTTTTACGGCGGCGAAGCAAGAGAAGTTACCCTTGAAAACTCTGTTTCCGAAGTCAACAAGTGGGTAAACGAAAAGACAAACGGCAAGATACCTTCCGTAATAAACGATACATATGATGCGGCACTTGTCAATGCTATATACTTCAAAGGCAGCTGGAAGACGGAATTCAACAAGAACGCAACAAAAAAGGACATCTTTACCGACAGAAACGGCAAGGAGTCCGAGATCGACTTTATGAATGTCACAAGCCGATTTATGTACGGAGAATCGGAGGGAGTCAGAGTTATCGAGCTTCCCTATAAGACTGTAATTGATGATGTTGACGAGGAAGCAGGCACAATTACGAGCGAGAAGATAGAAAATGCGGATGTGAGTATGTTCGTGCTTCTTTCCGATGACGAGATAACAGAGCCGGAAAAGATAGTCTCGGAGCTTCATGATAAAGATATGCTTACAAGCAAAAAAACACAGCTCTCGCTTCCGAAATTCAAGATAGAGTACGACCGCGAGATGTCACGGGATCTGTACGCTCTCGGAATAAAGACAGCCTTCGGTACAAATGCCGACTTTGATCCCATGTTCGACACGGTAAATTGTAATATGGCATTCTCTCAGGTCATCCACAAGACATTTATCGAGGTTGACGAAAAAGGTACGGAAGCGGCGGCAGTAACGGCAATTCTCATGAAGGCTACAGCCGCAAGACCTCAGCCTGAGGAAATAATCGAATTCAAGGCAGACAAGCCCTTCACCTTCCTTATCCGTGACAACATCAGCGGAGAAACGCTATTTATCGGCGAATACGCCTTTGCACAGTAAAAAACATATGCGAGTCGATACTGCATCGGCTCGCACTTATTTTTATATTTCCGGATTGTAGTCGGGAATAAGCTCGGACAGAAGCTTTTTGACTATGCTTCCGTCATGCTCACATTCGGGATCTTCAAGTACCTTTTCAACAAGACAACGTACTTTGTCGGGATCACCCGCATCCTCACGAGCCTTCTCTATAAATATCATATCGTGAGCTGTCCTTGAATATTTCTCTTTATCGGAAAGGAGATATTCCTCAAAGAGCTTTTCGCCCGGTCGAAGACCTGTTTCCGTGATCTTGATATCCTTCCCCGGTACTTTCCCGAAGAAACGTATCATTCTTTCGGCAATATCATATATTCTCACAGGCTCTCCCATATCAAGCACGAACAGCTCACCGCTTTTTGCCATAGCTCCCGCACAAAGAAGAAGCTGTGCCGCATCGTCAAGGCTTATGAAGTATCTTGTCATGCGCTTGTCCGTAAGGGTAACAGCCTTTCCCGAAAGTATCTGCTTTTCAAAAAGCGGAACGACAGATGCGTGCGATGCAAAGACGTTTCCGAATCTTACCGCACAAAATCCCGTAGTCTCACTCTTTTTGGGAAGCACGAGCATCTCGCATACACGCTTTGTAGCTCCCATGACACCTGTCGGGCGTACAGCTTTATCCGTTGATATCAGAATAAACTTTTCCGCTCCGTATTTTTCCGAAAGCTCGGCTGTATAAACAGTACCCATACAGTTATTGCGAAGTGCTTCGGCACAGTTTTCCTCCATAAGAGAAACGTGCTTATGTGCCGCAGCATGAAACACGATATCAGGTCTGTATTTAGAGAAAACCGCTTCAAGCCGTCCTTTATCACACACCGAGCCTATCTCTATCACGGGAATTACACCTGCATTATCCGAGGAAAGCTCAAAGCATAACTCAAAGGCATTATTCTCATACATATCAAAAATAACGATGCTCTTTGGTGAAAGAAGCGTCAAATGGCGTACCAGCTCACTGCCGACACTTCCGCCTCCGCCTGTGACAAGTACTGTCTTGCCTTTGTAGTAGCCGCGGTTCTCATCGGTAAATATCGGTCTTTTGCGCATGGTCATAATATCATTATAGCGTATCATTATGCATCCTTTTGTGTTAAACAAAATATAATTGACATATCAGGAATATTATAGTATAATAAAACCATAAAGTCAAGTTTCTGAAGTAAACAATATGATAATATGAGTTCAGATGCCACAAAAGAAGGTGTATTTATGAAGATACGGTTCAACAGCGACAAGGAAATAGTAAAGACCGTGAAAGAAGGTCTTGCGGCAAAGGGCGGATACTGTCCCTGTGTTATAGGCAAAAGCGAGGATACAAAATGTATGTGCAAAGAGTTCCGCGAGCAGATAGCGGATCCGGATTTTGAAGGCTATTGCCATTGTCTGTTATATTACAAGGAAAAATAAAGGAGAGAAATCATGACACAGCTTACAAAAGAGAATTTCGATACATTCATAAAAGAAACAAAAAAGCCTGTAATAATCGACTTCTGGGCAGAATGGTGCGGACCTTGCAAGATGATGACGCCCGTGCTTGATGAGATAGCGAAAGAACACGACGACATAGAGATCGCAAAAGTAAACGTAGATACCGAAGCCGAGCTTGCGATAAAATTCGGTATAATGAGCATCCCCGCATTCATACTTTTCAAAGACGGAGAAGAATCCGCAAGGACGGTCGGATATATGCCGAAAGCTGAGCTTTTATCCGAGCTGGGATTATAATCAACACACATCAAGCAGTACCAAAACGGTATTGCTCTTTTTTATTGCAAAGAAAATCCCGCACAGCATAAAGCCATACGGGATACGATCATAATTATTAATTATGAATTATGAATTATATCTTACTTTCCCCGGGAAACGAGCACATACGCCACGTCTTTTGAGTCGATCTTGCCGTCTCTGTTAAGGTCGTACTTTGCGTAATCCTTGTTGTTTGTTTTGAAAAGCGATCAGACCGGCATTATCATAAGCCTGCGAACTTTTTCCCAATATTCCTTTGCAAGCTCGTCCTCGCCGTCTATCATGCGACAGTAATTTGTAACGATAAGCTCGTGATGTGCTTCGCAATTTACAACATTCTTTGAGGGAACAAGTCTTTCAAGACCGCCCTCCTTATTGGGATTATCTGCCCAATAGGTTTCTATGTGATAGCACCAGCCCTTGAAGTACTTGCGGTGTTCAAGCGGTTCTGTGATTTTCTTTGCAAGATTATCGAGATAGTCAAGCATGGTTTTCTTTTCTTCACCCTCAAATACATGGATAACGGAAACACTATCCTCGGCTCTGTAAGGGATAAGCTCATACTTTATTGTCTCGCCCTTTGCGATCTCAAGATTTACCATATATCCGTAGAACCAGGGATCGTTTGCTTCTCTTTCCGTGAAGGAGCTGAAGAAGAAGTTACCCATGCTGTAGATAATCGGCTTGCCATTGTAGTATTCCGCAGGCTGAGGGCAGTGTGTATGACCTGCGATAACCGCATCCGCACCGAAGTCGCAGAAGAGTCTGTATCTTTCCACCTGTGCGGGAGAAGGTATGGGATTCTGCTCGTTGCCGCCGTGGAATGCAACGATAACAAAGTCTGCGATCTCCTTTTCTCTCTTTATTGCGGCATACATTCTCTTGATGTTGAGACCGGCAGAGCCGTACTTGTTGATGTCAGCGATACCGAACTCGTTCTCGCAGGATGAGATTATTGCGACCTTGATGCCGTCTTTTTCAAGATACATAGCCTTATAAGCTTCCTCGATATTTGCGCCTGCACCGCTGTATTTAATGCCGTGCTCACGGAGGAGATTGAGCGTGTCAATGATAGGCTGATCGCCGTAGTCACCTATGTGGTTGTTGGCAAGTGTTGCCGCATCAACCTTTCCCTCGTCAAGAAAGCAAATGCAGTTCTTGGGAGATATAAGGTTGGGACCACTCTTTCTTATGGGTGCTGAATCGTCGTCGGAAAGAGGACATTCCAGATTTACTATTCTGAAATCTGCGGCATTGAAATAGGGCATTACCTGCCTGAGTGCCTTTCTTGATTCCTCTGCCGTGATGTTTTCCTTGTTTCTGAAATTTACGTCACCGGTGAATATGAGTTTCATAGTAAGTCTCCTTTTTTGTCTATACTCTTTTGCAATTCAAGTATACAGCAATTCTTTTGGCATTTCAAGAGATATTTCTGTTTTTTATTAAAAAATACAATTTTTGCCGTGTATTTGCCAATATATGCAAATCAACCGTATGTCATAAATTGCATTTGCCGTCAATCCGTCTCCTCCGAAGAAAAGGGCATAGACTCGACCTGCTTGAAGCCGTCGACATTTCCCCTTTGCATCGCACCGAATATACGGTATTTCAGTCCCTTGTACTCCTTGCCGAAGTCACGGAGGATATCCTTCATTCTTGATCTTTCCGAATCCTTATCGGCAGGGCAAGGACTTTCCGTTACGGGAAGCTCGGACTTGTTGGCAAAGTACCGTATATCCTTTTCCGGTGCATAGATAAGGGGGCGTATCACCGTGATATCACGTCTGTCAAGATATGTGACCGGCGAAAAGCAGCCTATTCTTCCCTCGTTGAAAAGATTCATCATGAAGGTCTCGACGGCATCGTCAAAGTGATGTCCGAGTGCAAGCTTGTCAAAGCCTCTTGATTTTGCCGCCTCGTGAAGTGCTCCCCTTCTCATCCTTGCACAGAGAGAGCAGGGATTCTTTTCTTTTCTTACATTGAATATTATTTGCGAGATATGAGTATCAACTATCGCAAGCGGTACCCCCACGTCCTCGCAGACATCTCTTATCTTCTGTCTTTGTGCTTCGCAGTAGTCCGCATCGGCAAAGCCTGCCTCGTCAAATCCCGGATCGAGATATATTGCGAGAAGCTCGAACTTTTTGGGGTAAAATCTCTGCAATGCCGCAAGGGAGCAAAGAAGTGCAAGCGAGTCCTTGCCGCCGGATACGCCCACTGCTATCTTGTCGTTTTCTTTTATCATTTCGTAGTCGTCTACGGCTCTGCGGACGTAGCTGAGGAGACGTCTTATGTTTTCGGTGTATGACATTTTGTTTTTTCCTTTTTTTGTTTAGAAAATAATTTTGTAAAACAACTTTCGTGCACTATATTACATCAACATAACGATATATCATTCTGCCAAACTTCTTATGTACTTCAAAAGTTCATTTAATTTTTTTAGTGATGTCAAGTTACCTTCTTCCGCAAATGCAACAGACTTCACATTTTCAACAACATCGTTGGCGGTAATTGTCTTATCGTTATCAATGTCAAATATTAGTTCCTCTTCAGGGACATCGCCTAATGATTCAAATTTAGCACCATTTTCAATAGCATATTTTTCTGCGTATGTATCGTTATAACTCTTTATAGTATCATTATCATCCAGCACCTGTTCCCCAAAATTTATCACTGTATTAGGAATGATAAAACAATTGGAATACCCTAGTGCGCCATCAGCAATTGAATGTGTTCCTTTATCAATTTCAACACAATCAATGAACATATATCTGTCTTGTTTTATATAGTAAAAAGTATCACGGATATAAACCATTCCAAACGGTTGCATTTCATACCATAAAGTACCATGAAATGCTTGAGTTCCAATCCCGGATACGGTACATGGAATATTTATTTCGGAAAGATATTTACAATTGTAAAATGCGTATTCTCCAATAAATTCTATGCTATCTGGAAAGCTGACACTTTCTATTTTCTCATAATCAAAAACTCTTGATGCAACTACAGTGGTACCATCCTTAATCTCAATTTTTCCAATATCATTATCGCCAGGAATATACCCATATGCTACATGATCAAGGTATATAACACCTTGCTGTCCACTAACGCTTTTCTCCCATGCCGTACCGCTAAATGAATCTCCGGATATGCGTTTTACACTCTTTGGAAGTACAATTCTTTCCAACGATGCGCATCCGCTGAATGCATTTTTTCTTATATTTTCAACTTTTTCCGGAAGTTCGATGCTCTTAAGAGACACGCAATTTGCGAATGCGCTATACCCAACGTTCTTCATACTATTCGGGAAAATCACCTCACATAGTGAGCTACATCCTTCAAAAACCCCAACATCAACAGTATCCATTTTATCAGGTAATTCCACACGTTTCAAAGACATACAATTTGCAAAAGCATATCTATTGATTGCATTGACATTACACGATATACTTATTTCACTTAATTCCTTACAATTCCAAAAGGCATATTCATCTATAATTTCAAGCTTTTCAGGCAACTCTACATTATTTAGTGCACTGCAATTGGCAAAAGTATACGGCTCGATTTTTGTAATGCAATTTGGAATATCTATAAATGATAAACTCTTACAATTTGAAAAGGCATTCTTTCCTATAAACTCAAGAGTTTCAGGGAACACGATACTTTCAAGTTTAGCACAACCATAAAAAGCATTTTCACCTATCCATTTTAAATTTTTAGGAAATACTATACTTTTTAGAGCGGTACAACCGTAAAAAGTATCTGTTTCAATCTCCGTAATAGTATCAGTAATGTCTATACTAGTAAGGTTTGTGCAACCACTAAAAGCACTTTTGTTTATGCGTTCAAGTTTTTCAGGCAAAACTATACTCTTTAAAGATTGGCAATCAACAAAAGTGCTACGCTTTATTTCAGTTACAGTATCTGGAATTATTACTTTTTCAATATTTGAACACCCCCAAAAAGCATTCATTTCAATTTTATTGACGCTATCTTTTACAGAGTATTCCTGCACAGCACTTTTTGCAGGAAATTTCATCAAAGTGTCTTCGTTCTTATTATACAATACACCACCATCAACATAAAAATATGCATTATCAGAAGAAACCTCAAACTCAACTGCATCTTTAAAACTCACCAAAGCTCCTTCGCTAATATCGGAAACTGTATCTGAAATAACTACTTTTGTAACAATCAGATCAGACCACGGAGCAATTGAAGTAACAAAACAAGTACCATCAGAAAGAATAATTTCAAAAGCGTCATAATCCGCATCAATAATAGATATACTTCCATCCGGTAAGGTTACCTCTTTCCAATCTTTATATGAAAGTCCATTTACAACAAAAGCGGTTCCATCTGATAATGTCAGTTCTTTCCATGGAAATGAACAATCCACTATAGCTATAGATCCATCAGAAAGAGTCACTTCTTTCCATGCATTCTCATTCCGTTCATCTTGGAAAACAATTCTTGCTGCGGTTCCGTCAGAGAGTGTAACCTCACGCCATTCGGAAAAGTTGGAACATAACGCAACAGCGGAAAGAGATCCATCAGATAAAACAATCTCTTTAATGAACAACGGATATTCATCCATTTCACCAGTTCCGGAAAAAGTAAGTGTACCATTTTCATCATATGACCACCTCAAATTCTCTCCACATCTTCCAGAGTCAATTTCCGATGCAACAACAGTCATAGACATAAGTATTAGACTAACAATTACTAATACGACATACATGAGTATATTCTTCTTATTATTCATTTTCTTCCCCCAAAAAACATAACACTTTTAATTATGTAGTTAATTATACAACAAACACAAACAAGTGTCAACCCTTTTGTTGAATACGATGAAAAAACTGACATTACAAACGATATCGAAAGTATATAATGTACACAAAACGCTCAAAAAAGCGGGTTTTTGAACCGTTCCGAATCCAAAAAACGAAGAAAATGAGAGAAAACGAGACCTTTCGCAAGATTTTTTTGAAAAATTTTGAAAAAGTACTTGACAAATCGAAAAAATGTGTTATAATATACAGCGTTGAATAAAATAACTATATCTATGGAGGAATCACTCATGTCAACATTTATGGCTAAGGCTGAGACAATCGAACGTAAGTGGTACGTTATCGATGCTGCAGGTCAGCCTCTCGGCAAGACAGCTGTTAAGGCTGCCGATATTCTCAGAGGTAAGCACAGACCCGAATTCACACCTCACGTTGATTGCGGCGAGTTCGTAATCATCATCAACGCTGCTAAGGCTACTCTTACAGGTAAGAAGCTCGAGCAGAAGAAGTACTACCATCACTCCGGCTACATCGGCGGTCTCAAGACTGTTGATTACAAGACACTCATGGCTGAAAAGCCCGAGTTCGCAATGACACTTGCAGTTAAGGGTATGCTCCCCCACAACTCCATCGGAGCTAAGAGCGCAACAAGACTTCACGTTTACGCAGGCGCAGAGCACGAACACGCAGCTCAGAAGCCCGTTGTACTTTAATCAGAAGGAGGACTTAAACAATGGCTATTAACTATACATCCGCGAAGCCCTACTTCTACGGTACAGGCAGAAGAAAGAGCTCTATCGCAAGAGTAAGAATCGTTCCCGGAACAGGAGCAATCACCATCAACAACCGTGACATCGACGATTATTTCGGACTTGGCACACTCAAGCTCATCGTTAACCAGCCCTTCGAAGCAACAGGCACAGAAGGCAAGTATGACATCATCTGCACAGTTAAGGGCGGCGGTGTTTCCGGCCAGGCAGGTGCTATAAGACACGGTCTTTCCAGAGCACTTCTTCAGGCTGATCCCGAATTCAGAGCAGTTCTCAAGAAGGCTGGCTTCCTCACAAGAGACCCCAGAATGAAGGAAAGAAAGAAGTACGGTCTCAAGGCAGCGAGACGTGCGCCTCAGTTCTCCAAGAGATAATCTCATCCCTTGCGGGAAAATACAGAAAATTACGGCTCTCACTTTTGTGGGAGCTGTTTTTATATTCAATAACTGCAGACG
>SVQR01000200.1 GCA_015065225.1 Oscillospiraceae bacterium | reverse complement strand
GTACTCATCCGAAACATTACCCGCAAAGTTTGTATAGAACAGCATGGGGTTTACCATCTTATAGGTGTATTCACCGTTGCATCTGATGTCAACGGAGAGCTTTAATCCCATCTGCTCATTTACAACTACTCTGAAGGGAATGGGCGTTGCTGTGCCGTACTTGTTGCCCATGATTTCCTTTGTGTTGAAGTAGTATACTCTCTGATCCTTGCCGGTATCTCCGCCGTATGCAAATCTCTTGCCTATGGTCTTGAATGTATCAAGTATGCTCTGTCCGAGATTTCCCGCAAAGATACTGGGCTCGCTTGAGCTGTCATAGGTAAATTCTCCCGGCTCTGCACAGAATTCAACTACCTTGCCCTGCTCCACTATCATCATTGCCTGTCCGTCGGCTACGGCTATTCCCGAGCCATTGGAGATGATGTTGTCGTTGCCCTTTGTGTTGGAGGAACGTCCTGTTATCTGCTTCTGACCTTTGACCATAAGTACGTCGTTGCTGAGTGCTTCACAGTAGAAAAACTCCTTCCACTGATCTGCCAGTGTGCCTCCCAGAGCACCGAGGCCTGCTTTTATAAGTCCCATTTTAAAACTCCTTTCATTATTTAAAGATATTTTTCATTGTATTATTCGCCTGTTTTTTCGTTTTCTTTTTTCTGCCCAACCGAGTATGGATTCTTATTCTCTTTAGGTTTATCGGGTCCGGAGCAGCTCGAAGCCCAGCTTATAATGTCCATCCAAAGAATGATACTTAAAAGCCAGACACCAAGTGCTATCCAGAACCAAAGCAATTTCCAACCGAAAAAGAAATGCATTGCAAGTAAAATCCACGCGGGGATCGTCCATTCTAAGTTGATCAACATATTGAAAAGCAAGCAGGCGAAGAAAGTGCCGATCCTTTTCATAAATCAATCACCTTTTATCCTAAGTTACGCCCAAGGGTCTGCGGATTTCGGCTTGCGGATATCGGGAAGCAGGAACTGTTCCCACAAAAGCCACTGTCCGTCACCCTTCATTCTGAGCTGTACTTCTCTGGGAGTATCGGCACCGCCGCTCTTTATAATCAGCTTCTTATATCCCTTGTTTGCATCCGAATAAGCATTGCTTTCAACGGTAATGCTGTAAGGCTCATCGGGTGTGTAGTCATTCTCCGGTGTCGCTCCCTTGAAATAAGAGAACGGAACGTAGGTTTTGCCGTCACGGAGTCTGTCGTCTATAAACTGTATCTCCATATTGGAAAGTGGTCTCGGACCTTTCAGGAAATTGAGCATCTCGATACCGATATTTTTGTCTGCCGCATATACACAAAGTGCAACAACTGTTAGTGCGGCTGTCTTGTAAGGATCATCAAGCTTTGCCTCGGGAAGAGCCTTGAGCTCCGAGAGACTTTCGGGGAGCTTTGCAAAGGTAAATTCCGCTTTTTTATTGTCGAGATCTCTTGCCGCATTTTTTACAGCGTCTGTTGCAGCATTTGCCGCCTTGTTAAAAAGCTTATCAAAAATTGACATATATCAAATCCTCCTTAAACGGATTTATTTGCCGAGCTCTGCGGGAGCAGCAACTCTTGTGCTCGGATCCATCATACGGATAAGAATTGCGGCAACCTCGCTTCTCTTGATGTTATCGTAAGGCAGGAAAGTACCCTTTGCATCTACACCCGAGAGAATACCTGCTCTGTAGAAGGTATATACCGCCTTATCCTGCGCAAGCTTTTCGTTCTTAACATCGGGGATAGAGCCTGAAGGAATTTCGTTCTTTTCTTCAAGTGCTTCTGCGGGAAGTGCCTTTGAAAAGATGTAAACGTATTCCTTTCTCGATATCTTTTCGTTTGCCTTTTGTGTGAGATCTTCGTCGATTATGCCGTTATCGAGTGCATACGTCATATATGTACTGAACCATACGTCTGTGCCGTTCTTTATGTCCTCTGTAGGATTTCCGCCATTGTAAAGAATGTTCATACATACAGCGAGCTTAACCGCTTCGGCGTAGGTCATATTGTCATTGGGTTTATACTCCGTTGCAGACTTACCGTTAATAAGTCCCATTTTATGTGCACCCGCGATATTGTTATAATACCAGTCGGATTCCGTAACATCTTCAAACGGGAATACATATTCAATTTCCGGTTCTTCGTCGTTTTCCTCATTTGTTTGGTTGTCGGATCCTTTTTCGGTATCTTTTTCGGTATCAGTCTCGGTTTCTGTTTCCGTTTCTGTTTCCGTTTCTGTTTCCGTTTCTGTTTCTGTTTCCGTTTCTGTTTCTGTTTCCGTTTCTGTTTCCGTTTCCGTTTCTGTTTCTGTTTCTGTTTCTGTTTCCGTTTCTGTTTCGTTCTCGGTTTCGGTTTCGGGCTTAGTTTCTTCCGGCGTTGTTGTACCGGATACGACTGTTCCTGATACATAGGTACCGTTTTCAGTTCCGGTTACGGTTCCGATTGTCGTGTCGGTTGTTGTTCCTGCATTTACCACAGTCGTAGGTTTGAAGGTTGCTTCGGCATAATACTTTGTTGTTTCAAACTTTCCTTTTACGCCGCCGCCAGATGATGTTTCATTCACAAATTTTGCTCTTTCTCCGTTTATGCTTACAACGCCCTGATCTGCAAAATCATCGGCATATACAAATTCGTCTTTCTTGCCAAACTCAATTTTTACTGTATATTCCTTGTTTGCATCGGCTTTTGCATCATTCGGTGTCCATGTAACTGATTTTACTACGATACCGTCTGTTGCGGAAAACGCGTTTGTCGGAAGAGGTTCGCCTGTAAATACGCCGGGCATTGTGAAATCAGCCCATTTGATTATCTGACTGTCAATCGCGTCAACCTTGTATGTGAAGGTGTATTCCGCTTCTGTGGAGCTGATGAGCTTTGTCTCGATGCTGTAAACGCCCTGTTCCTTCCAATACGCACGTCCTTCCGGGTTGAAGGTGTTCTTGCCGTCCCCCGACTTGAGTCTTACGGTGATTCCAATGTTGTCGCCTTTACTGAAGGCATCGAGTTCTTTTCCGAACATTGTGTACTTAACGCTTACAACCTCAAGTGCACTGTCGCAGGTAACCTCCTTGTCAAGAGGGCCGTTGTGATACGGAGCATCAAGGTCTTTGACGGTAACTGTGTAAAATGCACCTTCGCTGAAGGTTACGTCAAGATATACCCAAAGTTCATTTTCTGCATAGCTGTTTTTAACATAAGGTGTGTATTTTTTGCCATTGTATTCGATGGTATAGACCGTACTCTCATACGTTTTGCCGTCCTCATGACCTACAAATGCAAAAAACTGACCAACACTGGGCTTGAGTGTTACACGAACGTAATTGACTACAGTACCTGCTTTGTAATGAGGAAGTGTGTCACCGACATAGTAGTCTGCCATTTCTTTATAGAAGGTCGCTTCTGTTACCTCGTACAATTTGTTTACACCAACGGAGAAATCGGGAAAAGCTCTGCCACCGCAAAATTCGCCCGACTCAAGCTTGATTGTTGTATCCTGAATGGGGGCAGGGTACTTGATCTCGTAAGTTCTTGTAATTGTACCCTTCCTGGGGATAGGATTTCGACCGTCCCACAGCTTCCAGTTGTTTGTAACTGTAAGAGTACCGGGCTTCAGAAACTGAATTGTGTCACTGTCAACTATTTTTGCAAGTGTCGGATCGCTTAAAGTATACTCGTTAACAGCAGGACCGTAATCGTTTTCAGGACCTTTGGGAAGAGATGATGTGCCGCCTACCGTGACGTTATAAGTTACTGCACTTGCAGTTATCGCCATAAGGCACGTGATTGTGATTACTGCGATAATAACCGCAAGTATTTTGCTTGCTTTTTTCATAATGAAATCTCCTTTTCGCATATTTTATAGTTTTTACAAAAAAGTTTTACAAATGTCTGCTTAGTCATTGTCTTGATTAAATCAAAATAATGTGATATAATGTTAAGAATAGCAGAAGTATCAAAGGGATATGTAGTATCATACAAACGCCCTTGCGGTTTTTTAACTTAAAATTAGAATTGCTCCCTCCCTTATACATTGTTTCATTTTACATTATATATATTTTCCGTGATTTGTCCCCCGACTAAATACACAAAAGTTTAGGAAAATATAAAAATAATTTTGTTTTTTCGAAAAAAGGTAGGGGAAAAAGTATGGGAAATGGGTGGCTACACCGCCCAAAGGAGGAAAAATGAAGAAAATACTTACGTTATTAATACTTTTCTCGATAATGCTCGGATGCATAACAGGTTGCGGTGAAAAGTCAGAGCTGTCACCTAATGACCCTGTAACTCTTACCTTGTGGCACGTATACGGTGAGCAGGCAAGCTCACCCATGAACTTGCTTGTAAATGAGTTCAATCAGCAGTAGGCCGAGAAAAAGGAATAATCATAAATGTTACTTCCATGACAAACGCATCAAAGGTCGGCCCGGAGCTTCTTGAAGCACAGACAGGTCATCCCGGTGCTCCGGAAATGCCCGATCTGTTTTTCTGTCACAATAACAACGCAGAGGCTCTCGGTAAAGATAACCTTGTAAACTGGAACGAGCTGTTCACGCAGGAAGAGCTTTCGGAGATCGTACCGGAGTTTCTGGCAGACGGAATGGTTGACGACAGCCTTGCAGTGTTCCCCGTATCAAAATCAACACATCTTCTCTTTATGGCAAGCGGTGTATTCGGGCGTTTTTCTGCCGACACCGGTGTTACATACGAAACTCTTTCCACATGGGACGGCTTCTTTGAAGCGGCGGAAAAGTATTATGAATGGTCGGGCGGCACGGCTTTCTGTGCGGTAGACTATCCTTTGCGCTGTATCGAGCTTTACGCAATGTCGCTGGGGGCAGACGATTTTTATAAAGACGGCTGGTACGACTACTCAAATGAAACCTTTAAGGACTGCTTTATGAAGTTCGCTTCTTCCATATCAAAGGGACACATTATGGTATCCGACCTTTATTCAAACACCCAGGTTATGACA
>SVQR01000199.1 GCA_015065225.1 Oscillospiraceae bacterium | reverse complement strand
CATCTGGTACCAGAAGCACCCGTGGGAGGACACAACTCTCGTAGCTCCCGATGGAGGCTCTTTCACAATGGAAGCAGGCAAGTGGACATACATTGTTGACAAGCTTGACAGAGCAGACGGTACAGAACCCGATCTTTCCATCCAGTATCACCTCAGACCCATGAATAATGTCGCAGCTAAGGATCTTGCGGCTAACGGCGAATACATCTACGTTGACAGCATGCAGCTCTTCTCTGCTGAACCTACAGTTGCAACAGTAACATTCAAGGGCGATGACAGCGAGGTTCTCTACGCTATAGATGCTCTTAACAGTGAAGCTGTTACATACAACGGCGCAGCTGTTGAAAAGGCAGATCACACATTCAAGGGCTGGGCGATCGAAGGTACAACAGATGTTGTTGAAGCTCTCACATTCGCACAGGATACAACTCTCGTTCCCGTATTTGAAGAAAACCCGCAGGAAGTATTCCCGACATCTCCCACATACAAGACCTACGGTAAGTACGATGCATCTGCAGGTATTTATGAGGTAGAGCTCAAGCTCTCCGGAACAACAGGTAACGTCGGCTCATTCGGCTTTACTTTCCCGACAGAGTATATGACTCTCAAGAGCGTTACGGCAAATGCGGAAGCAGGTGTAGTCCTTCTCCCCGAAGAGGCTTCGGAAGTTGCACAGTCTTCTCCCATCTTCGTAAAGGAGAACGGCAACTATGCAAACACATGGACAGCAGAGCTGGCAACAGGCTATGGCTATGTCGATGCTACAACCGAAGAAGTTCTCATCGCTACATTCACATTTGATATGACAGCAGACCAGAGAGCGGCATTCAAGACTGCTGTGGTTGATACAAACAACAAGTTCGCAGAATATGCGGTCGCAAATGCGGACGAAAAGTACTACAAGGACAACAAGTACCTCGTAGCACCTTACTCCGCAGACCTCTCCACCAATAAGGTTGGCATCGACTATGTAAGCCACACCGATGAAGAAGGTGAAGTTGAAGTAACAACAGCAACCATCACTCTCACGGTAGATCTTCACGATGACAGAGGAACAGCAGGTACAAGCCTTGCAACTCTCGCAGTCAATGGCGGTGAAGCAGTTGTGATCGAACAGGCAGGTGTCGGCGGAGATATCACTTACACCATAAGCGGTCTTGAGATCGGCAAGCCTTGCACGATCAGCGTCAAGAAGAACGGTTATGTAGAAGGTCTCTGCGTTGTTACACCTACCGAGACTACCAACACTCTCACAATGAAGCTTGTTGCAGGTGACATCAAAGGTGCGGCAGATGCTGTTTGCGGTGACGGCGTTATCAACCTCGATGACTTCGTAAGAGTAATTAGAGCATTTGATCCCTATGCAAGCGACGACTTCAAGAAATCTATGGATATCGACGAAGACGGTTATGTCAATGTAGCAGACCTTGCATTCATCAAGGCAAACTACGGTCAGAAAATCGGAAATGCAACTATTACATTCAACGGCGAGACAGTTACTCCCGGTACAGAAGCATAAACAAGATCGTATAAGCTTTATTCCCCGTACACTTCGGTGTGCGGGGGATTTTTTGCACAACAAAAAACAGTAATTAAAAAGAGAAATTATACATTTTTGTCAAATAATTCATTGAAATTATATATATTATTTTGTAAACAATACAAATGAACACTAAAAAATCTTGACAAAATCTGGATAAAGGTTTATACTTAAAGGGCAAGATGGGCGTATTATGGAATTTCGGTACGTCCGAACAATTCAGAGCGTATATCCCGTGGTGCAGGCGAAAAAACAAAGTATGCTTGTGCCGGGTTTTTGTACACTTTGGATGCTCCCAAAAAAATTATTTAAGGAGGAAAAATCATGAAATTCAGAAGAATGCTTGCGGCTCTGCTTACAGCTATGATGATAGTATCATGCTTCAGCTTTACTGCAAGCGCAGAAGAAGTTCTTCCGGAAGAAGATGTAGCTGTTGAAGCAGCGACGGAAGCGGAAGAAGAAGCGGAGGAAATTGCCGAAGAAGCGGTTCTTTCCGAAGAAACAACGGAAGGTGAGACCACCGCATCCTACACGGTTACTCTCAACAAACTCAACGGTGACTGTAAGATCAACTATACCAGTGAGAAAGGTATACATTTCACCGAAAATAATACTGTCGCAACCGCAACGGTAAATGCCGGTGAAAGCTATACAATCCCCGAGGTAACAAGAGTGAGAGCAAACCTCCTCGGATGGGCAACCAATGAAGGCGGTGAGGTTGTATATGCTGCAGGCGCAACATTTACACCCGAATCCGATATCGCTCTTTATGCCGTTTGGGAAAGAGGTACACTTACAAACGATCCTATCAAGACTATACTTGCAAAAGGTAAGTCGAGCAGCGGTTACTATTATGATGTAATAAACAATACCGTATTCTACAGATATTCCGTCACAGCCGAAGAAGGAAAGGTTATCCAGGTCAATTCCGGTGGAAATCACTACCATACACCCATCGGTCTTCCGGATGAAAACGGAAATCGCGGAAAGCTGTATATTGTAGGCGGTATCAGAACTTCGTATGCTACCGGCTCTGCCCCTTGTTTCAGATTTAATCAATCATGGTCGGAAAAGGCAAAGCAGGTTTGGCCTGCCAATGCGGTTGGTACGGCAATTGATGAAACAGATACATGGGTTAAATCTGTTCTTGTACCATCTTCACCTGTTCCCGAAGGTTTTGAAGGCTCCGCACAGTTAACATACAACTTGGTGGGAGATACTGCAGTGCCCAAGGGTGGTTATGTGGACTACTCCGCTATAGCTGTATTTGAGACAGAAGAAGGCGCAAACGCATACGATCCTATTGCGGCATCTTCTCTCAATGTAAACTTCTCGCTTAATTATGATGGTGCGGAAGAAATTACCGCTATTCCCGAGGAGATACCTACCCGTGATGACGGATATGTATTTGCGGGTTGGAACACCTCAGCAACTGCAACAACGGTGATCTCCGACCTTACGGCAGCTCCCGTTCCGAAGGACGGTGATACATATTATGCTATTTGGGTTCCCGATGTCGAAGAGGAGAATTGTGTTTATGTATCCGATAACGGTGATAACGGTAATCACGGCAGAAGCAGTGAATATCCCGTAAAGACACTTGCAAAGGCGTTGACCATTATAAAAGCAAATTCAGAGATTGACACCGTTAAGGTCGTTGGCACATACTCTAAAAAATTCGACCAGATAATAACTAAAAAAACGGATGGAACCTATTCTAATGATTCGACGTTGACTTTTGGCGTTTCAAATCGTAGAATTACCATTACCGGCTCTGGTGAAAATGCTGTTTTTGATATGAGGACTTACACTCCGGATTCCCAAGGCGGTTATTCGAGTTCTCTGTGTGACTCTCATTTTAGACTTGCCGGCGATATTTTGTTTGATGATATTACTATTCGAGGCTCTGATAAGGACGGCGGCTTTGCAACAATGGGCTATGAGCTCACTTTTGGTGCCGGTGTTCAAGTTACCGGCGGTCAGAAAGTCGGCGCAAACCATTATATGGGGCAATCTAAAGATGGCAGTGTTATAGATCTCCAAAGTGGTAACTTCAGCAATATCTATTTTGCTCCCAACTCCGGTGCGACATACTATGGTACTGCTACAGTTAATCTGTCCGGCGCTACTGTCGCAGGTATCGCAGGCGGTCATGGTTGGAAAAACTACAACAACCACTATGGTATCATGAATATCAATGTCAACAGCGGTAAGTCCGGTGACATTAAAATCGGTTCTGTCGGTACAGCATCTGTATCCAATTATTCCGGTTTGAGATATTTTACTATTAACGGCGGCACCGTAGGCAATCTTTATACGACAGGTGCTCAGGTCAGTCCTAAATACGATGAGACCCAGTATTATTCAGCAACAACCCGTGCAGGCGTAATCGTATATGAGATCAACGGTGGTACATATGGCAAATTCCTCAAGGCTTCCAATCCCTTCACCGATGAAGAGAAGGGTATCACCGCACTTGCCGATGACGATTCCACAAGAGTAATAATTCTCAACAACGGTAAAACAGCCACAGTTGAAGATGACGGTGCTATCGTTATCAAGACAAACGGCAAGATATCTGCAAAAACAAACGCATATGACGAAAACGGTAAAGCTACATATACTTACGGATCGTTGACGGAAGCACAGAGGAATGCTATTATCGCATGGGGTAAGACCATCCAGGTTACAGGTTATTCCTTCACAACAGATAAGCCTTATATCAAGATAGCAAATTCCAAGGGCGTAATCTATCTTGCATCCTCCGATATTGACAAAGGTCCTGCGAAAACCCTTCCTGCTTCCGCAGAGGCATCCCTTCTTGAAGAAGGTGCGCAGATCACAGGCGTTATTCCCGCAGAATATATAACTGATGGTGAAAACATTGTAGAATTCGTAGATGCAGGTCAGGCTACGGTAACCTTTATATACGAAGGCACAGAGCATTCCGAACTTCAGAATATCGGTGAAAATGTCAAGTTCCCCGAAGGCTCAAAAACAGGATATTCTCTCGTGTGGTCTCTTACAGCGGACGGAGAAAAGCTCAACGAAAATGAAGCGGTTGTTGATCACAACGGTAACACATACTATGGTATAGGCTATGAGATCAACCAGTATACCATCACGTTCGATACAGGATGCGCTATAGAAGTACCGTCCATAACACAGAACTATGATACTCCCGTAACAGCTCCCGCAAATCTTGAAAGACCCGGTTATACATTTATCGGCTGGAAAGACTTCCCCGAAAAAATGCCCGCAAATGATGTTACAATCAAGGCTGAGTGGGAAAACATAGTTGAAGCAGATAATGTTGTATATCTCTCCGACAACGGTGATGATAACAATCACGGTTTCCACAGCTTAGCACCTGTTAAGAACATGGCGAAGGCTAACGAGCTTCTCGCAGCAGAAGACAAGGATACTCTCGTTATCGTAGATACTTACAGTAT
>SVQR01000198.1 GCA_015065225.1 Oscillospiraceae bacterium | reverse complement strand
TATGCAAGGACAACAAGAAGCACGAATGACTTCAATCTCCCTCTTGACTTCCTTATGTGGCATCCCACCTGCCATCATTATGCGGATCTTGACACACTTCTGGAAAAATTCATGGCACAAAGAGTTGATCGTGTATACAACCTCCCAACTTTCTACATCTGGGGACACTCCTATGAATTTGACCCGGAACATAACAACGATCTTTACAAGATGGAAAACTTCTGCAAGAAGGCACAGCACCTTGACAGCGTATGGTACGCCACAAACATTGAGATATACGACTATGTTAAGGCCGCACGCGAGCTTGAAATCTCAGCTGAAAGAAAGTATGTATTCAATCCTTCGAGACTGTCCGTATGGGTGACGGTAAACGACAGCAGAATCGTTGAGATAAAACCGGGCGAGAACGCTCTGTAAAAAATATAAGAAATAATAGTCATTGTTGATTTCCGCTTTGAGATTTTGCCGGATCTGCGATCCCGATGAGCGGAAATCTTTTTTGTTTAAAGGTGAGGTTTTACCGGCACATAGCATAAAATTACATTCAATGCAGCAATTCCCGATAATTTTGTATCCCGTATTTTGTATCGGATCTTTGACGCTGAAACTATTTTTCGGTGTAATTGTTAATTTTTATAATAAGTGTTTTATTTTGCAAAAGTTTGTGATATAATTATCTTTGTATAGTTATTTCCATATAAATGAAAGGAATCCGTAAAAATGAAGAAGATCACTTATAGTCCAAAGGGCGTTTGCTCAAGAGAGATGCAGGTGGAAATAGACGATAACGGAATTATCACAAGCGTACATATCAGCGGAGGCTGTGCGGGAAATACCCAGGGCGTTTCACGTCTTATCGAAGGCATGGATGCAAAGAAGGCAATTGAAAAAATAAGCGGTATCAGATGCGGATTCAAGTCCACATCCTGCCCCAATGAGCTGGCAAAGGCTATTGCCGAATGCCTCGGTGAATAAGTTAGTCAATGAAAAAAACATTTATTTCCATTCTTGCGGTGTGCCTTGCGGCTTGCTTTGCCTCATGCGGCAACGGTTATTCCGACCTCAAAGAGGAAAAGCAGAAAAAGCAAGATGAAAAATATAAGATAGAGATCCCGGATGATATCCACAACTCAATAGAGGATTTGGCAGACAGTCTCGATCGGTATGTCGAAAGCGAAAAAGAAAAAACAAAAGACAAGCTGTCACAGGAAGCCACAGCCTCACCGGAAGATATGGAAAGGCTTGCCGATATTTACAACGCCGTAAAGGAATAATTTTTTTCCATTATCAACTATATAAACAATCTCCTACGAAAGGAATAAAATAAATGTACAAAGCAGAATTCACAAAATGGCTTGCCAACAAAGAGCTCGATACCGGAATAAAAGAGGAGCTTCTTGCGATCAAGGATAACGACGATGCAATAAAGGAACGCTTCGCAATGTCTCTTTCCTTCGGTACTGCGGGACTTCGCGGTATCATGCAGGCAGGCACAAACGGTATGAATCTTTACACCGTTGCTCAGGCTACAAAAGGTCTTGCAACGCTGGTTGCAAAAAGCGGTGGCGAAAAAAGAGGTGTTGCTATCGCGTGCGATACCAGAAACAACTCAATGTATTTTGCAAAAATATGTGCTGAGGTGCTCTGTGCCTGTGGCATAAAGTCATATATATTCGATGCTCCGCGACCTACACCCGAGCTCTCCTTTGCTCTTCGTGAGCTGGGTGCGATCGCAGGAATAAACATTACGGCTTCCCATAACCCCAAGGCTTACAACGGCTATAAGGTATACTGGGAAGACGGTGCTCAGCTTCCCCCCGACCACGCAAAGGTGGTTTCCGATGAGATCGCAAAGACGGATATCTTCTCCGTCGAAAGATGTGATTTTGACAAGGGTGTAAAGGACGGGCTCATTGAGATAATAGGCGAAGATATCGACAATAAATTTATAGACAGAATACTTGAACAGCGTATCTGCCCCGATGCTGTTGCAGAGGTAGCGGACAGCTTCAAGGTAGTATATACGGCTATTCACGGTACAGGTGCGGCACTTGTTCCGAAGGCTCTCGAAAGAGCGGGAATAAAGCACCTTATCACAGTTCCGGAGCAGATGATCGCAGACGGCAATTTCCCAACGGTAAAGGTTCCAAATCCCGAGGAAAAGAGCTGCTTCGATATGGCAAGAGTTCTTGCGGAAAAGAACGGCTGTGACCTTATCATAGGTACAGACCCTGATGCTGACAGAGTGGGCGTACTTGTAAAGAAGGCCGATGGTGATTACTTCAGCTTTAACGGCAACCAGATAGGTGCACTCCTCACGGATTACATCATAAAGTACAGACGCAAGACCGGAACACTTCCCGAAAATGCCTGCGTTATAAAGTCGATAGTATCCTCCGAGCTTGCAAGAGCTATATGCGAAAAGAACAATGTGGCAATGGTGGATGTACTCACAGGCTTCAAGTTCATCGGTGAAAAGATCAAAGAATACGAAAAGACCAATGAGCATACCTTCATCCTCGGCTTTGAAGAAAGCTACGGATATCTTGCAGGCACATATGCAAGAGATAAGGATGCTGTACTTGCAACACTCCTCATCACCGAAATGGCGGCTGTCTATTCAAAACAGGGCAAGAATCTGTATGATGTTCTTATGGACGTATTCGCAGAGTACGGCTTCTTCCTTGAAAAGGTAGACAATATAGCAATGACAGGTCTTGACGGACTTGAAAAGACAAAGAAGCTCATGAGCGATCTGAGAAATGCAAATCCCGCATCTATCGGTGGTATAGATATAAAGTTCTATGCGGACTATCTTGCAGACAAGAAGATATGCGGCGATGTTGTAACAACAACGGGACTTCCCAAGTCAGATGTTGTATACTTCGCTCTTGTCGATGGTTCGACCGTAGTTGTAAGACCTTCCGGCACAGAGCCTAAAGTTAAGGTATACTACCTTGTCAACGGCAAGGATGAGGCAGAGGCAAGCGCAAAGCTCGAATCGGTAAGAAACGAATTTACAAAAATACTTGGTATTTGAAAATAAATAATCCGAAAGGAAGAAAATAAAATGGCAGACAATAAGAAAAAAGTAGAAAAGATCACTTCCAGAGATGTGGATTTCGGTCAGTGGTATACAGACATAGTAAAGAATGCAGACCTTGTGGACTATTCCGGTGTTAAGGGCTGCATGATCATCCGTCCTTACGGCTGGGCGATCTGGGAGAATATTCAGAGCATACTCAACGGTATGTTCAAGGAGACGGGACACTGCAATATCTCCATGCCTATGTTCATTCCCGAAAGCCTTCTTCAGAGAGAAAAGGATCACGTTGAGGGCTTTGCACCGGAGGTTGCGTGGGTAACACACGGAGGCGAAGAAAAGCTCTCAGAAAGACTTTGCGTAAGACCTACCTCAGAGACACTTTTCTGTGAGCACTATGCACAGATAATCAAGTCCTACAGAGATCTTCCCAAGCTCTACAATCAGTGGTGCAGCGTTGTAAGATGGGAAAAGACAACAAGACCGTTCCTCAGAAGCCGTGAGTTCCACTGGCAGGAAGGTCACACAATGCACGCTACAAGTCAGGATGCTGTCGATGAGACACTTCGTATGCTTGACGTTTATGCGGACTTCTGTGAAAAGTATCTTGCTATTCCTGTTGTCAAGGGCAGAAAGACAGACAAGGAAAAGTTCGCGGGTGCTGAGGATACATACACCATCGAAGCTCTCATGCATGACGGCCGTGCACTTCAGTCAGGTACTTCCCACTACTTCGGTGACGGCTTTGCAAAGGCATTTGATATCCAGTATCTTGACAAGGACAACACTCTCAAGTACTGCTATCAGACATCATGGGGTATGTCCACAAGAATCATCGGCGGTATCATTATGACACACGGCGATGATAACGGACTTGTACTTCCTCCCGCTATCGCACCGACACAGATAGTTGTCGTTCCGGTACAGCAGCACAAGGAAGGCGTACTTGAAAAGGCAAACGAAGTATATGAATCCATAAAGAAGCAGTTCAGAGTTGAGATAGACGACAGAGATCAGAGCCCCGGATGGAAGTTCGCAGAGCATGAGATGCGCGGCGTGCCGGTAAGACTTGAGCTCGGTCCGAGAGATATCGAGGCAGGCGTATGCGTTCTTGCAAGACGTGACAACGGCGAAAAGATCACGGCAAATCTTTCCGAGCTTCCGGAAGTACTTGCAAAGCTCCTTGACGATATCACAAAGAATATGTACGAAACAGCAAAGGCAAGAAGAAACAGCATGACATACACCGCAGAGAGTATGGAAGAACTCAAGGAGATTGCAGCAACAAAGCCCGGCTTCATAAAGACCAAGTGGTGCGGTGACCTTGAATGTGAGATGGCACTCAAGGAACAGGCTGATGTTACCTCCAGATGTATGCCCTTCAACGAAGACGAGGTAGGCGGAGAGCTTCATACAGATGTATGCGTATGCTGCGGAAAGAAGGCTGAAAAGACAATCCTTTGGGGCAAAGCATATTAATATAATTGACAACCAATAAGCGTATTACCGATCGGTATAATCGCTTCCGAATATATATTTTCGGTTATCAATAAGAGCTTTCTCACGTTATAATTTTGACATAAAAGATCCCCTTATACCTTGGTCTGATCCTTGGTATAAGGGGTTATCTTTTTTATTTTGCGGAAATACGCAATTGCTCAAAGGAGAATCTTGGGATCGTATTCCGGCTCTTTGTAGAGATGCTTGCTTCCCTTGATGTCCTTTTCAAAGACATCCTGCCACTGCTTGCCGCTGTAGTCGTCAATGGATACGGATACCCACATATCGGCACATCCGAGAGTGTCGGTAAGTGCTTTCTGAAGTGCCGCAGCAAGTGCTTTCTTCTGTTCTTCGCTTCTTCCTTCGATCATTTTAACGCTGATGTGAGGCATGGTGTTTTCTCCTTTTGTATATGTATTATGCTCCGATCTGCTATCCATCGACCGAAAGGATGTGTGAACGGAGACTTTTTGATGTTGCTC
>SVQR01000197.1 GCA_015065225.1 Oscillospiraceae bacterium | reverse complement strand
TCCGATATATCCTTATCCGGGATCTCACGGAAGGTTTTTTCTATACAGTTTACCGCATTGCGTATTGTACGCATAAGTCCCGAAGATCTGCTTTTGTCTTCTCTTGCCCTGTTGAATTTGTCCGGCAGAGTAAGCTCGGATCTGAAACCGCGGCGCACCGCTTCCTGAAGCTCTTTATATCCGGAAAATCCCACTTTGCGGCAGAATCGGATGACGGACGTTGTGCTTGTATCTATTCTGATGGCAATATCGTCAAGTGTCTCAAAGGCGAATGAATCCGGATCTCCCAGATAAAACGCCGCGATCCTTTTTTCCGACTTTGTCATTTTGTCGAGATTTGCTTTTATGATTTCGGTAATATTCAATACGGTCACCTCGCTTTTTTACATTATATCACATAAAATTCGGAAATACAATAGATTGTAGTAAAAAATACAAAAATAATATAATATTATCAAAAGAAATCTGAAAATAAAGCTGTCGAGGGGTTGACAAATGGATATTAATCGGATATAATTGAAAAAACGCGACACGCTGTCAAAAAGCAAAAATGTAATAAAAACTACAAAACGGAGGCGCAGAATGGGCAAGAAAACAGATTTTTTATATCTCAACGAACAGGAGCTTATAGAAGCGGGCGTTCTTGATTACAAAAGATGCATAGATGTGGAGGAGGAAGTGTTCCGCCTTCTCAGCGTAGGCGATTATGTCATGGGAGGCGACAAGCACAATTCCCACGGTATTATGATGAAGTTCCCGAAGGAGAGTCCTTTCCCAAATATGCCGACGGATGCTCCGGACAGGAGATTCATGGCAATGCCCGCATATGTCGGAGGAAGATTCAATGTTGCGGGACAGAAGTGGTACGGCTCAAATATAATAAATCCGACAAGAGGACTTCCACGTTCCATTCTTATGGTCATGCTGAACGATGCGGATACCTGTGAACCGATAGCTCTCATGTCGGGAAATCTCATAAGCTCTGTGCGTACCGGATGTGTCCCGGGAGTAGCCGTAAGACACCTTGCAAACAAGGATGCCGCTGTATGCTCATGTATCGGTGCAGGACCTGTCAGCAAGGCTTGCTTTGAAGGGATAATGTGTGAGGCAAAGGGCGTACGCGAGCTTGTTGTGTGCGATCTTGTTCTTGAAAAGGCGCAGGCATTCGCAAATGAGATGAGCGAGAGGTACAGCATAAGTGCAAGAGCCACGACAGATCTTGAAGAATCTGTTCGTGCAGGGGATATCGTAAGCGTTGCTGCATCCTCGGTAAAGCCGATAAAGCTGGAGAACGACTGGCTGAAAAAGGGATCACTTCTCATATTCTCCGGCAGAGGAGCCGTTGACGAAGAATACTTTACATCCGTAAAGACCATATGGGACAACACAAAGATGCATGAAGTATACTATGACGAGCATATGCTGCTGCCGGAAAACGAACGCTTCATAAACGGCATTGCGGTACAGATATACAAATTCATGTACGAAGGAAAGCTTCCGTCAATAACGGAAAGCGTGAGCCTCGGAGATGTCATATGCGGAAGCCGCAAAGGCAGAGAGAGTGCGGATGAAAGGATATGCTTCATAGCAAGCGGTATGCCCGTATGGGACGTTGCGTGGGGATACGAGCTTTACGAAAAGGCAAAGGAAAAAGGACTCGGACAGACGCTGAAGCTGTGGGATGATCCTTATCTTGCTTAAAAGATATATATGAAAGAACGGAGCGATCGGCAAGGGTGTCGGTTGCTCTTTTGTTATTTGCAGATCCGGTCTCTGCTACAGAAGATGTCATTTTCCGCATCACCTCGCGGATAAAAGTTTTCCGATCATTCCGAGTTTTTTCTCCCGGTTGCAACTTTTTGTGGTAAAATTGTGTATATAACAGTGAAAACAGTACTGTTTGACGAAAGGAGGAATTTGTATTGATAAATGAAAGCGAGTTACTCTCCGGATTGAAACGTAAGGATTGCGGCTGTCTTGAAAAAATGATACGGTTGTATACGCCTTATGTAAGTGCGGTGGTCTGCAACACGACAGGGAAGAGTCTTTCGGCAGAGGATATTGAAGAGGTGGTTTCGGATACCTTTTTTATCATCTGGAGAAATGCCGACGGAATTAATGCCGAAAAAGGCGGCATAAGAGCTTACATGGGTGCTGTTGCACGGAATACAGCTCTCAATAAGCTCAGAAGCATACATCAAGATGAAGAACTTTGCGAGGATACCGCCGCAGTATATGACGATCCGGAGATCATATTTGTGAAACAAGAGGAAAGAACAGATCTTATCCGTCTTATAATGAGCCTCGGAGAGCCTGACTGCGAGATATTTCTAAGATACTATTACTATAATGAAAAGATCCGCGAGATAGCATCGGTCATGAACCTTAATATTTCCAATGTCAAGTCGAAGCTCAAACGCGGAAAAGAGAAACTTAAAAAGATCATTACCGAGAAAGGAGCTGTGACACATGAATAAAAACAGACTTGATGAGCTGAAAAATGAGCTTGGAATACTTGATAAAAGCACAGTGCCGGATACAGAGAAGATTATCGGAGATGTTTTTGAAAAGGCAGGCATAGTTACATACAAAAAGAATACATTCCGTAGAATCAAAACGGTAAGAATTATTGCTGTTGCGGCCTTTATTACGGTGGCTGTGACATTTACCGTACTTGCGGCAACGCTCGGATGGCACGAAAAGCTCATGGAGTATTTCGGCAATCCCACAAAAGAGCAGATGGAGCTTATGAACGGTGGTTTTGATGCTCCTACCGTTTCCGGAACGGATAACGGATATACCGTAAATGTTATAAATACACTTGCAGATAATCACGGTCTTTATGTTCTGTATGAGCTTATTCTTCCGGAGCATTATGATATGTCAAAGCCGCAGGCGCGGGAATATATGACGGAGATATACCACAGAGTGCTCGTGTCTCCCGCAAAGGATGAAACCGACGGCGTACTCACGTCCATGGGTGTCGGAAGAAATGTTATCATGGAGGCGGATAAGAACAAGATAGTCGTATGTGAATATATCGGTCTTGCGAAAGGCGTGTCTGACGAATGTAAGGTAAGTCTTGTTGTGGGAGACAGCCATTATATTGATCCTCAAACGATCTCCGGGAATTTTAACATAAAGCTGTCATGGAATTACCGTTATGAAGATGTCGGAAAGACCATTGACGTTCAACGACCTCTTAAGGTCAACGAAGTAAACGACAATACTCTTGTAAAGATAGATATATCCCCCATATCCGTATGGGTGGTGGTGGAAGGTGATGACATACTTACCGGAATAAGACCGATAATAAGATTTGTCGACGGAACTGTGCTGGAATACGATACAAAGGACAGGGAGTCCATTGCGATGTTCTCAAGCTACCTTGACGAAAGGCATCCCCAAGGAGTATCAACATTGGGTTATGTATTTGACAGCATTACAGATCCAACAACCATACAAAGCATCACCGTCGGAGATTGCGTTGTCGAACTGAGATAAAGCGAAAAAACATAATATTGCCCAAAACAAAAAGTCAGACACATCACAGGAGATATATCCCATGATGTGTCTGACAGTTTTTATATACTGTTATATATCGGATGCCAAAATGTCAAGCAGAATATACGTATCTTTATTTCCCGAAATTCTTCTTAATTATCGCAAGATCCGAAACATTGACAGTGCCGTCCTCGTTGATATCCGTAAGTATCTTCACTCTTTCATCGGTTGTGGAGGAGAATGCACGCAGGATTCTTATAAAGTCGTCTATGTCAATAATGCCGTCACCGTAGAACTTGTCATAGCTGTCCGTGATATCGCCGCCGCGAAGGATTTTGTCTCCGATGTCTGCCTTGCCGTCAACTACCGTTACGTTTACTTCTTCCTTTGCGTAACCGGGCTTTTTGATGACAAGTGTGTATTCACCGTCGGGCACTTCAAAGCTGTAATTTACCGCAAGTCCGTTTTCGTCTGCGATAACGCCTGTCTTGTGCTCACCCGTCATTGCGGCGATATTGCCCTCGGAATCAAGGAGAGTTACAGTCATGTAGCTTGTATATCCCTTGATAACATCATCGTAATAGCCGTTCTCTTCGTCACGCTCGATGTATATCTTTCCGCTGACAGGCTTTACTGCGTGCTGATGGCAGTAGGCTTCCGCATCCGCCTTTGTCTTAAAGAAGCCGAGGTGGTAAAGGTCGAAGTAAAGTCCCATCTCGACTGCCTGGGCGTGAGTAAGCTTTGAACCGTCACCGAACACGGAAAGGTGCATCTGACGGAACATTGTATCATCACCCGTACCGGTAAGCTCAATTACACTTGTCGTCCATTCACCGAGCTTATCTGCCTTGAAGGTATACCTCGTATTGTCGCCTGTCGGCTGCTCCGATCTCTGACCTGCCGCAACGATATCGCCGTCGTAGTTTGTTCTGTAGCAGAATACCATGTACTTGTATACATTTTCATCCACCGCAAGGCCCCAGTGGTCTGTTCTCATGTTATAGACAACGTCCTCGGGATCGGGAACGATGTGAGTATAGTCGCCCATCTCACCCTTGAGTGTCTCGTACTTGAGTCCCCATTCGGAATTCGGTGACGTGAATATCTTGCAGTCAACGTTTATTACCTCCGCATCGTAGTTGGGAGATATGCAAAGTCTTTCAACCACCGCATTGCCGTTGAGCTTTATTGTATGAACACCCTTTGTCAGCTTCATGGGAACGGCGTTTGTTCTTCTGACTATCTCATCTCTTGAAGCAGCACCGGATACAGCCGTACCGACACTTACGCCATCAAGGTAGATCGTTACGCTCTTGCTTGCATTGGGAATAAACAGCCGGATATCATAGTTGCCGGCTTCAAGGACATTTATGTCAAACTCAAGGAACATTGTGTCATCCTCAAAGTCTACCTTAGGCACATTAATCTTAGACGCAAGGTTCATACCGACAGCGCCGCCGGTTATGTAGTTGTTATTCGGCGCCCACTGATGCTGCTCATAATATTCACCTGCAGCATAGAATGTTCCGTCAC
>SVQR01000196.1 GCA_015065225.1 Oscillospiraceae bacterium | reverse complement strand
ATTCCTTGTGGCGACAGTTACAAGTACAGTCTTTTCAACATAAGGGAGAACGGTAACTTCAAAGCGTGATGTGACCACAGGTGCAGATTCAAATTCCGTGTTTTTGTAATCACCGACAGCATTGTCCCATACCTTGTCGGTATATGATGCATTTCCACTTGCCGTTATTATGTATTCGCCGCTTTCGGGAATATTTACTGTGAACTTTCCGTTTTCATCAGCATTTGTTTCATATACAACTTCATCTTCCGAACCGTAAACACTTATACTTGCGTCCTTCGGCATAACTTCACCGGATGAGGCAAGACCGCAAAGTGTAAATTCCGTATCAACACCCGCAACGACCTTGTTGTTTCCTTTGATGTAAGTATAAATATCCGAATAATTGACCGTATCTCTGTAGAAATATGCCGCAACTGTATCATTCCCGGCAATTGGCGTCAGAAGCGAATATGCGCTCTTGTCGTTGTGCATATATGCAACACTTGAGGTATCCTCGCCCCAGAGCCTTGTTATAAACGGACCGTAGGAGCTTTCTTCGGCTAAAAAATCATCCTTGCCGTTTGCGCTGTGTTCTGTGTGTACCGCAACAAACGCATCATACAGCGTGAGCGTTCCGTCGCAGTCAACGTCACATACAGCGATCTCTGCCTTATATATTTCCGTTTCTTCGTCCTTTGAAACTGCGACATTGTTTTCCTTGTCTAAAAGAGTGAAAAAGACGTTTATGTCATCCGGCTCATTGTGCTTGCACACGGTACAGATACCGTCGACATATGAGTGATATTTGTGTTCCGAGGCTGTGGATACCACATTGACGGAAGTGCTTACTCCCTCGTATGACGCTGTAATTTCAGCCGTACCTCCGCCGATACATTTTACTGTGCCGGTATCGTCAACTGTTGCAACCTTCACATCCGAGCTTGTCCATGTCCACTGCGGAACATACAGCTCGCCCGTACCTATCGTTTCCGTTGCCTCGACCTTCAATTCCGCACTTTGATCTTCCGCCGTAAAGCTTATTGTATTATCGGCAAAGTGCTCGCTGTCGGATGTGATATTCGCTTTGAGAATATATTGCCCCGCTGTGCCTTCGGAAATAATAATATAATGCTCATCCTGCGTTATTCCATCTTCGGCAGTAGCGGTGACAAGAGCAATTGTCGGCTTTGTGTATGTACTCTTATAGTACCTTTCCGTATAAAGCTCGTTCTTGCTTACCGAATACTTTTTCGGAGCGGCATTTCCCGCACCGTATATCACTTTGACATCCGCAACGGTTCCTTCATCCGCAACACCAAGGAAAATGTTCTTGACGTCAAAACTGCAATTTTCGATATAGTAGATACCGTCATCGCCCATTTCGGCGAGGGCGACATTGCTCGTTGCCGTTGCGGAATTGCCCTTTGCCGCCATTACATTAAGATCGGTCTTATTGCTCAGTTCTTTTACAAGTACATACGCAGAGCTGCTTGTCTCGGATGCGGTAAATTCCCCGAGCGTGTTTGTTATTACGCATCGATAATATGTCATACCTGCATTTTCCGTTGACGGGATATAACTTGCCTCCACAGCCCCGTCAATATCGGTAAAACTGTCACCGTCTGCACTTTCCTGCCACTGATATGATAATACACCGTCGGAAACGGTTGCTTCAACCGAAAGTGCATCCGCATCCGCTCCGATACCGTACTTCACTCTGTCGGTTGAAATATCCTTTGTGACAGTCGGTTTTTCACAATCTGAGATGCCGAAGCAGAACAGATATCCAGATTCGTTGTAACAGTAGATATTGCCTTTTTCATCAATGGCATACTGTTCGAATCCCGCATAAGGATAAGTCACCTTTGTATAATTCTTTGTGTCCGCAAGCTTTACTGCTTCACCGCCCTCACCGTTGTCTGTGAACATATAAAGATGTCCGTTTGAGCATTGGGCATAGATCCGTACTTTCTCACCGGCATATGAGAGTATGGGATTTCCCTGTACCTTTCCGCCGCCGAGGGTTACATTGTCATATACCTTGGAAAGATCAGCGGCATTGTGTACGCAGATACGTCCCTGCTGTCCCGCAAGATAAACTCTGCCGCCATAAACGACAGGCGTTGCAACGCTCTTTTGCCCTGCATCCTCGCTAATGTAGCTGTCTTTTGCAAAACCGTCTTCGGATATCTCAATTGAATGAAGATGTGAGTTATAAGTGTAGGTCGCCCAGAAAAGCCTCTTTGTTTCCGCATCATAGCAAAGTCCGCCCTGGACGCTCATCGTTGCGGTTCTGTCAGGATCGAATATACACTTGTCCATTACCGTGTTGGTCTTATAATCAACAGCGTATACGGTCGTTTTCGAGGCAACATAGAACAGTTCATTTACAAATGCACCGCTGCTCCAATTGAACACATCGTCGCCTATCGTCCCCTCACCGACCATGCTGAAAGTCACCGAATCTTCATCTTGTATAAGCTCATAGATATATCCGTTGCAGAAAACATATCCGTCATGATACTGCACCGGGTGATACTCCTTATAATCCCCGGTTACACTTCCGAGCTTTTCGCCGTCAAGGCTGTATGCACAAAGCTCGTTTTGCATTGCGAGAATAAGTATTCCGTCCGCATAGCAAAGGTAGTCATAATAGCTGACGGTAACGCCCGCATCCTCGTTTATCACTTTGCCCTCGCCTGTTTCGATATCCACCTTGTGAAGCTTACCGCCGCCTGTCGCATAAAGGTATCCGTCAACAATAACGCTCTGACCAGCATAATATGCACCGCCGACCATAACAGATGTATTGAGAGGATATGCCCATTTGAGTTCTGTCCTGTTGGGAGCGGAAGGTCCCGGGACACTTGTTACATAATTGTTCTCATTGTTGAAATTCATCGCACCGTTCCACGAAACATCAGCTTCCGAAGATACGGCAAATACGGCTGACGGTGCAACCGTAAAGATCATTGTTATCGCAAGAATAAGAGCGATAGTTTTTTGCTTTAGCATTTTTAATTCATCCTTTCAAATTTAATTAACTAAATTTTTATGCAGAACCACGGGCATAAGCTATCACCTCCCAAAACGAAAAGAGCCGCAGTGACAGACATCACTACGGCGGTTTTCCGTATCACAACACATTTTGTTCGGCAAAAGTGTACGACACTAAAGCCCCGAAGCCTTTTTTAAACTTCGGTGCCGAACAAAACTACCTTTTCCTATGATGATATCCATCAAGTACGGAAAAAGCATCAGAGCAGGTCTTTTGACTCGCATCTTACGCAAAAGTTCTTTTGCAGCGTCTTGTCCCAAGCCTTCTCGGTTTCCCAATGACCGACTTTCGTCAGAAGGACAAAACATCAATGCATACAGCGACCGGTATCGTCACGGATTCTCACCGTGTTCCCTTTTCACCGCCGAAGCCTGTGAAAGATCACTTTGCAGCCTTGGCGACACTCTGTGTGACTTATTAAATTTGAGTATGACCTTTTATCATACGGGTGTATTATATCATACGATGTATTTTTATTCAATACAAAAAACGAATATGTTTTTATATAAAAGATACTTTTGGTTATCGTCGGATTAGAAAAAGCCAAAATTCTTCCCTGCTTTTCCTCAATAATTTCACCCCCTCCTCCCAATCTTTTCGCAACACCCTCCATAAAGCACACAAAAAACGATCCCCGACTTAGCAAGGCAAACCTTACCGAGTCGGGGAAAACTGTAATCTTATTCCGGATGTGAAAAAGAATGGTGCGGGCGAGGTGTGACCGGGGCGTTTCACATTGAGAGGTATATGGATATCGTCGGCAAAATGTGTATATGTTGTTTTTTTGCAGCAAAGCCATAGGCTGATTTTATGGCTATTCTTAGAAAACTTATTTGCAAAAACATCAACACAGTTAAAATTGTTTCGTCTTATTATTAGATGCTTTCCTTCATTTCGGCAATTATTGCTTCTAAAGAACTCTGAATATTAAATAAATCAACAAATCTAACTTTGATTTCAATTCCGTCATTCGATAGGAATCGTATATTATTCACTTGCTCGACCTTTTCCGTGAGTGGGTAGAGCAAAGTAACATTCTCTGATGTATATTTTTTTGATATGCATACATTTGATACATATCTGCTTGGGATATGCCATAGTTCGCTTTAGCATCGGAGAGGACTTTCCATTTTGTATCCATAACGAAAACCTGTCCTAACACCCTATTCTTGATAACAATATCGGGCTTCATCAAGAACTTCCTCGGCTCGTCAAACAGGTGATATGTCTTATCCTGTGCGGAAAGGGTGTAACCCGAATGACCGAGCATCTTTTTGAGTTGTGCTGCTATGTAGCTTTCAAACAGCGTTTCCATCGGGAACAGCAATGCGAAGGCAACCTCCGAACCAGAGAAAGATGTGAAGCTCTTACCCATCAAAAAGACCTTACTCCAGAGCAGAGCTGTTTGATAGTCGGTAGTCTTCCTGTCGGGCACAATCTTTGAGAAATCTGCTTGATACACAAAAAAGTATAACGCTCTTGTCCGCAGATACGAAAAGGCAAAAAAAAGGTTAAACGAGGCATCCTTGGAAAAAGCCGAACGAATAAACAAGGCACGAGAGATACACACTTTCATCGATGCATTAAGAAACATGCCGAACTCAATAACTGAATTTGATGCAGAACTATGGACAACTTTGGTTGAAAAGGTTGCGGTTTCGCACGATAGAAAGTGCGTGGTTTACTTCAAGAATGGGGTTTCCGTGAAAGACTTGCGTATATAGATTAAACAATACAGCCTCCTGTGGTATAATTAAAATACCATGGGAGGCTTTTTGTATGGAGTAAATTTTAACTTTCGTACTTGATTAAAATAAAGTAAATTGTTATAATAGCAGTAACATATGTCAAGCTAAAAAATTATTTAGTTTATATTGTAGCTTGAACTGTGCAGAAATCTTGCACTTTCCATACAATCTCAATTCTCTTATTAGGATAAACATACACTTTATCAATGAGCCTGTCAGCCAAGCTCTGTGATAAGGTGTTTTCTTTTTTTTATCCTTTGC
>SVQR01000195.1 GCA_015065225.1 Oscillospiraceae bacterium | reverse complement strand
ATTCCGTCGGTCTTTCCTCTGCGATCACCTTTTCGCTGTCCATAAGTCTTGCAAGCACCGTTGCCGCCTCTGCTCTCGTCATGCCCTTATCAGGTCTGAAGGTATTGTCTTCGTAGCCGTTCATAAATTTCAGGGACAAACGTGCCTTTGCCGAAAGGATAGTTCTTGTTTCTTCAACCTCCGATACCGACGATCCCATCACCTTTGCAATACCGTTGAAGTTTTGAGCATTTTCGAGAGTATCAAACATCATAATATAGTCAAAGAGGAAGTATTCCGTATCGTTCGTCCCCGCAAGATACATTGCATGACCGCCATAGAGCTTGTTTATCTCCTTTGAGAACGGCGTCCGGTTATAAGGGTGATATACCTTATTCTCATCTCTCTTCTCCCAGCCGTTGGGATCGGAAAAGTCAAGGATGATCTTCTGCCATTCACCGGTAAACTTCACCGGGAAGAATTTCCTGTACATTGAATCGAGAGTCTTAAATCCGATACTGCCTTCAAACGCTCTGCTTGTTTTGAGAACTACCGTAAAGTAAGGCTTTGCGTAATCCATATAATAGCTTCCGGGCGAAGTGTCGAATGTCACGCTCATTTCATCCGGGTTTGAAGGAGTAAACTTCACATAATCACCGTCAACGGCAATATCTCCCGTTCCCCATGTGTACATCTCCGGTCTTTCCATATCACCCTTTGAGCCGAGAGGATAATAGCACTGTGTGGGAGGATACTTTGAAGTACCGTAGGGTATCTTTGTTCCTAAGGGCGGTCTCATCTCATAAAGGAATGCGCTTCCCTTGTTTTCTCTGTAGAACTTTACAGCTTCCGATTCCTTTTCATCCTCGTTCATAAGTGTCGATTCATAATCATCACCCTCGTTCGCAAGAACGCTGTAGCTCTCCGCCGCAGATCTGTCGGCAAAAAGTCCGAAATAATCAAAGTGATAGGATCTGCATACCGAGCTTCCCGAAAGGCTGAACTTGAAGCCGCCGTAAAAGCTGTTGCCCTCCGGACTGTAGGGAGATACATCCGCAGGAACCGTAAAGTTACCGTCTTCGTCTTTTTTATACCATCCCTGCACATCGGAAAGGTCGATTATTATCCTCTGCCATTCAGCCGTAAAATCAACATCCACGATCTTCTGCCTCTTACCGCCCAGATCCGAGAGCATCACCCTTCCTTTTGCAGCCGTATCCGAGCATATCATAAACGAAAGATACTTATGTGTCCAGTCATTTGTGTACATCTCCTTCGGAACGGTATCAAAAACGATGGTTGACCACTCCGCTTTTTTGGGTGTCATTTTGACATAACCCCTGTTCATTGAAAGCTCGCAGGTGCCGAAGGGATACATTTCAGGTGTTCCGTGCTTTCCCGTTCTTTCCGCATCAGGGTAATAGCAATCGCTATTCCTGCCTTTGCCGAACGGAATGTTCTCACCGTCGGGAGCACGCATTTCATATATCACTACAGGCGAATCCGCCGCATTTACGGTAAGTGTAAATATACACGCACCTGTCAGCAAAAGCATAAAAAGCACAATCGAGATAATTTTTCTCATTTTGTTACCTCCATATGATAGTATTGTTTTCATCGTATATCAGCGGCTTCTGACCGTTGTTTTTTGCAAAACATTCCAAATTCTCCCGACGGCTTCTTCGGGCGATCTCACCGGGAGCTATACCGAAACGCTTCTTAAATGCGTTGTAAAAATTCGGATAGGATGAGTACCCTACCTCATTGCATATCTCTCCGATATTCAGCTCATTTTCCATAAGCAAAAAGAAGGCATTTTCAAGTCTGAGCGTCAGAAGATATGAAGTGAATGTCATTCGCGTACTCTTTTTGAGAAGCACACCGAGATGATCCTCACTGTATCCCACGTGCCTTGCAACATCAGCTATCTTTATCGGCTTGTTGTAGTTTTTCATTATATAGATTATAGCGGAATATACCTTCGAGTCAGTACCTGCGGTTTTTTCTCCGATATTGCTTCTCTCATAAGCATCGGATATAACCGCAATTATCTTTTCGGCAGAGCCTTTGACAAACATCTTCTTTTTTGATGTGTCAAGGATATCACAGCCGATCATACCGTCTATCTCCGAGCATACGAATTCAAATTCTTTTTCCGAAAGCCTCAGTATAAAGCCTTCAAGTGTATTGAACGCCTGTATGACACTCTGCTCGAATTTCCCTTTGAATGCGATATTGGCGACAACCATCCCAGTGTCTTCGCAGGTGGTTATACTGTGTATTGAAGCGGGAGTACCGAAAATAACATCTCCCGGTCTTATCACGGTCTCGCCCTTTGCGGATCGGTTGATACCTTCGCCTGCGATAACAATGTCAAATTCAAAAAATGTATGTGTATGTGCGAGCTGACTTCCCGAAAGTCCATCCACATTCTTCACATGAACAAGTATATTGTCGTCGCTGTACGATGTAGGCGATCCGCCAACCATTGAGTTGATGATAAACGAACATCTGTAGACCTTGTCCTGCATTGTGTTCACGCCTCTCCCTTTCTCTTATGTATATTCTAAAACATCACAGATGAAATGTATATATTAAATCACGGGATTTGTATTATATATTTCCGTATATTATTGTATATCATTGTACCGCTTTCGTCAATACAATTGAATTGTGTAAAAGAAACCTTTACCATCCAATAAAAATTTAGACACAAATTTCATTATAATCACACAGAATTCACATTTATATGCGACAATACCTCCATCGGAAATATATGACAGTTACAGGAGGTGATAAAATTGAAATTCAGGCACGAATACAAGCACGCGATAAACCTGTCCGACATGATGTGCCTCGAAAGAAAGCTTTCCGCGATATGCAGATATGACTCCCATGCCGAAGCGGACGGTACATATTTTATAAAAAGTCTTTACTTTGACAACTATCTTGACAAGGCTCTGCGAGAGAAGATAGACGGTGTAAACTTCCGTGAAAAGTTCAGGATCAGATATTACGGAAACGATACATCCTTTATCCGTCTCGAAAAAAAGAGCAAGATAGACGGTATGTGCAATAAAGTCAGTGCTCCCATAAGCGCGCGGATGTGCGAGGACATTATACACGGCAACATCGACTTTATGCTTGAGAGCAACATTCCGCTGATGCAGGAATTCTATGCCAAGATGCATTATCAGATGCTCAGACCGAAATGCATTGTCGGATACACGCGCAAATGCTTTGTCCACCCGATGGGAAATGTCAGGGTAACACTTGATTACGGCATCGGAGGAAGCACCAATGTAAACGCGTTCTTAAATCCCGGGCTTCGCTTTGTAAACACATTCCGCGGCGCAATACTTGAGGTAAAATGGGACGAATACATTCCCTCGGTAATAATGGACGCGGTACAGACACACTGCAGACACTCGGCGGCATTCTCAAAATACGCTGCTGTAAGAATCTAAAAAGAAAGGTAACATCATCATGACATTCAGTGATATTTTCAAATCAAGCTTTATTTCAAACATCAACACCTTCTCGATACTTGATATCCTTCTCGCCCTCGGGCTTTCATTCGTTCTCGGACTTTTCATCTTCATAATCTATAAGAAGACCTATCAGGGCGTTATGTATTCCGATTCCTTCGGAGTTTCCCTTATAGCTATGGCAATGATAACCAGCCTTGTCATCATCGCGGTAACAAGCAACGTCGTACTGTCCCTCGGTATGGTCGGTGCGCTGTCCATCGTAAGATTCAGAACAGCCATTAAAGAGCCGATGGATATCGCATACCTTTTCTGGGCTATCGCTGTAGGTATAGTTCTCGGTGCGGGACTTATCCCTCTTGCGGTTATCGGATCTGTTATAATAGGCGTTATCATAGTTCTTTTCTCCACAAGAAAGATTGGCGACACTCCCTACATCCTTGTTGTAAGCTGCGATAACAGAAACTGCGAGATGCTTGCAAACAAGATTATAAAGACATACGCAAAAAAGAGCGTACTCAAATCCAAGACAGCATCAAAGCTTGGGATCGAGCTCACATACGAAGTAAGGATAAAGGACGGCAATACCGATTTCATAAACATCCTCTCGGAAGCGGAAGGTATCGGCAATGCGTCGCTTGTCACATATAACGGCGAATATATGTCTTAAGGTGATATAATGATTAGTTCAAAAAAACTGACGACTATCGGTATTGTGCTGATGGCTGTTGTACTGATCCTTCTTGCTTTTGCAATGGTATTTAAGGATACTCTGTTCAACTCCCAAAAGACAGGTGATATTGCTCTTGACAAGGATCACAGTATACATCTTTCGGCGGACGATTACTATACCGAGCATTCATCAAACGGTGTCGTAAAGATCAGCCTCAAAGGTGATACTGTCTCCTGCAACAGCAACGGAGTTTCCTATGACGGAAGATACATCACCATCGGCAAGGGCGGCTCGTATGTTTTGACGGGATCGCTCAACGATGGAAGCATAATAGTAAATTCAGGAGATGATCTCCCCGTATTCCTTTATCTGGAAGGTGTATCGATAGCATCCTCCGACTATGCTCCGCTTGTTGTGACAAATGCGAAAAAGACCGTCCTCTCGCTTATTCCCGGTACGGAAAGCACTTTTGAAGCAGGCGAAATAAAAGCAGGCGACAATGACAGCGATACCCCTTCCGCGGTAATATACTCCGCAGACGATCTTGTAATAAACGGTACGGGAAAGCTCACGGTAAAGGGATCGGCAAGCGACGGCATCAAAGCAAACGATACTCTCAAGATACTTGGAAGCACCGTTCATGTAAACGCTTTGGATGAAGGCATCAACGTCAATGACGGTATTTATACATCCGAGGCAGATATAAGTATTACATCCGTATCCGATGCCGTAAGATGCGAAAAGTCGGTGCCTTCGGAAAGCTTTATTTCCATCAACGATTCTACATTAAGTATCCACACCGACGGCGACGGCATATACAGCTCCGGTGTATTATGTCTTGACAACAGTAATGTCACGATAATGACAGGCGAAGGCTCGGAAAGTGTAGTTCTCGGCGGCGGTGGCTTCGGAGGAGGCGGAAGAGGCGGTTTCGGAGGTT
>SVQR01000194.1 GCA_015065225.1 Oscillospiraceae bacterium | reverse complement strand
CCTTGTTATCCTGGGATGAGCTTATAACAACGCCTATCGTACCTGCCTCGGAGGTAAAGTCATTGTACCTTTCTACAGGGACTCTTATCGTGTAATATGCCATCTTTGCACTTCCGCCGGCAGTATATGTGTTAGCCGACTCCATATATGCACCGTACTTTTTGCAAAGCCCTTCAAGGATACCTACAGACTTATCGAATTCCTTGGTCTCTATATCATATGCAGAGCTGTAGATTATCTTCCTTGAGGTCTCCGTGACGGAATCTGCGGTTACTGTGACATCGGAAGCCGATGATTCTGCTTCAAATTCTTCTTCCGCGACATAGGAATAATCGGTCTTAAAGCCGAGATCACCTGCTCCGCCCATTGCAAAGTCATAATCGGGATACTGTTCCATCGGAGCTTCGTAGGACATATTGTCCATGCTTTCGGTCATTCCATTATCCGTTTTACTGCCGCAGGAGCAAAGGATAAGCGTCGAAAGAGCAATTGTAAGAAATACCTTCATAAACTTTTTCAGATCTGTTTTTTTCATAACATCGTCATCCTTTCCGCAATATTTATCGGCAAAACGGCAATCACACCACGTTGATTTTAGAAGTAACAACCGCCATTTTTATGCCTTTGTGGTTTAGACGTGTATTTTGCCCAAAAAGTTCCGGTATTTCACTGTTTTTTCAGATATTTCTTCTTTTTTCCACGAACCATTTGCTTCCGTCAAGGAAAAGATAGGTCTCTCTGTTTCCGATGCGGCAGGTATATCTTATTCCGCTTCCTCCGCCCTTGAGACTTGCCGCAGGGCTTTTGTCGGTTATGCGGTCTATCTTAAAGCGTCTGCCGTCCTCCCATATTATAAGTTCGGGAATAATCACACCCTCCTTATTAAAGTATGCCTTTACACATACATATGTCTTGAGTCCCACTGTTTCGGGTGCGTAATCGTTAATGTAAGTTCTGTCTCCTGTCATTGTTAATATCTCCATTCTTTGATTTTTATAGTCTATCATTACTTTTTGTGCTTTCAATATTCTTGTATATATCAGATTCATAGCTTCAAATCCTTTTGTCATCCCGTTCTCATTTTACTTTCGCTCCTGTAAGTTTGCTGTCACACATCACGACTGCTCTTTGAAGTGAGCTTTTTCCGAATCTTGTACGGATATTATCCACTGTCTTATCTATACTGAGATCCTTCCTTGTACGTTCACGTTCATTTTCAAAAACCGATATCTGAACGGGAGTATCCGCACCGCAGAGGTTTGTTACTCTTATACCAATGCTCCGTACCGTTGTATGCCAGTCATAGACGGATCTGAATATGCTTTGTGCCGTCTCGGCGATGACTCTCGTACTGTCTGTCGGCTCTTTGAGTCTCACCTGATGGTCTCGGCATTTAAGGTCGCTCTCTCGGATGGACAGCTGTACCGTTCGGCATTTCAATCCATGACGGCGAAGCCTTGTACCAACACTTTCGGCGAGCATCCAGCACATCATGCGAACATCGTCATCATTTTCAAGGTCACGCGGAGCCGTGGAGGAATTGCCTATTGACTTTATCTCCTCGAATTCCGATTCTCTTACAACAGGTGATGTATCCTCGCCACGGGCATTACGAAGGAGAAATACTCCGCTTTTACCGAAGGTCGACTGCATAAATGATTCCGTAAGTGAAGCTATCTGACCTATCGTATGCACACCGAATCTTGCAAGTGCCGTTTCTGTGCTTTTGCCGACATATATCATATCCGATGCGGGAAGATCTGCTATTATACTGCCGTATTTGTCCGGTGAGAACACTGTTGTTGCATCCGGTTTTTTGTAATCGGAAGCGAGCTTTGCGAATATTTTATTGTAGCTTACCCCTATTGAAACAGTAAGTCCAAGCTCGGTAAATATCCTGTCTCTTATCTCATCTGCAAGCTTTTTTGCGCTTTCAAAGTCGTGTATCCCTTTTGTGCCGGTGATATCCAGCCATGCCTCATCGGCACCGAACGGCTCAACTCTGTCTGTGTAGTCGTAATATATCTGTCTTGCACGTCGGGAATATTTGGAATACTTCTCATAATCCGCAGGTACAAGTACAAGATCGGGGCATTTTTGTTTTGCCTGCCAGATAACCTCTGCTGTCTTAACACCGTATTTTTTTGCGAGATTATTTTTTGCAAGTATTATTCCGTGTCTTGATTCCACGCTTCCGCAAACAGCGACAGGGTGTCCGCGCAACGACGGATCAAGTGCACATTCCACGGAAGCATAGAAATTATTGAGGTCGGAATGGAATATGAATCTTCCTTCATTGAGCTTTGCGCCGAGCATGGCACGTTTGTCTATAGCCGCAGCTTCGGAATTTATATTTCTTTCGGTAATATTGAATTCGACTGTCACAACAATGCTCCTTTTTGTCGGTGTATACATACGTTTGAATAAATGTTCTGAATGTTTGTTCTTGCATTATAACACACATTTGTTCCTTTGTCAAGGCTTTTTGAGAAATTTCCAAATATTTGTTCGAATTAATGTTCTGTGCGGGCGTAATAGGACAAAAAGTGCGCACTGTCCCGGAAGGATAGTACGCACTAAAAAATATTTATATTTACAAATTACTTAACGAACTCTGCATAGATGGCACGGATAGCATTTTCAAAGTCCTTTGTATCCACGCCGATAATGATATTAAGCTCGCTTGAACCCTGGTCGATGAGGCGGATATTGATACCTGCCTTTGCAAGGGAGTTGAACACTCTTGCGGCTGTACCCTGAGCATTACGCATCTTTCTTCCTACGACCGCAACAAGGGAGATATTGTTCTCAATATTGATGCTGTCGGAAGCTGTTGCGGCAAAGAGATCTGCGATAAGGTCATCCTCATATCCGAGCAGCTTTTCTCCGTCAAGTACAAGACCCATTGTGTCTATACCGGAAGGGAGATGCTCGAAGCAGAGGTTGTACTTTGAAAGCACTTCAAGCACACGCTTTCCAAAGCCGACTTCTTCGTTCATCATATCCTTTTCCAGAGTAACGACAGAGAAGCCCTTCTTACCTGCGATACCTGTGATGACATTTTCCATATCCTTGTTTGTGTCACGGCATGCGGCAACGATTCTTGTACCTTTATCCTCGGGAGCATTTGTATTTTTGATCTCGATCGGAATTCCGGCTACCTTTACCGGGAAGATAGAATCTTCATGAAGTACCGTTGCACCCATGTAGGAAAGCTCACGAAGCTCTCTGTAGGTGATAAGCTCGATAGGTGCGGGGTTTTCTACTATTCTGGGGTCACAGATAAGGAAGCCGGATACGTCTGTCCAGTTTTCGTATACATCTGCCTGTGCCGCTCTTGCAACGATTGCACCGGAAATATCCGAACCGCCTCTTGAGAATGTCTTTATCGTATGGTTGGGCATAGAGCCGTAGAATCCGGGTATAACAGCTCTTTCCACCGTTTCAAGTCTTTCTGCAAGTACCGTGTTTGTCTTCTCGGAATCAAGTGTACCGTCATCTCTGAAGAATACTACCTCTGCAGCATCTATAAACTCATAGCCAAGGTACTTGGAAAGTATCTTCGCATTAAGATATTCTCCGCGGCTTGCGGCAAAGTCTCTGCCCGCCTTATTAAGTATACATGTCTCAATATCCTTAAGCTCCGCATCAAGATCAAGCTCTATGCCGAGATCCTCTACTATGCTGCTGTATCTTTCGCGGATCTTGCCGAATACCTCTTCGAATTCAGGCTTTCCCGCATTCTCAAAGCTCTTGTAAAGAAGATCCGTTACCTTGTCGTCTTCCTTAAATCTCTTGCCCGGTGCAGAAGGAACCACATATCTTCTTTCCTCGTCCGCCCTTATAATGTCAGCTACTTTCTTGAACTGCTTGGCATCCGCAAGGCTGCTTCCGCCGAATTTTACTACTTTGATTCCCATGATGTATCTCCTTTTCGTAGTGTTACCTTATTTTGTGACCTTAATTTTTGTCCGTCACCGATTTTTGCCGTGTCTCTTCCGAGTACCTTCGGCAGATTTTTATTTCAATTTAAATTCAACGCTCAGACAGCTTGATACCCGTCTTCTTTTCCACATCCTCGATATTGACCTTGAGGAAGTTGGAAACACCCTTTTCCTGCATTGTGACACCGTATAGAGTATCTGCGGATTCCATCGTGCCACGTCTGTGGGTAATGACGATAAACTGTGTGCTCTTGCTGTTGCGGCGAAGGTATTTGCCGAATCTTGCTACGTTTACGTCATCAAGTGCCGCTTCTATCTCATCGAAGATGTAGAAGGGTGCCGGATTCACCTTGAGAATGGCAAAATACAGTGCTATTGCCGTAAATGCCTGCTCACCGCCGGAGAGAAGTGAAAGGCTCTTGACCATCTTTCCCGGAGGCTGGATATTTATCTCGATACCGCTTTCCAGGATGTTATCCGGCTCTGTTATGACTATCTCCGCACTTCCGCCACCGAAAAGCTCCACAAACACTTCCTTGAAGCTCTCGTTTATCTTTTCCATTGCGGCACTGAACATTACCTTCATGTCCTTTTCAAGTCTTGAGATAATGCTCTCCAGGCTCTTTTTGGACTCATTGAGGTCATCTATCTGTGCGGTCATGAAGTCGTAGCGTTCCTTGGTCTCCTTGAATTCCTCCACAGCGTTTACATTGACAGAACCCAATGCTCGTATCTTTGCCTTTACCGATGCAAGCTCAGTATTGAATTCCGCTGTCGGTTCGGGAAGATTCATCGCCCTTGCTTCCGAGTATGTCAGCTCATATTCTTCAAAGAGCTTTGCCGTGAGAGTATCGTACGTTTCTTTGCTGTTCTGAAGTATATTCTCACATCTTGTAAGCTCTTTTACGAATATCTCCTTATCGTTCATAAGGTCACGTTCGCGGTTTCTTATCTCGGTGAGCTTTCTTTCGAGGTTGTTACCCTCGGCTATCTTAGCTTCAAGGCGTTTTTTACAATCGGTGATATTCTTTTCCGCTTCGGCTATCTTTTCGTCTCCGCCTTCGACAAGCTCCATGGCATCGGAAAGCTTCTTTTCAAGCTCGCCGTCTTCGTTTCTTGTGAGTGTGAGCTGTGTATTTGCTTCATCAAGTCTATCCTGTGCCGA
>SVQR01000193.1 GCA_015065225.1 Oscillospiraceae bacterium | reverse complement strand
AGTAAGAGAGCATCAGCCAAATGCTGAATTTATGATACATCAGACATGGGGTTACTGCGAAGAAAGATCCTGCAACGGCAACGGAACAAGCTCCGGAAAAGGCTATGCAACAAGTGCCGATATGTTCAAGGCAGTCGAAGCTTGCTACGAACAGGCGGCAAAGGATAACGGAGATCTCACTATCCTCAGGAGCGGTCGTGCCGTTGAGACAGCAAAGACTGAATATGGTTACACGGATGACTACGGCAACGCAAATTCCATCTATTCCGATTTCAACTCACATCTTTCCGCCAAAGGCGACTACCTCGCGGGCTGTGTATGGATAGAGACCATTTTCGGAGTTGACGTAAGAAACGCAACCTTCACAAACAACTTTGCCGATGCCGATACACTTCAGGAGATAGCTCATATGACGGTAAATCCCGTAACAACAGGCAAGGTAATGTTGGATGCAAATGTTGATCTCGGAGAAGCTCCCGTTATAAAGACAACGGAAAAAGACGGTTATGACTATGACGGCAGAGCAAGAATAGTTATCCTCAAAGGAACGGAATCGGTTGATATCGTATATCAGAATGCCGACGGTACAATGCCCGAAATGACTCTTGCGGAAGGCAAATACAAGTTCAGAATAGAAAAGAACGGCTATCTTGCACATACAACACAGGAAATAGAAGTGAAAGCGGGCGAAGATGTAACGATACCCGAATTCACCCTTATTGCGGGAGATATAAAAGACGATGCCGGGTTTTGCGGTGACGGAGTGGTTGATATTGATGATTTCACTCGTGTGCTTCGCGGTTTTAGTTCTGCTGCGACGGCGTTTATGAGATCTGCTGTAGATATCAACGGTGACGGAAATGTAAATGTAACGGATCTAAGCGCAGTAAAGACAAACTTCGGCAAAAAAGCAAACTAAAAATGTATAAAAATATGCCTTGCGGATCACATGATCCGTAAGGCTGTCTTTTTTTCCGTGCCTTATGTCGGGAATAAAACATTTTTACCGCATACACGATCTGTATAGGTTTTAGTTTTTTACGTCTTTTTCGTATTTTTCGGCCGAAAAAGCTACTCGGTATCCAATGGCAACAAAGCAAATACCGATCTTTATACTTTTTATGGTGTATCAACGTGAACAGACAGCGATATTCGGGCGTTTTTTGAATGAAAAGCCTTGACAAAATGTTTTTTCGGTTGTATAATGATATAATAGAATAAGTATAATGATGATATTATGCCTATTTATTCGAATTTTTGAATAAAGACTTAAAATACATAAAGGGAGAAGCCGTATTTGCGGCAATACAAACATCATGATAATCAGCATGACAGGCTTCGGCAGAGGTAAAGCCGAGGTCGGAGGAACAGAGTTTACCATTGAGATCAAATCCGTGAATTCAAGATTTACGGATATCACCTGCAAGATGCCGAAAATGTATCTTCGCATAGAAGAAAAGATAAAGCAGAAGATACTGACATATGCATCCAGAGGGAAAATAGAGCTTTTCGTAACGACAGAGCAAAGCGATGATGCAGACGATGTTGAGATCGCCATTGATGCTCCGTACCTCAGAGGTTACCTTGCGTGCCTTTCCGAGCTTTCGGAGAAGTACGGTCTTCGCAACGACATAAGCGTCATGAGCGTTGCAAGGAATCCCGATGTATTCAAGAGGACAAGAAGTGACGATGAATCCTCCGATGAGCTTTTTGAAAAGATATCCCCTGCCCTTACACTTGCTCTTGAAGAATTCTACAGGATGAAATGCGACGAAGGTGCAAGACTGTGCACGGATATTCACGGAAAACTTGATTATATCGAGCAGCTTGTGGAAAAAATAAAGGAAAGCGTTCCTGCGACAATAGAAGCCTACAGAGCAAGACTTACGGAAAAGATCCACGAATTTCTTGATACCGCCGACATCGACGAGACAAGGATAATACAGGAAGTGGCTATCTTCTCCGACAAGGTGGCAATAGATGAAGAAATGGTAAGACTCGGCAGTCACATTGCGGAATTCCGTTCGATACTTGCGGAGAATGACAAGCCCGCGGCTGTTCCGGTCGGAAGAAAGCTTGATTTTCTTCTTCAGGAAATAAACCGTGAGATCAACACCACAGGCTCAAAGTGCAACAATGCCGATGTGGCAAAGATCGTTGTTGAAGCAAAGAGCGAAGTGGAAAAGATAAGAGAACAGATACAGAATCTGGAATAAAATACGGAGTGAGGAATGATGGATATATAAGATATCCGTGTGAAATTCCGTATTCCGAAAAAGAATGGAGTAAGAATATGCAACTGATTAACATCGGCTTTGGTAATCTCATCTCGGCATCGAGAGTTATCGCAATGGTAAGCCCGGATTCAGCCCCCATAAAGAGACTTATACAGGATACCCGTGATACGGGAAAGCTTATTGATGTTACCTGCGGCAGAAGAACAAGAGCAGTTATCATTACAGACAGCGATCATATCATCCTTTCTGCTATCCAGCCGGAAACTATCTCCGGCAGAGCAAGCGGTACTGCCGACGACTTTGACGAGAAGGAAGAAGAGTAATGTCAAGTATAAAAGGTGTATTCGGAAATATATCGGTAAAAAGAATATCACCGACAGACGGTCAGTACTTTTTCGGGTATTATGACATTCAGCCATTTTCGGCTGACAGCTCTATGCATCTTGTGCATAAGGCTCCCTTTGCAAACAGGCTTCAGGTCAAGGGGGATATATGCGAAATAGGTATTTTAAAGGGTAACAAATACAGAATAATCGCAGATACTCTTGCGTGGAATTTCCAACAAGGCTCTATGCTTCAGTGGAATCCGCTCTCACCGAATTGTGAGGTAATATATAATGATGTCGAGGGCGACGCTTTTGCCGGTGTGGTTCTGGATATTAGGAGCGGTAAAAAGAGGTATCTTGAAAGACCGGTTGCAAATGTTTCAATGAATGGGCTTTATGCTCTTTCAATTAATTTTTCGAGAATGTATGATTTTCGCCCGGGGTACGGCTATGCTTATTTCGAGGATGAGTTCAAGAATGTAAATCACCCGAAGGATGACGGCGTATTTGTTGTTGATATGGTAAACGGAAGGGCAAGGCTTGTTCTTTCGCTGGAGGATATTTGGAAGCTTTCCGGAAAATACTTTGACTCTGACAGAAAACTTGTTATAAATCATATCACCTTTTCACCGGACGCTTCAAAATTTGTACTGCTTGTGAGAAATTTTCCGAAACCCGGTGTGCCTCACAGAACCTGCGTGATTGTCTGCGACAGAGAGGGTACAAATCCGAAGATACTTTGCGATTACTGTTATTTTTCCCATTACTGGTGGGTTGACAACGATACGCTTGTTGCCTTTTGTGACGGTGACGGTCTTTCCTGCGGCGGTGAGATTACAAACTATGTCTATAAAATCTCGGATAATACCGGCTATAAGCTTTCGGATAAATTTTTCAAGGGCGAGGACAACCATATGAGTCTTGATGCTTCGGGTAGGTTTATGCTTAATGATACATATCCGAACGAGCTGAGGATACAGCGGCTTTGCGTTTATGATACAGAAAAGGACAGCAACATTTTTACCGGCGGCTTTTATTCTCCCGAAACACAGATAATAGATATCAGGTGCGACCTGCATCCCAGATGGGCAAGAAGCGGATATATATTCACCTTTGACTCCACGCACGAGGGCTTCAGGGGTGTTTATGAAATTGATTTTGGAGAAGCGGCGTTATGATTAAAGGCTTTCATCTTGATTTAAAAGCTCAAATGCCTAAATTTGATTATATAAAGAAAATTATCGGAAGAATTTCGGATATGGGCTACAACACACTGCTTCTTGAATATCAGGACAAGTTTCCCTATTCCGGAGAGTATTCCTGCCTTTCATCGCCGGATGCTTTGACAAGAGAGGAAATTTCCGAAATTGTGGCTCTTTGCAGCAGTAAAAATATAGAAGTCATTCCTATGGTACAGTGTCTCGGGCATATGTACTGGGTTACAAGATTTGACAAATTCTCGGCTTTGGGTGAGTGCGGCAGAGGAAGTCACTCCCTTTGTGCTTCAAATTCGGGAAGCATTGAGCTTTTCATTGCTCTTGCAAAGGATGTTATGGCTATGCATCCCGACAGCAAATATTTTCATATAGGTGCGGATGAGGTTAAATTTTCGGATGACTGTCCGCTCTGCTCCGGAAAGGACAAGGCACAACTGCTTGCAAAGCATTATATGAAGGCTCTGGAATTTGTAAAGGTTTGCGGCTATATCCCCGTTATGTGGGGAGATATGGTTGTAGAATACGACGCTCTTTCGGATGTTTTGCCCAAGGATACGGTTATTATGGACTGGGATTATACCGGCGGACTATCAATAGAAAACGCTGACAGATTTTACGATGAGGCCTCCCCGGTTTGCAATGCCGACAGCGTCGCCTTTAAGAATACCAAAATGCTCATTGACAAGGGCTACAACGTGATATGTGCACCTGCGGTGCGTTCTAAGGGTGATACCGTTTATATGCCGAGAAACGTGCATTTTGACAACTGTATTCAGAGTGTATATACCGCAAAGGAATGCGGTGCACTCGGATTTATTGTTACAAGCTGGGCGGTACGTCGTGTTCCTCATATTCTTACGGAGCCGATGCTTTTGACGGCATCCATACTTTGTGATAACGATACGCTTAATTATCCTACCGTAATTTCCCGTATTGCAAAAGAATATTTCGACACGGACAATCCCGATACCGCACTTATTCCCTTTGAATTTGCAGATATTCTCGGCAAGGCAACGGACACAGCCGAGCTTCTGTCCTCCGGTCAGGATTTTATGGATGCGGACAGCGGACTTTTTCTTTCCGATTCTCTTGAAAAGAGGCTTGAGAGTATAAGTCTTGCAGGAAATGCGGAAATAAAAAGAGTTTATTGTGAGCTTGCGGAAAAAAGTGTCGAGCTTATTAAAAAAATTCCGGACAAGGCTTTTAGCGAGTATACAAAAATTCTTATAAACTCGCTTTTATACAGCCGTATAATTGCAGACACAATTATTGGACTTTGCGACAACAGCAGCAACAATGAATGGCTTGAGGCTATGCTGTCACGGCTCGAAAATTCGGCAAATG
>SVQR01000192.1 GCA_015065225.1 Oscillospiraceae bacterium | reverse complement strand
TGCGCATTCGCGTTTCTTTTCGATAAACTCGTTTTCAAGGCGAAGTACCGCCTCGTTTGCTTCCGTTTGCTTTACACTGAGACGCTCCGCTATCTTTGAGATATTTCTGTATTTATCGTTAAAATCATCAAGGGCATCGAGACCGCACTTCATATGGACTCTTACTCCACCCTTGTACTTTATGAAATCGAGCAGCTTTATCATTCCCACAGCACCGGTACGTTCAACATGAGGCGCACAGCAGGCACAGGAGTCATATCCGGGAATATCAACTATACGGACATCCTCTGTAAGTTCGAGCTTGCTTCTGTAATTGAGCGTTGAAAGTTCTTCGGCAGAAGGATATTTTACGACTACTTCGATATTCTCCGCACAGGCTTTGTTTGCGAGATACTCGATATTGAGTATATCCTCACGGGTAAGGATGCCGCTGAAGTCCATTGTAACATCCTCGTGACCGAGATGGAAACCGACATTGTCATATCCGAACATGGAATGTACAAGTCCCGAAACGATATGCTCGCCGGTATGATTCTGCATCTTGCGAAGGCGTTTTTCAAAGTCAAGGGCACATTCGACTTCTTCACCTACAGCCACTTCCCTATCGGTAAAATGCGTGATAGTTCCATCCTTGGATATTTTAACATCAAGTACATTTACACCGCCTATCTTACCGGTATCGGCATATTGACCTCCGCCTTCGGGGAAAAATGCGGTCTTATCGAGTATAACGGCATATCTTCCGTTCTCACGGTTGCAGGAAACAACCCTCGCACAAAACTCTTTTATATAACTATCCTTATAATACAATTTTTCCGTCATAACAACTCCACCACGTTATAATTCTGTATTGCACATCAAAATCGGGCGATTTGTGAATCGCCCTACCGTGTACACAAAATTGGTTTTACACTTTGTAATCTGTATCTTTCATTCTCACAAAACTCTGTATTGTGACAAAAACATCGGCATCATCTGCATAGAATACCTTTTCAGCGAATACTCACCGCCGCATATGCACCAGTCGTACATGATGGCACGTTCAAGCATGGCGTATGCCTTGACTATCTCGTTAACGGAGAACTCGGAGGACAGCTCGCCCTTCTGCTGACCGTCAAGGATTATCTCGCGGATGACCTTATAGTATGTTCTGTTACGGTCAAGAAGATGCTTTTCACCTTTTGTAATGAGCTGAGTCGAAAAAAGACGTGCAAGCAGATCTATGGCGATACCGTTCTCAATCATTCCGAACAGCTCGGAGTTGAGAAGTATCAGCTTATCAAAAGCATTCATCGCAGGATTTATATCCTGCATCAGCTCCTCATACTTTTCATCAAAGAGATAGGACAGTGAGGACAAAAGTGCATCCTTGCCACCGAAATAATGATAGAACGATCCCTTTGATGTCCCGGATTCCTCAATTATCTCCTCAACGGTGGTATTGTCATATCCCTGCTCATAAAACAGCTTCCACGCTGCAACGATTATCTTACCTTTGGTATTACGCTCTTTCTTTTTGGACATAACTCTCACCATCCACAAAAATTCTTAATTTTTAATTCTTAAAGCTATTTCTTCCCCAACGCCCTCTCCGAGCGACATTATTGTTCTTGAAAGTCTTGTGCTTGCCGAAGCAATATGCGAGAAGGATGCTCCTCTGCAGGCGACAAAAAGATTGTCAAATTCTTTTGTCTCACAGCACTCTATCGGTATCTCGTAAGGATAGATAAGCTCACGGCACATTCCGCCTTCGCCGTGTACGTCAAGGGCATGATCTCCCAGTGCGACTGTTTTTCCGACCTTCGGTTGCCTTATAATACCCGATCTGACATCGTTTTCCGTAAGAACGTACTTTCCGACAAGTCTGAAGCTCTCACGGATACCCGCATCATATATTTCAAGAAGCCTGTAACCGCAAAGTCCTTTTTCCGTCTGGAGATAGTTCCAGTAGTGCCATACTCTTGCACGACCTATAAAGTCGGCTTTTTCTCCGAGTGCAAAATATTCTCTGCCCTCCATTGTGGGAAGCATATTAAGGCTCAGATCACCGTTGGGATATTGACACATGAATGTCACGGTCTTTTTCATTCCGACCGACTTCCACGGCTCAATATCCGCTTTTTTGTATTCCTTCGGGATGCTGTCTATATACGATTTATCCTCTGTGGGCGTCACTCTGAATACATATGACACTGCATTTATATTGTCGCTTTGTACCGTGGCACAGGGCTCGTTATATTCTTCCTTGCTCTCCGAGCCGAAGCGATATTCACAGCCTGCGTCTTTCGCAAGAACGATATCACCCGAACAGTCCACAAAATAGTCTGCACATACATGGATACTGTCCCTGCCGTTTCCTATCATCACGGAGGTTACTTTTCCGTCTTTTGTATTACAGCCGATGAACTTGTAACCGAAATATTCGGTAAGATGCTCTTTGAACGGTGCAAGGACATTCCTTACAGCCTTGGGAAAAAGATGCCCGTCAAACTGAAAACGCTTCATAGTGCCGTTCTCGCCGCGAAGAAAGGTACATCTGCCGAGAGTTTCATCGTATGTCTTTCCCGTAGGCAGACATAGCCCCCAGGGGTACTTTTTGAAGGACTGATTATCCCAATTCCAACCTTTTTCAGGCATAAAAAGATTGCAGTTAGGTACAACCTCGGTAACATGACCGCCGTTCGGCATTTTCACAAGCGCATCCGCAATAATCCTGTGAACACCGTCAAGGCTGACGCCCGGCTCCCAGCCGTCAACTCCGCCGTACACCATAGTACCGCCAAAGTCCGGATTCTTATCGGCTATGATAGTTTTTATTCCGTTTTTTATAAGTCTGTAAGCACACCCGATACCGCCTGCACCGGCACCGAGAATGAAGACTTGAGTTTTTATGTTTTTCATGTTACTTTATGATCTCAAACTGCTCATCTTCCGCAAGATCCACAACGGTACAATCATTTGCATATGTACACTCGGGAAGTATTATCATTGCCGTCAGCATTTCTTTGCTTGCGGGAAGCGGAGCGAGATGCCAGATTGCGGCATTCATTTTAACAAGTGTATTTTTCGGAACGATAAACGCCTTTGCGTGTTCCGTTACCACCTTGCCTGCGGATGCGGGTGCTACATGAAGGATCATATCGTCATCCAGAGGAAGTATCATTTCCCAGGTGGTCGTGTGGTATTCCTGCTGTGTTATTATCATTCTTTCCGGCTTCTTTACCGTGATGGGTGAAAAGCCTATTCTGTGGTTACTGTCCGCAGTTACTCTGTCGGGATAGAAGCTGTGAAGCTCGCCGCAAAGGGCGTAGCCGTCGGGAGAGGACATATTGTAAAATGCTCCGAAGGGCGCGAAATTCTCCGCTGTGATAAGCTCTGCTTTGATGGTTCTCATTGTTGTTTCTCCTTTTTTGTTAGTGATTTATTATTTACTGCGCATGATGTGAATTTTCTCGAACGAAAGTTCGGATTTGTGTATTTTGCGAATTGACAAAATGACGATTTTGTGGTATAATACAAAGGTAGAAAACCTTCCGTCACGGCTGTTTTTACTGCCATTTACAGCCTTGCGCGGATTGATTTTTTAACCTCTAAAGAACATAAGTTCGTTCTGCTTTGTCACCTTAAAAACGATATACGGAAATCTATTCTTTGATCCTCTTAATTGATCCGTTACTAACGGAGTTATAACGATGTTACTAAGGTTTTTATTAAGGGTGCTATTAAGGGTTTTATTAAGGGTGCTTTAAGGGGGGCTTCAAGGGGGGCTTCAAGGGTGTTTTAAGGGAGGTATCAAGGGGTGCTTCAAGGGGGGGTATCAAGGGTGCTTCAAGGGAGGGTTCTAGCCAAACTCAAGCACAAGACAAAGACTAAGACTAAGACTAAAACAAAGTCAAAGACTAAGACTAAATCTCTCTCCCCCTATATCCCCCAAGGGGGATGAGCGCGTGCTTGAAAAAGAAAGAAAATATCTTTAATCTCTCAACAAGAAAAAACAGGCATTGATTTTCAAACCGATTTCAAACTCCGAATTTTCCTCTCCCCTTTAAGGATAGAGCTTCGGAGCTTTATAAAGATCATTGCTTTTTCTTGTCCGCAAGCTGAATGAGTATTCCGGAAACTATCACCGCAAGTCCGAGTATCGACCATACCGATATCTTTTCTCCGAGTATAAGGAATGTCCATACAAGTGACAGGAACGGTGTTATGTATGCAAGATTTGATATCTTTGCGGTCTTTCCCGATTCGAGTGCTATTGCCCATGCTGTATTGGCTATTGCTACAGTGAAGATACCGTTCCAGGCAAAGCCGCCAATTTGCGCAAGTGTCGGTACAAAAAGAGTTCCGGATACCGCATTGATAATTGTAGTGAGAGTGAATGTGACAAAGTAGTTTATCATCATGGAAACTCTCTTGTCATAGAAATACTTCTGATTGAGTCCCGTAAACAGACCGTACGACACAGCCCCCAGAATACAAAGTGCCGCACCGATAAGTGTATTCTTGTCTATCGCACCTATGCCCTTGCCTGCGACAACTATTATTACTCCCGCAAATGACATGAGTATCGCTATTATCTTTCTGACAGTCATCCTCTCACCAAGAAGGATACAGGCAAATACCACGCTCATTATAGGCCAGAGGTAGTTTATTATAAACGCCTGGGATGCCTCAGTCATGATGCCTGTGCCGGCATAGTAAAAGACATAGTAGAAGAACGTTCCGGGAAGTCCGATGAGTGCAGAAATAAGATAATCCTTAGGCTTATAATCGCACAGCTTCTTTATGTTACCTGTGACAAGGTTTACGATAAGCAGAAATACTCCCGCAAATATGGATGTCATCCATAGCAGTTGGAAGTTATTGATGTCCTTGAGCATGAGCTTTGCGACCGTTGCGACGGTTGACCAGAAGAATATTGCCGTTGCGGCAAAAAGGTATGATTTTTTCAAAATTTTGCGCCTCTTTTTCTTTGCCGGACTTTTGCCGGGGTATTGGATTTAAAATATAACGTGAGCAAGATGTCCCCCGCCTCTAAAAGAAAAAATTCACATAGTGAATTTATTTCATGGAAGAATCCGCATAGCGGATTTTCCGCGGCGGCGGGTTCCATTTCCTCAATCGGTGTGGGAT
>SVQR01000191.1 GCA_015065225.1 Oscillospiraceae bacterium | reverse complement strand
CAACTTCATTATCGGAAATGTGCGCGTGTATCTCACCCGGCTCATGGAATATCGCCTGTCCATGGGTGAGCGGACAGCCTATACCGTCGGTGATTGCGATTATACTGCCTTTGTCCACATACACCATCTCCCAGAAATCATGTTTTTCCGGAATGTGTGTGAATTCCTTTCCGAACTCGAAATAATATATGGTATGAAAACCGTCAATCTCCAATGCGGTGTTTGTGTTTGTCAGCGGCTTCTGCATTCTTCTCACCCTTTCAAGGAATGTTGCGTTCGTTTTTTGCTTTATATGACCGTAAAAACTGCTTCATCGGAAAAAATGATAAATCTATCGAAAAAAATGATAAAGACATTTTGATACTTTTATTTTATAATATAAAGAGCAAAAAGTCAACTGTTTTCGAAAGAAAGGATGATATTTTATGTTAAAAGTCGGAATTCTCGGTCTGGGAAGTATCTCTTCGGTACACACCGATGCCTATCGGAAGATAGATGGCGAGGACAAGGCTGTAAAGCTGGTCGCCTGCTGTGATATCCGCGAGGAGACACATTCAAAGGTTGAATACTTTGAAGGCATCCGCAAATATACGGATATCGACGAATTTCTGGAGAAGGAACAGGGACAGCTTGACTATGTTGATATCTGTCTCCCCACATACCTTCATGCGGAAGTTTCGATAAAAGCCATGAAGATGGGCTATAATGTACTTTGTGAAAAGCCTATGGCATTGAATACCGAGCAGGCAGAAGCAATGGCTGCCACATCAAAGGAAACAGGAAAGACTCTTATGATAGCACACTGCATGAGATTCCAGAGCGGACTTGTTAAGCTCAAGGAGATACTTGACAGCGGTATCCTCGGAAAGCCTTACTGTGCGGAATTTTTCAGAGGCGGCGGATCGAGAGCGCCTATGGGATACCAAAACTGGTTCCGTGACGCGACACTATCCGGAAGCTCCATGCTTGACTATCAGATACACGATACCGATCTTATCAACTGGATGTTCGGTATGCCGAAGGCACTTAATGCTGCAGGTGTCAGCGTCATAGAGGGAACGGGATTTGACAGCTCTGCGGTACTTTTCCACTACGATGGTCTTTTTGTAACATCAAAATCCGAATGGTGCACAGTTAAGGACAAGTACAATACCAGAGGTCACAGGATCAACTGCGAAAAGGGATATATCTTCTTTGACAGAACACCGGACAGAAAGGTATTTATGGTTGTTCCCACCGAAGGTGAACCTACCGAATATATAGAGGATGATCTTTGTACGGGCGGAGGTGCTTATTATAACGAGATAAGATATTACATCGACTGTCTTGCAAAGGGAAAGCCTGTTGATGTATGTCCTCCCGAGGATTCCGTGAATACCATAAAAATGGTCATGGCTTCCATAGAATCCGCAGAAAAGTGCGGCGAAAGAATAGTTATGTAATACCCCCTTTAAGGAGATGAATTTATGAAAGACATAAAAATAGGTATAGAGCTGTATGCACTGATGCCTGAATTCAACAAGGATCCGGAAGGTACTCTTGCCAAAATAAAGGAAATGGGTTATACCGGTGTTGAATTTCCGATGTTCATGCTCAGATCCAAGGACGATCCCACAGTAAGAAAGCCCGCATCGCTCTACCGCAGTATGCTTGAAAAGGCGGGGCTTGAATGCTACGGTCTTCTTGTGTCCTGGATAGATGTTCAGCCGGATATTATAGACAGTACCATCGAGTACTGTAAGGAGATCGGAAGTCCGTTCCTTATAATCGGATCCGTTCCGAGAGATCTTGTCTCTGATCTTGAATCCGCGAACAAGGCTATCGACTATATGTTTGAGATTCAGAAGAAGATCAATGCCGCCGGACTTCCCACAGGTTATCACAATCACGACAGCGACTTTACAAATGTAATAGAAGGCAAGACATTCTTCGAACATATCTTTGACAGAGCTCCCGAAGACTTCATAATGCTTCTTGATACGGGTAATGCTCATGCGGGCGGTGCAAACTCTTTTGAGCTTCTCCGAAAATATCCTCATCGCTCACCCTTCTTCCATATCAAAGGTTATTCTCAGGCGGAAGGCTACAGAGCTTATGTCGGCAGAGATGACTACGACTGGAAGGAGCTTCTCGATCTCTCTGTAAATACGGGAGATGCTAAGATATTCAACATCGAATTCGGCACAAGGGAAGATATCGACTCTTATGAGAGAGCGAAGTTCTCGCTTGATGCGGTGCTTGATGTAATGAAAGATATGTGAGATATTTTTACGATCACAAATTAAAAATAATTAATTATATAGGAAAGGCAAAGGTGAAAACCATGAAAATTCTCATGATCGGCGCACATCAGGATGACAATGAATTCCGTTGCGGCGCAATCGCACACAAGTATGTAAAGCTCGGACACGAGGTAAAGTTCCTCAGTATGTGTAACGGCAACGGAGGTCACCACAAGATGACTCCCGAAGAAACAAGCAAGAGAAGATACGGCGAATCAAAGCAGGTTGAAAAGCTTCTCGGCATCACATACGATGTATGGGATATCGACGACTGTACTCTTATGGCTGACCTTGAAACAAGATTCAAGCTGGTAAGATACATCAGAGAGTTCGCTCCCGATATCGTTATCGCTCACAGACCCAACGACTATCACGCAGACCACAGAGCATCCGGTCAGCTTGTTCAGGACGCTTCCTACCTCCTTATCGTTCCTCACACCTGCCCCGAAGTTCCCGCAATGAAGGAAATGCCGGTTATTCTTTATAACGAGGACAGCTTCAAAAATCCCGGCTTCTGCGGTGACATCGTTATTGATGCTGACGATGAGATAGATACAAAGCTCAAAATTGCCGACATCAATGTATCTCAGGTTTATGAATGGCTTCCCTATACACACGGTGAAGAAGATCAGGTACCCACAGATCCCAAGGAAAGATTCGAATGGCTCAAGGGCATGACAATAACAGCAGACACAACAGACGAAGAGGTCATGGCGTCCAAGAGCAAGGGCTATGCCGTAAGATTTGCAAAGACAGCGGCTCGCTTCAGAAAAGAGCTCATTGAAAAGTACGGCGAAGAAAAGGGCAGCAAGATAAGATACGCCGAAGCATTCGAGGTCTGCGAATACGGCACACAGCTTACAGAGGAAATGAAGAAGAAGTACTTCCCCTTCTGAAACAATTGATAATTGTCAATTAAAAAAGGTTTGTAACTATGACAAAACAACAACTGCTAAAATATGCCGGTTCCGTATCGCAGCTCGGCGGTATACGTGATTTTACATTCAACGACGGCAAGATGAAGGGTGTTCGTGCCATTGAGATAAATACCGGAAAGCTTAAAGTTACGGTACTTCCCGACAGATGCATGGATATCGCAAACGCAGAGTTCTGCGGTGAGAATCTTGTCTGGATCTCAAAGACGGGCATCACCGCCCCCACCTATTACGAAAAGGATGGCAAATCTTGGCTTCGCGGATTCTACGGCGGACTTATGACCACCTGCGGACTTCTTAATATCGGAGGCCCCGTGGATGATCAGGGACTTCATGGAAGGATCGCAAATACTCCCGCCGAAAAGGTAAGCGTTTTTGCTGACTGGGTTGGGGATGAGTACATTATGAAGGTATCCGGTGAAATGCGTGAATGCTCTGTATTCGGAGAAAACCTTGTACTCAAACGTACCATCATCGCAAAGCTCTTTGAGGATACCGTAACCGTTGAAGATATAGTTGTAAATGAAGGCTTTGAGGATAAGAACATAACGCTCTGCTATCACTGTAACTTCGGCTATCCTCTTGTTTCGGAAACATCAAGATTTGTAAATATTCCGGAAGAACACTGCGCTATGACTCCTCCCGTTCACGGTAAGGAGGAGGAATGTATATCCGTTGATTACCCTGACGATGTGGTTAAGGTCGGTATCGAGAACAACGGTATAGGTGCATACATAACCTACAACAGAAGCACGCTTCCCGACTTTGTAATGTGGAAAATGCTCGGTGAAAGCGAGTATGTTGTTGGACTTGAGCCCAGAACAACAAGATACGGCGGTGCGAATATCGGCAAGAATAATGCTTATGTAAAACTTGGCTCCATGCAGGAATATAAAACTATCGTAAGATTCGATTTTAAAAAGCTTTAATTCAAACAAACTAATAAAAATTAAATTAAGATTTTCGCTGTCCGGGGATTCCCTTTCAAATAAGGTCGGGCGGAAATCAACAATAAATCCGAATTCCGAATCCCGAAATCCGGATTTAAAACGAAAGGAGTTATATCATGGACTTTTTATCAACAGTAAAGGGCAGCCTTCTCGAAGGCTTCTATCCCAAGGGATGGGATCTGGCAAAAATTGACGCTTGCTGCGAAAAGGGCGTAACAAGAGAGGATTTCTGGCACAAGGACTTTAACCCCGTTGAGTGCGAGAACATCTATGAATTCGACACACTTATGGGCCACGAGATCGCCAATGAGATCAAGAAAGCAAAGGATGACGGAAGAAAGATCGCTCTTATCCTCCCCGTAGGTCCTATGGGTATGTACAAGTGGGCTGTTTACTTCCTCAAGGCTTGGAACGTAAAGTGTGACCACGTTTATACATTCAATATGGATGAATGGTCTGATGCCGATGGCAATACTCTCGACAGCTCCAACCCCGCATCCTTTGAATACAGCATGAAGCAGGCATTCTTTGACAAGCTCGGCGAGAACACTGTTCCTCCGGCACAGAGAAACTTTGCTACAAAGGAAAACCTTCCCACATACCCCGGCAAGATCGAGGCTCTCAAAGCTGAAGGCGCAAAGCTGGTTCTCGTATTCGGTATCGGAAGAATGTGCCATATCGCATTCTGGGAACCCCAGTTTGCAGATGAGTTTGCAACGGTTGAAGAGTGGAAATCCCAGTGCTACAGAATCGGTGCAAAGCTCCATCCTCTCACTATCGAACAGAACGCTCTCACAAGCTTCAAGAGCCGCACAACTCTCGTTCCTTGCCGTGCAAATACCATCGGCCCCGGTCTCTTCCTCAAGGCTGACTACATCATCGGCGGATGCGACGGTACTCTCGGCAGAGGTATGCAGTGGCAGGGTATGTCCTTCCTTACAACTCTCCACTACGGTCCCGACATGAACATCACAT
>SVQR01000190.1 GCA_015065225.1 Oscillospiraceae bacterium | reverse complement strand
GAATGCTTCCGTCGGAAAGCTCAATAGGGCCGTGAGGACAGTTTACCACAGATTTCTTTACTTCTCCGAAAGTAACACCGTTATCATAACTGACTCTGTATGTCGAGCCGAGATATTTTTCTTCCTGCTCATCCGTAACATTGTCAATGTAGCTTTCAATATATTTTATCTCTTCTTCGGTTTTCCACTGCATATGAACGGTTCTTGCCCAGTTCTTCTGCATCTGTCTTGTGTTGTTGAAGCTTGTGACAATAACACCGCTTTCACCAAAAGGACATATACCTGCATCTCTGTCGTCGAGAGGTGTATCAATAATTGTCTGAAGCGGAGAGAAGGTCTTGCCCTCATCTTCGGAAGTTATCATAACAGCCTTGCCGAAAGGACAGATGTGATAAAGTCTGTAGCCCGAAGCTGTGACAGCGATCTTTCCGTTTTTCAGTCTTGCAACGGTAGGCCATGCAAAATATGCGTGGCGGCTGTCTCTGTTGCTCATTATAATCTTTGCGTCCTCAAGAATCTTGATTTTCATTTTCGATACCATCCTTCTTTTATGTGAATTAATATATTGCACGCTTTGCTCTCATGTAATATACTACGAGGGATTGTAACAGATAAATACATTTTCGTCAAGTAGCCAAAAGGACATATTTCGGAGTATTTTGTCCCTAATGGAAATATATACGGTTTTAAAGTTCAAAACTCCATCTTATACCGTATATTGAGGCTGACTCATCCTCTTTTGGCCTTGCATAGAAAACAGTGTATATACTTCCGTCGGAAAGCTCAACAGATGTGGGGTAGCCTAAATCCTCATGGACATTATGCTCACACACCACATTGTCAATGTCCCATGAATTTGCTCCGTCAACGCTTGCCATAGCTTTAATTCCAAACGGTCTTTCACGATATCCGTAAAGGGACAGGAGCGTTCCCGAAGAATGAAGCATCAGGTGTGCGGGAGAGCCTCCGAGCGTGTCAAGAAGCTGTCTTGGCTTTGTCCATGTAATACCGCCGTCGGTAGATTCCGATTGAAAAACAGTAAATACTTTTTTATCGGCATTGTGTATCTCAACTCTTATGTGACAAACGATCTTTCCGTCGGGAAGCTGGATCGCATAAGGCTCACAGGAAAGTGCTCTGATACCGTCGATCTCAATGTTTTCTATCTCTCCGATAATTTCAACCTTGCCGGTATTTACGCAAAGCTTTGCCGCGCATATACAGTCCTTTTTCATTATACCGGCACCGGTTTTGTTGAATGTTTGTCCTACCCACAGTATGCTTCCGTCCATCAATTCAATGGGGCCGTGAGGTGAAGTTACGGGAGATTTATAAATATCACCGAATGTTGTACCGTTGTCAAAGCTCACCCTGAATGTTGAACCGAGATATTTTTCTTCCTGTTCATCCGTAACATTATCAAGATAAGCGTTGATATAATTTACAGTCTTTTCCGGCTTTTTCTTGTTGTAGTGTACAAAGGTCGTCCAGCCTCTCTGAGCAGCTCTGGTATTGTTGAAGGAAGTAACAATAAGACCGGATTTGCCGAAAGCACACAGTCCCGCATCTCTGTCATCAAGCGGTGTATCAATTACAACCTGCGGAGCTGAAAAGCTCTTTCCCTCATCAGCCGAAACAGCCATAACAGCCTTGCCGAACGGACACAAATGTGCTATTCTGAAGCCTGAGGCGCTGACTGCAATTCTGTTGTCACGAAGTTTTTCAATGGTTGGCCAACCAAAATAGTTGTGCATACTGCCGGGATTACTTATAATAATTTTTTTGTCTTCAAGAATCTTGATTTTCATCTTTGATACCATCCTTATTTGTTGTGAATTAATATATCGCACGCCTTATTCTCATGTAATATACTACGGGGGATTGTAACAGATAAACAGAATTTCGTCAAGTAACTAAAAGGACATATTTCGGATTTTTTGTCCCTGTTGGAAATGTAGAGATGATTTTTTTAAAAAAAGTTGCTATTTACCGTTTCTTCCGTAGATCGGATACTGAAAACGCTAATAAAATGATAACAGAACAGGTCTTTTCTGTCAAGACTCATATGGGACATTTTTCTTTGAAGGTGTCCCATATGGAAATTTCCCCAAAAGACATAAATATCTGTTGACAAAATGAATGAAATGGAGTATAATAACAGCCGAATGTCCGATGGGAATATATTACAAATGTCCAAGAAGGAAATAATATGAGTAATTACACGGTAAAAACAATAAAGGGTATAGATGCAATAAAAGACTACAGCGAAATGAGCGAGATGAAGGCTTATGTCGGGGAATCCGAATACCGCATATTTCTTCAGCAAGGCTTTTTTCAACACTATGTATCCACATCAAACCTGCATAACCACAGATACAGCGAAATACACGTCGTAAAAAGCGGCATTATAGATTTTTATGTAAACGGTGAGTGTTTTCGTGTGCCGCAGCAACAAGCGGTCATTATCCCGGCAGGTGTTTATCATACAAGAAAATGTCAGGACGAGGAAAACACCTTCGTATGTGCATTTCAGGCTGACATTGAAGCGGAAAAGATACAGACCGCAGATCTCGGAAGTGTTTCCGACCTTCTTTTTGAAGCGATAGAAAACTATAACGCAAAAGGAGAGTGCAGAAGACTGTCGTCGCTTGTTTCCCTTGTATGTTCGAGCTTTTGCGCCACCGATCCGAAACCGCCAAAGCCAATATACGACCGTGAATTTATAATATACGAATTCTTCGCCAACAACTATGACAAGGACGTGACACTTTCCGATATCGCCTTTCAGCTCAGGCTTTCGGAAAAGCAGGCAGAGCGTCTTATCATAAAGACTACCGGCATGAGCTTTCGGCGGCAGATAGTCGCAAAGCGAATAGAAAACGCTAAAATACTTGTGGAAATGGAAGGCGTAAGTCTTGCAAAGGCGGCGGAAATGGTAGGTTATCAATCCTACAGCGGCTTCTGGAAGGCACTGCAAACCTACGAAGCGGAAGAAAATATAAAATATGAGAACCAAACATCATAAAACAGCAATGAATCCTATTGACAAACAGTAATATACATGATAAAATAAGGAAAGTTAAAGCAATTAACAAATATAACGTGGGCAACCCCCTTATTGAAAGGAGAAAACATGAATAACAATATTTTTGAAAGTGGCAAATTCTTTGTCGGTGCAAACTACTGGGCATCCAATGCAGGCATTCAGATGTGGAACAGATGGGACGAGGAATGCGTAAAGCGCGACCTTGACCTTCTCGCCAAGGCTAATGTAAAGGTAATAAGAATGTTCCCCCTGTGGCCTGATTTTCAGCCTATTGAAAACTACAGAAGCGGACACTGCAAAATCAGAGCCATCAGCAGAGATGCCGTAAAAGCAATAGAAACGCCCGAGGATCTCGCAGGTATAGACCCCGTTATGGCGGACAGACTTGACGTATTTCTCGACCACTGTGCCGAGAGGGGAATCAAGGTTATTCTCGGTCTTATTACAGGCTGGATGAGCGGAAGAATGTACATTCCGAGAGCGCTGGAGGGACTCAACCTCTTTACCGATGCAACCGCACTTCGCTGGGAAATCAGATATGTAAAGTATCTTGTCACTCGCTTCAAGAACAAGAGCGCGATTGCTGCATGGGACCTCGGTAACGAATGTAACTGTATGTATGACTGCGCAAACCCCGACGTTGCATATACATGGTCGGCACTTATCTCAAATACCATAAGAAGTATAGATAATGAAAGACCTGTTGTTTCCGGTATGCACAGCCTTAAGCCCGAGGGCAACTGGAATTGTATGGATCAGGGTGAAACAACGGATATCCTCTGTACACATCCCTATCCCGCATTTACGCCTCTTTGCGATACCGATCCGGTAAACAGAATGAAGTCGGCGAATCACGCAGTTGCGGAATCCGTTTTCTACAGAGGCTGCGGTCAGAAACCCTGTTTCTGTGAGGAAATCAACGTTCTCGGTCCGATGTTCGGAAACAATGATGTTGCTTGCGCAAATACCGATATGGCTCTGTTCGGCCTCTGGGCGCATAACTGTCTCGGTTTTATGTGGTGGTGTGCCTGCAATCAGAGTATGCTCCCGGATACTCCCTATGACTGGACGGGACTCGAGCGTGAGCTTGGTCTTATTTACCCCGACGGCACTCATGTTCCCATGCTTGACAGAATGACAGCATTCTCTCACTTTACCGAAAAATTCGGAAAGCTTCCCGAAAGAATCGTGGACGCAACCTGCGTTCTTCTTTACAATCAGGAAACCTGGGTGCAGAGCTACGGCACATTCCTTCTTGCAAAGCAGGCGGGACTTGACGTTGAATTTATGTGGCACGAAAACAAGATCCCCGATTCCAACGCATACATAGTTCCCGGTCTTCAGATGTATGTTGAGCCCACAAAGAGACTCTGGGATGACATTCTTGCAAAGGTAAAGGATGGTGCAAGTCTCTACATATCAATGGACGGCGGCATGATGTCGGAATTCTCCGAAATTACAGGCTTTGAAGTCGTAACAAAGAGCAGAACCATACATCAGCATACGGCAGACCTTGACGGTGTAAAGATAGGTCTTACCACACAGTTTGATATGGTGATGAGCGCAAAGACCGCAAAGGTACTTGCAACAGACGAAAAGGGCAACCCCGTATTCGGCGTAAACGAGTACGGCAAGGGTAAAGTATATTTCATCTACTCTCAGCTTGAAACATATGCCGCAAAGACTCCCGGCTTTGTTGACGGTGAAAATGCAAGAGATTACTACAAGTTCTACAAGGCGATGGATCTTCGCAATCCCGCAAAGGTCGCAACCCGTGAAAATCCCACGATAGGTATGACAGAGCATATCATTGACGATAACTCAAGATATCTTCTCCTCATAAACTACGAGCCGTTTGCTCAGGAAGCTGTCGTATCCACAGGTGACTACACGGCAACAGAAACAAAGAGCGTTGACGGAAATATCGCACTTGCATCAGCCGCAAAGGGAGAATTTAAGGTAATGCTTCCCGCAAATACCGGTGTTGTTGTAAAGATAGAAAAGTAAGATAAGTAAAAAATTGACTGCTCTTATCAAAGGGCAGTCTTTTTTGATTATGCATCAGCTTCCGGGATATTTCCCCGGCGTTTGTCCGTACCTTTTCTTAAAAAGACGGCTGAAATATTT
>SVQR01000189.1 GCA_015065225.1 Oscillospiraceae bacterium | reverse complement strand
ACACTTGAAGCCGAAGACATCCCTTTTTCAAGCTATACCTTCAAGGAGGATACTATAGAGCCGGATGAGCATTTTGTCGGCTCTGCGGTAATGCACTTTGACATAAAGTGCGATGCGGTAATAGGCATTGGCTCCGGTGTAATAAACGATATTTCCAAGATACTTAGCTCCGTCACGGACAGAAAGTACATTATCGTTGCGACAGCACCCTCCATGGACGGCTATGCTTCCATACTCTCCTCCGTTGCAATGGACGGACTTAAGGTATCTCTTCCGTCAAAGTGTGCACAGGTGATAATCGGAGATACGGACATACTGAAAAATGCTCCCTTGAAAATGCTGAAAGCAGGTATCGGTGATATGCTTGCGAAATATGTCAGCGTATGTGAGTGGCGTATATCGCATCTTATTACCGGTGAGTACTACTGTGAAGATATTGCCAATTACATTCGCGATGCGGTAAAATGCTGTGTTGACAATGCAGACGGACTTCTCAGGCGCGAAAGTGCTGCCGTTGAAGCGGTATTCCGAGGACTTGTTTCGGGCGGTATCGCCATGGCATATGCGGGAATGTCAAGACCTGCGTCCGGTGTGGAGCATTATTTCTCGCATCTGTGGGATATGAGAGGACTTGAATTCGGCACTCCCGTAGATCTTCACGGTATTCAGACGGCTATAGGTACACTTATTTCCGTAAAACTTTATGAACAAATGAGAAGAATCATTCCCGACCGTCAAAAGGCACTTAATTATGCAAAAGAATTCGACATTGACGTTTGGAACAGACAGCTTTCGGAATTTCTCGGCAAAGGTGCAAATGCCATGATCGCACTTGATAAGAAGGAGCAAAAATACTGCACCGAAAAGCATAGGATACGCCTTGAAACAATAATCGAAAAATGGAATGATATAATTAATATAATGAATGAGGAACTACCCTCATACGAATTTTTACTCAGTCTTATGAAAAAACTCGAAATGCCGACAACCGTGGATGAGATAGGACTTGACAGCGGTATACTTTCAATGAGCTTCAAAGCCACAAAGGATATCCGAGACAAGTATGTACTTTCAAGGCTTGCATGGGATCTCGGAGTTATAGAGGAGATGGAGATATGATAATAAGCAGAGTATACGAATGTGATGTTCTTGTGGTGGGTGCGGGTCCCGCAGGTGTATGTGCCGCAATTTCCGCCGCAAGAAACGGAATGAATGTTATCCTTACGGAACAGGGCGGTTTTTCCGGCGGTATGGCGACAAGAGGACTTGTCGGTCCTTTTATGACCTGCTATGATGCCAAGGGTGAAAAAATGATAATACGCGGTCTTTTCGAGGAGATCGTAGACCGTATGGTAAAATGCGGTTTCGCGATACATCCTTCCGAAGTACGTGCAGGTACGGCATTCACTTCATGGATAAAGGTCGGACACGATCATGTCACTCCATTTGAGGCAGAAGGCCTGAAGCTGGTACTTGACGAAATGCTTTATGAAGCAGGGGTTACTGTTCTGTATCACACCACCTTTACAGAGCCTGTGCTTTCCGGCAATACCGTTATCGGCGCAATGTTTGTATCAAAATCGGGGCTTGAACAGATAAACAGTAAGGTTATTATTGATTGTACAGGTGACGGTGATGTTGCAACACGTTCGGGCGCGGAATTTGAGATGGGCAACGAGGAGCTGGGACTTATACAGCCCGCTACCATGTTTTTCCATATCAGCAATGTCGATACGGATGTCGTGGAAGCGGATATTCAAGCAAACATTGATAACTTTTACCGCCGTGACGGTGTAAATTACCGTTCGCTCCATTGGCGAGTTACAGAAGCAAGAAATGCCGGTGACTGGACACTTGACAGAGTAAGTATAGGTCTTTTCAGGATGCCAAAAAAAGATGAATGGTGTATCAACACATCACGAATCATGAAGGTGGACAGTACCGATAACAGAAGCCTTACACATGCAGAGATAGAAGGCAGAAAACAAGCAGATGAGATAATGCGGTTCTTCCGCAAATACGTTCCCGGATGTGCCGATGCAAGGCTGAAAGCTACAGCATCTCATGTGGGTATTCGTGAATCAAGGCATATCAAAGGCGACTACAGACTGACGGCTGACGATCTTCTTTCCGCAAAAGTTCCGCATGACAGCATTTTTGTTGCGGCAAACTCTGTGGATGTTCACGGAAGATTTGGACCAAAAAGCAATGAGTATATCCCGATAAACGGTGATTATTACGGTGTTCCGTACAGAAGTCTTGTGCCGATGGGGCTTGATGGAATACTTGTTGCCGGAAGATGTCTCTCGGCTGACTCAACCGCGGCGGGTGCGGTGAGAGTTATGCCCCCCTGTATGGCTATGGGGCAGGCGGCAGGTACGGCTGCGGCACTTGCTGTGAAGAACGGTGTCACCGTCAGAAACTGCGACATAACCGAGCTTCGTGAAAAGCTTACTTCCGACGGAGCATATCTTGGTTAAAGGAGATATACAAATGGGTGTATTTAAGACTATAGAACACAAATGTGACTTCTGCGTTGTCGGAGGCGGTCTTGCGGGCACTATCGCAGCGTTGTCTGCGGCAAGAAAAGGAGCGAAGGTGGTTCTTGTGCAGGACAGACCCGTGCTTGGCGGAAACTGTTCTTCCGAGATACGTATGTGGGTGCGTGGTGCAAAGGGTAAATATAATCGTGAATCGGGTATCCTTTCCGAGTTTGAGGAAGAAAATATTTACAGAAATCCGACACTTGCTCCAACCGTATGGGACAGTGTGCTTTTCGGTAAGATAAAAGAAAACAAGAACATAACTCTGCTTCTCAACAGTTCATGTCTTGATGCGGAATGCTCGGACAGTCGTATCACAAGTATTACCGCATGGCAACTGACGACATATACATATCACAAAGTTGAGGCAGACCTTTTTGCAGACTGTTCCGGCGACAGCATACTTGCACCGCTGACAGGTGCAAATCACAGACTCGGCAGAGAAGCAAGGCATGAGTACGGTGAAGATATAGGTCCGGAGGATATCGCAGACAACAAGACTATGGGCATGAGCTGTCTTATTCAGGCAAGAGAGACGGATCATGAGGTAAAATATATCCCTCCGTCATGGGCAAATGTTTATGAGACGGATGAGGATTTTGCAATAATCCCTTATCTCGAAGGTCAGCATTCCTCATTCCGTGACCACAAGATAGGCACGAGCGGATGTAATCTCTGGTGGATGGAGCTTGGCGGCGATACGGGTATACCGATAGAGAATACCGAGGAAACAAGAGACGAGCTTTTAAAGGTTGCATTCGGCATATGGGATCACATAAAGAACAGAAACGATCACGGCTTTGCAAATTGGGAGCTTGAATGGGTAGGCTTTCTGCCGGGCAAGCGTGAGAGCAGAAGATATATCTCCGATCACGTTCTCACTCAGCGCGATATTGAAAGCGGCGGAAAGTTCGATGATATAATCGCTTACGGCGGATGGCCTATGGATGATCACAATCCAAAGGGTATGCTTGCAAACAGCAAAAATGATACTCCATCTTACTTCTACCCTGCTCCTTCGCCTTACGGTATTCCGTACAGGTGTCTTTATTCGGTAAATATTGCAAATCTTTTCTTTGCGGGAAGAAACATAAGTGCAACTCATGCTGCGATAAGCTCCACGAGAGTTATGGCTACCTGCTCGCTTCTCGGTCAGGCCGTGGGAAATGCGGCGGCTCTCTGCGTGAAATACGGATGCGATCCGAGAGATATATCCCGTGAGCATATACACGAGCTTCAGCAGGAGATACTTTATGACGGTGTATTCCTGCCCGGTGTTAAACGTGAGATATCCGAGCTTACAAAGGAAGCAAAGCTCAATCTTTCCGACTCCGACAGGGAGATACTTTTCAACGGTATGGACAGACCTTACAATGACGATGAACTTAACGGTATAATGCTTGATGTGGGAAGTGAGATAGTCTTTTCCTATGATACACCGAGAAAGATAAACACCCTTCGCTTGTGTCTTGATCCTGATTATTCAAGGGAGTCTGTTTCAAAGAACTTCAAGATGCGTGTTTTTGCGCAGAAGCTTCATCAGGGACTTGACTTTGAGCCTGTGAAGGTTGCCGCTACTCTCGTAAAGGAGATAACGGTATACGGCGATGGCAAGGTGATATTCTCGGACGATAATAACTACAGCTCGCTTTTGAAGATACCTGTTGACGGTACATATTCATCTGTCCGTGTGGTGTTCGGAAACACTCATGGCAGTGAGAAGATATGTGTTTTCGGGTGTGATATGATCTGAATTATATATAAAAATCACCGCCGTGAGCTTTTGCCCATAGCGGTGTTGCTTTATTATTCTGCTTGTACAGTACTTTGTCGTCTTACACTATGAAAAACAGGTGTTTCAACGTTCAAAAAAGAGAAAATCCCCATCCTTGCGATTCTCACTAAAGCCGTTTGATTCTATCATGTGTACAGACGCTGTATTGTCCTTGTGGGATCTTGCCCACACTTTCAATCCAAGGTGTTTTTCCGCATAATCCGAAAGTACTCCGAAGGCTTTTTTGCCGTAGCCTTTGCCGTGGTGTTCCGGTAGAATACGACATCCTATTTCTGCGGTATTGTCGTTGGCAAAGTTCCAGATTATTCCCTCTCCTATCATTTCTCCGTTTTCATTCTCTCGTATTGCGAAATTTATGGAATCGCCGACTTGCATATCATACATTACGGAGTCGTAGAAGGTATCTTCGGTTATTTCTGCGGGAATAGTCGGATCTTCACGATAGTCATAACCCCAATAGCGGTTGTTCGCAACATCGGTGTTGAGCTTCATATATGCCGCTTTGTCCCTCTCGCATATTTCGGTCAGAACTATGCCGTCACCGTTTATTACCGTATTATTTTCGACTTTACCTGCAGGTGAATTAGTATTTACAATGTATTTGTGTACAAGTCCTATTGGGCGGTACTGTTGCTTTGAAGTGCGAAGTCCCATATCTCCCGAATCATCCTCACGGTTGACAAGAGTCAGCGGATGCTTGTGGTATTCTGCGATAAGCCTTACAAAGCCGTTGAACATTGTGGGATATATCCCCTGATATTTTGTCAGAGCTTTTTCTACATGAATAATGAGCATATCTCCGACAATCTCACCTATACTAAGTGCCGATATCTCACCGTCTATTCTCATGCAGGCGGCATAAAGTCCAAG
>SVQR01000188.1 GCA_015065225.1 Oscillospiraceae bacterium | reverse complement strand
ACAGGAAGATTTGTAGTAGGCGGTCCCAACGGTGACTCCGGACTTACAGGCAGAAAGATCATTGTTGATACATACGGCGGTTATTCCCGTCACGGCGGCGGTGCATTCTCCGGTAAAGATCCGACCAAGGTTGACAGATCTGCGGCATATGCTGCAAGATATGTTGCAAAGAATGTAGTTGCAGCAGGACTTGCGAAGAAGTGTGAAGTGCAGATAGCTTATGCCATCGGTGTTGCAAGACCGGTTTCCGTAATGATAGATACTTTCGGTACAGGCAAATATGCCGATGATAAGATCGCAGATGCAGTCAATGCTGTATTTGATCTTCGCCCTGCAGCAATAATCGAGACTCTTGACCTTCGTAAGCCTATTTACAAAAAGCTCGCAGCATACGGTCACATGGGCAGGGAAGAGCTTGGCGTAAAGTGGGAAATGACAGACAAGACAGAAGCTCTTAAGGCTGCCGTTTCAAAGTAAGAGGTATATTATGGGAAAGATAATATACGGTAAGACCGAATATAAGAATTTCGGCGAGTGCCTTACGGTGACAAATGGTCTTTTTGAGATGTATATTACCACAGATATCGGTCCAAGGATCATAAAATTCAATCCGGTCGGTAAGGAAAACATTATGTTCGAAGATATCGACAGGGTGCTTAATAAGCCGGAAGGATCTCTTTCCGAGGTGTATGGTGAAAAAGATTACTGGAATATCTACGGCGGTCACAGATTCTGGATCAGTCCCGAAAGCTGGCCTGTAACATATTATCCAGATAATGATAAGGTCGATGTTGATATAAAGGATAATGTGGTTACACTTTCTCCTCCCGTACAGAGGGTTACAGGATTTAAGGAGACAATGCGACTTACATTCTCGGAGGTATCTGCGACGGTATCCGTTGAACATATCCTTGAGAATACAAGCGATGAAGAAAAGGAATGTGCGATCTGGGCGATAACAGTACTGTCACAAAACGGCAAGTGCATCGTTCCGCAGTCTTCAAGAAAAACAGGACTTCTTTCCAACAGAACACTCATGCTTTGGCCTTATACCGACGTAAAGGATAATAGGCTTGATATTGGAAATAAGTATATAACCCTTTGTCAGGATCCGGAAGCGAAGTGTAACCTTAAATTCGGCATAAACAACGAGGACGGTTATATATGGTATGTAAACCACGGTTATACATTCAGAAAATACTTTATTTCAGACCACATAAATAACAAATATCCGGATAACGGATGCTCATGCGAGGTCTATACAAACAGATTTTTCCTTGAAGCGGAATCACTTTCGGCACTTGTAAATCTCGCTCCCGGTGCAAAAACAGAGCATACGGAAGTCTGGGAGCTTACAGACACCGTCGAACCGGTAAATATATAATAAAAGCGCATCAATTATAATAAATGACAGCATGTCCTCCGTGATTATTGAGAAGAAAACATCTATATCGATATAACTCAAATTCAATGTAATTGTACGCGTCAAATGTGCAAAACAAGAATTCGTTTTCGCACAACAAACGCTAAACGCGGAAAATATAATGAAATTATACAAAGGCACAAAAGAATATTTATATAATAAAGCTCTTTCATTTTTTTAAGTTATTTGTTATAATGTAGCAGTAAAAATTGTATTAGTATGCGTAGGCGATCTATGCATTAAACTCAGGAGGTTTTTTAAAATGGCAAGTCTTTCACTTAAGCACATCTACAAAAGATATCCCGGCGGCGTAACAGCTGTATCCGATTTCTGTCTTGAGATCAAGGATAAGGAATTCATCATCTTCGTTGGTCCTTCCGGTTGTGGTAAAACAACAACACTTCGTATGATCTCCGGTCTTGAAGAGATCACAGAGGGCGAACTTTACATCGGCGACAGACTCGTTAACGACGTAGCCCCCAAGGACAGAGACATCGCGATGGTTTTCCAGAACTACGCTCTTTATCCTCACATGACAGTATTTGAAAACATGGCATTCGGTCTTAAGCTCAGAAAGACTCCCAAGGAAGAGATCAAGAGAAGAGTTGAAGAAGCTGCAAGAATCCTTGATATCGCTCACCTTCTCGACAGAAGACCTAAGGCTCTTTCCGGTGGTCAGAGACAGAGAGTTGCTCTCGGTCGTGCTATCGTTCGTGAACCTAAGGTATTCCTTCTTGACGAACCGCTTTCAAACCTCGATGCTAAGCTCAGAGCTGCCATGAGAACCGAGATCACAAAGCTTCATAAGAGACTCGGTACAACATTCATCTACGTTACACATGACCAGATAGAAGCTATGACCATGGCTACAAGAATCGTTGTTATGAAAGACGGTCTCATTCAGCAGGTTGATACTCCTCAGATGCTTTATGATAACCCCTGCAATATGTTCGTAGCAGGCTTCATCGGAACACCTCAGATGAACTTCCTCAACGCTACACTCTCCAAGAAGGGTGACAATGTATATGCTACCATCGGTTCCAACGAGTTCAAGCTTCCCGCTGAAAAGGCTGAAAATGAAGCTCTCCAGGAATACATCGGTAAGGAAGTTATCGTAGGTATCAGACCCGAATGCGTACGTGATGACGATGCAGGTATCCAGCTTTACGGTAAGGAATGGGGATGCACAGCTCAGGTTGACGTTAAGGAAGACATGGGTGCTGAAACATATCTCTACCTCACACTTGATGAAACTCCTGTTATCGGTAGAATTTCCGGCAGATCCAGTGCAGTTTCCGGCGAAAGCCATCAGATAGCATTTAACATGAACCTTGCTCACATTTTTGACAAGGATACAGAAAAGTGCATCTGCCACTGATTTGATTAATTGGGGTAATATTACACTCCTTATTTCACTCCGCTTACCGCCTTTCGGTGGTGGCGGGGTGTTTTGTTAACGGAGGACATATGATAGATATAAAGAAGCTTACTGTCAATGAACTTAGTATTCTTAATAGTCTTTTTGTATATAACGATGCTGATGCAATGATCGTTGAGAATACGAAGCTTATATCATCCGGAGCCGGAGATATTTTCTGTATTTTCAATGACGGTAAGCCATTCGGTGAACTTCGCGTTAAGTATGTTTTCGAGGACAACTTGTATGCTGTAAAAGGTGTGCGTGCATATCTGTATGCATTCAGGATAAATAAAGAGTACAGAGGGAAAGGATACGGAAAGATGCTTATGAGTAATGTCATTTCCGTATTGGAATCGGAAGGATATACAGAATTTACGATCGGTGTAAGCGATAACAATATAAGAGCTAAGCATATATATGGATCATTTGGCTTTACGGAGGTTATCGCAAAGTGTACAGAAACATATCAGCAGGATACATATTCCTATAGTTTATATCTCAAATCATAAATATTATCCCCGATTTCGGCATTGTGATTGGTTATTCTTCCAAAAAGAGAAAAATATTTAAAAAAATGAATTTTGCTCTTGACAAATAAGACTGTTTGTGATATAATAATACTGTTCTGTTGAGGACGATATGGGAGCTTAGCTCAGCTGGGAGAGCATCTGCCTTACAAGCAGGAGGTCATAGGTTCGATCCCTATAGCTCCCACCACCATCCGGATACAGAACAATACGGGAGCTTAGCTCAGCTGGGAGAGCATCTGCCTTACAAGCAGGAGGTCATAGGTTCGATCCCTATAGCTCCCACCAAAGTCCGGATGCAGAAGCATTCGGATTTTTATTTTTTACATAAAAAGGAGAATGAAAATGAAAAAGATACTTGCATTTATAATGACATCTTTGATTGTAGTTTCAATGGCTGCATGTTCCGGCAAAAAGGATGAAGCAACGGATCACGGATCAGATGTATCGGAAAACACACTTTCATATAAGCTGATCATCAGCTGTCATGAAATACTTGAAAATATCAATCATGAACAGTATGGACTCAAAGAAGAGAAGAAGGATTTAGTGCCCGCTGACGGTATTGTTCTTGAAACAGATGCAATATGCTCCGAAGGCTCTACCGCTTTTGATGTGGTAATTTCCGAGCTGAAGAAAGAAAAAATACATTTTGATGCCGATGACGGCTATCTCAATGCCATTGCAAATCTCTATGCCGGTGATTGCGGTGAGTTTTCAGGCTGGATGTTCTTTATAAACGGTAATCTTGCCGAGATGGGAGCTTCCGATACGGTTGTATCAGAGAATGATGTAGTTGAGTTTAAGTACATAGTTGACTATAATACTCTTTTTTAATAGCGATAAAGAAAACAGGTCGGTTCAATGTGAACCGACCTGTTTTGTTATTTATCATTTTTTATCCTATCCCAGTAAGCCTTGGCAGCCTGCTCGGTCTTGTTTTCACCGTATTCATAGTAAACTCTGTCACGGATCTCATCCGGCAGATATTGCTGTTTGACGTAATGATTGGGAAAAAGGTGAGGATATTTATAATCGGCATTCTTATTTGCAGACGGCTGAGTTGAATCGCGCAGATAATCGGGAACTCTTACACCAAGCCCGTTTCTGACATCAGCTGCAGCTCTTGCATATGCATCGTGACCTGAATTGGATTTCGGAGCTGTTGCAAGAAGTATCACCGCATCTGAAAGAGGAAGAGTGGCTTCAGGGAGACCAACCTGCAAAGCAATATCTATACAGGCTTTAACAACCGGTATTGCCTGAGGATAAGCAAGTCCTATGTCCTCACAAGCCATCACCATAATTCTACGGCAGGGTGACAGCAGATCGCCGCCCTCAAGGAGCCTTGCAAGATAAAACAGTGCAGCATTTTCATCCGAACCACGCACAGATTTCTGAAGTGCGGACAGCAGATCATAGTGCTCATTCCCGTCTTTATCCATTTTGAGACCAAAGTCGGATATTGCAGAGTTTACTGAGTCAAGTGTCATGTTTCCGCTTGTTCCCATAAAGCAAAGCTCAAGTGTACCGACAGCACGTCTTACATCGCCGGAACATCTTGAAGAAATGGCATTTATCACATCGTTAAGCTCAGGACATTCTTCCGTCTTATATTCTTCTTTGAGAATGTTATATCCTCTGTGTAATGCTTTTGATATTTCATCTGCACTTACAGATTTAAATTCGAATATACTTGAACGTGAAAGCACCGCCGCATATATTGCATGATAAGGATTCTCGGTAGTAGCACCGATAAGGGTGATCCTGCCGTCCTCCATATATTCAAGAAGTGACTGCTGTTGCTTCTTGTTGAAGTATTGTATTTCATCAAGATACAAAAGTATACCGCTTTC
>SVQR01000187.1:1626-5228 GCA_015065225.1 Oscillospiraceae bacterium | reverse complement strand
TTTTTCTGAAAGGAATATGAAAATGAAACTCAATAAGCTCACATTTAAGACAAATGACGAAGCAGCTTACACAAGACCTGTATTCTGTATAGTTATGGACGGAATAGGACTTGCTCCCGACACAGCTGCAAATGCGGTAAAGAATGCAAGAACTCCCGTACTTGATATGCTCATGTCAAAGTACCCCACTCTCAAGCTCAAGGCTCACGGAACAGCTGTCGGTCTTCCTTCCGATGACGACATGGGTAACTCCGAGGTCGGTCACAATGCTCTTGGTGCAGGTCAGGTATTCGCACAGGGCTCAAAGCTGGTTACAAACTCCATCCAAAGCGGAAAGATGTTTGAATCTCAGTCCTGGAAGGATGTTATAAAGGGCAACACAATGCACTTTTTGGGACTTTTCTCCGACGGTAACGTACACTCTCACATAGATCACCTCAAGGCTATGATAGAAAGAGCAAAGGCAGACGGTGTAAAGAAGGTCAGAGTTCACATCCTTATAGACGGTCGTGACGTTGGCGAAACTTCCGCACTTGATTATATCCTCCCCTTCGAGGAATTCCTTGCAAAGCTGAACGATGCTTCCTTTGACGCAAAGATCGCTTCCGGCGGCGGAAGAATGAATATCACCATGGACAGATACGAAGCTAACTGGGCTATGGTCGAGGCAGGCTGGCACACTCATGTTCTCGGCGAAGGCAGACAGTTCAAGAGTGCCGAGGAAGCTGTTACGACTTACAGAGCCGAAGCTCCCGTTATAGACCAGGATCTTCCTCCCTTCGTTATTGCGGAAAACGGTGAGCCTGTCGGTAAGATAGTTGACGGAGACAGCGTTGTATTCTTCAACTTCAGAGGCGACAGAGCTATCGAGATTTCCAAGGCATTTGATGACAAGGACTTTGACAAGTTTGACAGAAAAGTATATCCCGATGTTATTTATGCGGGTATGCTTGAATATGACGGAGACCTTCACATTCCTTCAAGATATCTTGTATCTCCCCCCGAGATCACAGGTACTATGGGTGAATATCTTGCAAATACGGGCGTTACACAGTATGCTCTTTCCGAGACACAGAAGTTCGGTCATGTAACATACTTCTGGAACGGTAACAAGAGCGGTAAGTTCGACGAAAAGACAGAGCTTTACGAGGAAGTTCCCTCGGATGTGATCCCCTTCGAGCAGAAGCCCTGGATGAAGTGCGTTGAGATAACAGAAAAGCTCATTGAAAAGGCTGAGGAAGGCAACTACAGATTCATGAGATGCAACTTCCCCAACGGTGACATGGTAGGTCACACCGGTAACTATCAGGCTACAATCATTTCCGTTGAAGCTCTCGACCTTTGTCTTGCAAGAATTCTTGCTGAAGTTGACAAGGTTGGCGGCGTTGCTCTTATCACGGCTGACCACGGTAATGCCGATGAGATGTATGAGCTTGACAAGAAGACAAAAGAGCCCAAGGTAGGAAAAGACGGCTCCTTCAAGGCAAAGACAAGCCATACACTTAATCCTGTTCCCTGTATCATTTATGACAACAAATTTGCTGACCTCTACGATGTAAAGGAAGGCGATAATTACGGTCTTTCCAATGTTGCGGCAACACTTGTAAATCTTATGGGTTATGAAGCTCCCGATTTCTGGGATGAGAGCATGATCAAAGTTAAGTAATAATCATGACAGGAAACAATAATTCCGGTATAAACGGCGGTCCCAGTGCCGCCTTTTATACTTTGGGCTGCAGAGTCAATCAATATGAAACTCAGAGCATGGAGGAGCAGTTCCGAAATGCCGGTTTTACCATAAGATCCTTTGATGAGGAATGTGATGTTTACGTCATCAACACCTGTACGGTTACTGCGGAAAGCGACAGAAAGTCAAGGCAGATAATAAGACGCACCGCAGGGGTAAAGAAGCCTACCTCCATCGTCATAGTATGCGGATGCTATTCTCAGGGCGATCCCGACGATATTGCGGCGATTGACGGAGTTGACATTATCCTCGGAAACACAAGAAAAAGCGATATATGCAGACTTGCCTGTGAGTATCTTGAAGAGAAAAAAGAGAGAGTACTTGTTGAGGATATCATGGCGGTTTCTCAATATGAGGATTCATATATTACAAGCTCGGACAGGACAAGAGCTTTTGTAAAGATAGTTGACGGCTGTGAGAATCATTGCTCATACTGTATAATACCGTCTGTTCGCGGCAAGATCCGATCCAGAAGCAAAGAGGATATTCTCAGTGAGATATCAAGACTCGCAGACAACGGCTATAAGGAAGTCGTTCTGACAGGCATTGAAACTGCGGCATACGGCAAGGATTTCAAAAAAAGCGACACCTCTCCCCTTTCCGAGCTTATACGTGAGGTTGCCTCTGTTGAAAAGATAGAACGGATAAGGCTCGGCTCTATGGAGCCTACCGTTTTTACCGAGGAGCTTGTAAAGGAGCTTGCAGCTGTGCCGAAGCTCATGCCTCACTATCATCTTTCGCTGCAAAGCGGCTCTGATACCGTTCTCAGACTTATGAAGCGGAAGTACAACACTTCGCAGTTTCTTACAATTACAGAAAGGCTGAGAAGGTATATTCCGAATGTTCAGCTTACAACGGATATCATTGTAGGCTTCCCCGGTGAGACACAGGAGCTTTTCCATGAAACGGTTGAATTTGCCAAAAAGTGCGGATTCTCTTTCATACACATATTTCCTTATTCAAAGCGTAAGGGCACTCCCGCAGCAGTCATGGCGGGACAGATAGAAAAGACTGTCAAAAAGGAAAGAGTAACAAGGCTTGAAAGTGTAATGAAGGATATCCGTAGTGATATTCTCGCAGAATTTATCGGCAGGCACACAAAGGTACTTCTTGAAACTCAGACGGAAGGATATATTGACGGGTATACTCCCGAATATATCAAAGTCAAGATACCGCATAGTGAAAATCAAGGCTCGCTTTCCGGTGTTATCAGGGATGTTGTCATTACCGGAACGGACATTGATGATGACGGAAGCAAGTGTCTTTCCGGTATATTCCAATAAAAAAACAACGCTCATCTGTCGGTTGACAAATGGGCGTTATCTTTTTGGTTAACCGGGCTTAGTCTGCTTCAAACTCGTCGTTCTTCTTGGTATTATTTTGTGCGAGCTTGTCCTCTGCGTTTATCTTTTCCCAATCCACCGTCCAGGGTGCGCGACGTCTGAATTTCTCCTTGAACTTGTTCTTGAGGACGCCTCTTGCTTCAAGGCTCATCATGCAGGCTCTTGTACATCCTCTCGCACCGCAGACAGCCTGACCTGTCTTATAAAGATTTACCGGCTTTTTATAGAAGGGTGTGTGGCTTCCTCTTGTGATGCCTTCCTTACCTGTATAGTCACCGCCAAGGTCCGGATCGTCGGTTCTCATACCGCCGTTGAAGTAGTCGTTGCACTTGACAGTGTCTATCTCTCCCCATTCGACCTCGTGACCTGCAAGGGTAACTTTTACTGTCTTTGTGGGGCTGATGCATCCGCCGGGACATTCTCTTACACATGCCATGCACTTATTGCAGAGCTTAGGTCCGTCATAGATGGGATCGGGTTCGAGCTCAAGCTCGGTGAGAATTACGCCGATG
>SVQR01000187.1:0-1616 GCA_015065225.1 Oscillospiraceae bacterium | reverse complement strand
CATTTCGGTAAGTACTACACCGATACGAAGTCTCGGACCGAATTCCGGAGAGAGGAACATCTTGCTGTAGCCTATCTCACCGAGTCCCGCAAGATATGCACATATACGAAGATGCAGCATTACATCGGGAGCAGGTCTGTCGGGAGATACGGGAACGCTGTACTTGGGTTTGAGATTTCCTTCGTTGTCAATGCCTCTCCACTCACTCTGATGTCCTATCGGGATGGCTTCATAACCCTCGTTTTCTATACATTTACAAAGATTAATTACTGTCATCGGAATGTAAAGATATGTAAGTCCGCCGTATCCCATTGCGGAATAGTTGCCGAAGAATGTACCTTCTTCAATGCCCCTGAGAGAGCCTCTCATAACACGGAATCCCATTACGATCATGCTTTTTGCTTCAGGCATTATGTATCTCGGATCCATTTGCTTTGGTGCGCCCTCGAATCTGTCCATTGATGCGATACCTACTATATCCGCACCAAGACTTTTCGCCAGTTCCTTTACTTCTTCTTTTGTCATTGTGATATCACTCCTATATATTTATTTGCGTTTACACTTAAAGTATAGCATCACATAAGAGTTTCTTCAATTATGATTTCAACTCAAAAAATATAAATTACGACCAAGTATTGCCTTTTTGTCACCTATGTGATATAATCAAAGTGTAAAAAACGATTATCGGATGTGATGATATGGATACTAACAACAATTTTTCGGTAACAAATGTTGCATTTGCCTACAGCAAAAAAATGAGAAAAGAGCTTCCCGGAAATATAACAAACAGAACACATTACGGCTTGACGCTTGTAAAGAATGGGACTATTTCCATAAACATGGGCAATGATGTATATATCGGTGAAGAAGGAGATATCTTCCTGCAGAGGAAGAACGACACATATCTTCTTGAATGTCTTTCGGATGATGCGGAGTACTGCGTGATCTCATACGTGACGGAGGATTTCGCACCGCTTGAAGCAATGCTTCCCAAAAGCCGTGTCTTTCATCCCGAACATACAAGACGATTCTTTGACCTGTTTGAAAAGACGGCAAATATCTATTTTTCGCAAGGTCCTTGTACAGAGCCTTATCTGTGCGCTCTCGTGCAGGAGATACTTTGCATCATAATTCGTGAAAACTATCCGAAGGCTCTGTCCTTCTCGGACAATCCCGCAGCTGCGGCAAAGTATTTTATTGATGAGTACTCAGCACGCGATATAGACAGCGATGCAATTGCGAAGGTCGCAGGATGCTCTCCGACGCATCTGAGGAGGCTGTTCAAAGCGGCATACGGGATCTCCCCCATAAAGTACCTGAATACTGTCAGAGTCAAACGTGCAAAGGAGATGTTGTCATCCGGTCTTTTTACACTGGATGAGACCGCACAAAATTGTGGGTTTGCAAATACAACATATTTCAGCCTTGTATTCAAGAAAATAACGGGAATATCACCGGGGAAATACTGATAAAAAAGTGCTGTACAAAAGTGAACCGACCCCCAAAAGTTAGACCAAAAATCTAACGATTGGGAGGTCGGTTTTTTCATGGGAAAATATAGTTATGAATTTAAATTAAAAGCAGTTCAGGCATATCTGAACGGAGAAGGCAGTTAT
>SVQR01000186.1 GCA_015065225.1 Oscillospiraceae bacterium | reverse complement strand
CACCTTGCATTCTTCCACAATCTCTTCGGAACGGAAGAAAACAGAATGAGCTTTGATATCCTTCTCCATCTCGGAACGCTCGCGGCGGTCTGCATAGTATATTATAAGGATATATGGGATCTTATAAAAGCCTTTTTCTCCCTTACCGGAAAGATCTTCCGCGAAAAGTTCAGATTCGGCAGAATAAAGCTCTCCGTGAATGAAAAGTTCTTCGTGATGCTGCTTGTAGCACTGATACCTCTTGTAATAGGCGCACTTGTGGAAGATGCTGTGGAAGTTATCGGCACATACACATGGGCGATAGGTATCCTGTGGATATTCAACGGAATCCTTCTTTACGCGTCCGACAGAGTAGCGGCAAAAAGAAGGGCAACCGCTACCGAAAAGTGTGAAAAAAGCAAAAACTTCAAAAGTGCTGTGATCGTAGGACTCTGGCAGCTTCTGGCAATACTTCCCGGTGTATCTCGTTCCGGCATGACTACAACAGGCGGTATGCTCTGCGGCTTTGACAGGGAATATGCGGTAAAGTTCTCCTTCATACTCTCGATCCCTGCCATCCTCGGTGCAAACATACTCTCCATAAAGGACTTCACAGCGATAGAAAGCACACAGATAGTTCCCTATCTCTGCGGAATGCTCGCTGCAATGCTGTCTGGACTTCTTGCAATAAAGCTCCTTACTTACATTTCCAAAAGAAAAGACTTCAGAGTATTCTCGGTATACTGCTTCATCATAGGTATCCTTGCAATAATCCTCGGAACCGTCAGATAATACATTACCGCAAAAAAGAGGACAAGGTCATGCGGAATAACGCACCGCAGGGCATAAACGAAAGGAATGATAAATATGTCCAAAGACAAGACAAAAAAATCAGACGGCAAGAAGGGATTTTTCTCCTTCCTTACCTCCAAAAAAAAGCCTAAAGCCGAAAAGCCGAAAGAACAAAAGCCATATGACGATAATTCCTTCTTCCATATGATAGCACCGTATCTTTTCGCTTTCATAGGCGTATTTCTCATAATTACATTTCTGTTCTGGAAGCACATGAGTGTTCTCGGTGTGGTCATACACCTGTTCATGAACATCTTCGGATTTGCATCCTGGATCATACCCTTTACTATGTTTCTTATAGCAGTGCGCTGGAAGACGGATGCTCCGGACAGACTTATAAAATACAGAGACATCTGCATGGGACTTTGCATAGTATTCCTTTCGGGATTCCTTGCACTCATTTTTATGAACGGCGATAAGATGACCTTCGATCAGGTGCGTGCTTCCTACCCGGAGAATGCGGGCGGTTACCTCGGAAGCCTCCTGTGTATGCTGTTCCACGGACTTTGCGGCAAGATAGGCTGCGGAATAATCACAGGCTTCCTTGCATTTATCTTTGCATTCCTTCTGTTCGGAATAACTCTCGGTGATGTGTTCTCCTTCATCAAGAAAAAGACAGTCTCTCTTTCCAAGGACGCATATGCCGCCCACGAAAAGAGAGTGGAGGAGGTAAGACTGAGAAACGAAGCAGCAAGAGCTGCCGAACGCGACCTCAAGACAGGCTCAAAGGGATCATCCGTAATAGAGCTTGAAATAGAAGAAAACGACGACGATCCGGACATCGAGCTCAACCCCGAAAGAAAGAAAAGACTTCTCGGTATCGGCAAAAAGCATAAGGATCTCCTTGATGATTTCATGAACGACGATGCCGATGAGATCTCCGCGGATAATGCCGCTGTCGGAAAATTCGATGACGGAACGGAAAATATCTTCGTCGACGAATTCGAAGCAAACACAGCAGATAAAAAGGCCTCCGATCCGACGGATGTCGATGACATATTCTGCGAGGATGCTGTGATAGAGGGCGCAGGATCAAGTTTCAGCGCAAAGGATATTGTCTCCGGTGCAGCCATGTCAGAGAAAGGCGAAAAAACTTCCGATGATCCTAATGATGTTCCCTTTGATATAGATACCGAAACGGATATCATAGATAACGAAGCTCCCGCACCGGAGGAGATATACGAATTTCCTCCCATAGACCTTCTTCCCGGCAACCCCAATCCATCGGTATTCAAAGTTACGGATGAGCTTACGGAGACCGCAAAGAATCTTGTTACAACACTTGCAAATTTCAACGTAAGAACAAAGGTTATGAACATCTCCTGCGGTCCTACCGTCACAAGATTTGAATTGAAGCCGGAGGTCGGCGTAAAGGTGCGTTCCATCCAGAACCTTGCGGATGATATAGCACTTCATCTTCGTGCATCCTCGGTAAGAATAGAAGCTCCCATTCCCGGCAAGGACGCCGTGGGTATAGAGATTCCCAATAAGACGGTACATACCGTATTCATAAAAGAGCTTATAGACAGCGAAGAATTCAGAAATCTTCCGAGTAAGCTCTCGGTCGCTCTCGGCATGGACGTTTCCGGTACTCCCGTATATATGGATATCGCCAAGATGCCTCACCTTCTTATCGCTGGTGCTACAGGTATGGGTAAGTCGGTGTGTATCAACAGCTTTATCGTAAGTGTACTGTACAAAGCAAGACCGGATGAAGTAAAGCTCATACTCATAGACCCGAAAAAGGTCGAATTTGCTATGTATGACAGTATTCCGCATCTTCTTGTACCCGTCGTTACAGATCCGAAAAAGGCGGCAGGTTCTCTTGCATGGGCGGTAAATGAGATGGAACACCGCTTCAACCTCATAGAAGCCGCAAAGTGCCGTGACATAAAGAGCTATAACGCAGTATGCGAAAAGGACACACGCTTTAAGAAGATGTGTCAGATAGTAATAATCATAGACGAGCTTGCAGACCTCATGATGACAGCAAGAGACGAAGTTGAAACCTCGATCTGCCGACTTGCACAGAAGGCAAGAGCCGCAGGTATGCACCTGATAATCGGTACTCAGAGACCTTCCGTTGACGTCATCACAGGTGTCATCAAAGCAAACGTACCTTCGAGAATAGCATTTACCGTCGCATCACAGGTAGACTCAAGAACGATACTTGATACCGTCGGTGCGGAAAACCTGGTCGGTAAGGGTGATATGCTGTATGCTCCCGTAGGTTGCATGAAGCCTACAAGAGTACAGGGTTCATTCGTAGGTCCCGATTCGGTAATCGAAGAGATAACCGACTTCCTGCGCGGAAGCGGCATCCAGGCTTATGACGATGAGATTCAGAACGCCATCGAGCTTGAAGCCATGAAGTGCTCGGAAAAGAAGAAGGGCAAAGGCTCATCCGGTGAAGGTGCGGAGACCTATGTCGGATCGACCGACGGCTTTGAGAGGGATGAAATGATGCTCCCCGCACTCGAACTTGGCGTAGATATGGGACAGATATCCACCTCCCTTGTACAGAGAAAGCTCTCTCTCGGATATGCAAGAGCCGCAAGAATAGTAGATATGCTCTCGGAAATGGGATTTGTAGGTCCCTTTGAAGGCTCAAAGCCCAGAAAAGTACTTATTACAAGGGAAGAGTATCTTGAACTGAAAATGAAACAGGACAATATTGACTGAGATAATACGAAAGAAAAGGTAATATGCCCGAAAAAAAGAAAAGATCCTCAGGATCAAAAAAGACAAGCAAAAGAATAAAAAAGAAAAAGAGGGACAGATTCGTGACAAACGCAGTGATCATCTCCTGTGCCGCAATAGCGGTGGTAGCCGTGGCAAATATTGCAGGTCAGAAGTCGGATACCGGCGATAAAGCCACACCGCCGTCAGATACCGCTCAGCACTACGGAGAGACATACACCGAGACCGACAAGACCTGCCGATTCGATTTTCTCAATGTGGGACAGGGCGACAGCACCCTGATAACCACCCCCAACGGCTCATCCGTACTTGTCGATACGGGAACTGCCGCTTCAAGAGACTACCTCACAAAGCATCTTGAGAACAACACGGACGGTGAGATAGAGCTCCTCATCCTCACCCATCCCCACAGCGACCATATAGGCGGCGCACAGAAGGTGCTTGAAAAGTTTGAAGTAAAATACATAGTGATGCCGGATGTTGTCTCAACGACCACTCAGTTTGAAAAGCTATGTGATGCCATAGCAAAAGAAAAGGAAGAAGGCTGTGTGCTTTATTCGGCAGAGCCGGGCGATATCTACGAGATAGACGGCTGTACTCTGAGGATGACAGGCCCATGGGAGATAGACGAGGAGGAGCTCAATAACTGCAGTGCATCCTTCATGTTCACCTACGGAAGTTTTGATGCCCTCTTTACGGGCGACTCGGAAAAGAAAGCCGAAAAGCTGATGCTGTTCAATGCGGGAGACCTTGACTGCGAGCTTTATAAGGTCGCCCATCACGGTGCCGATACTTCAAGCTGTGAGGAAATGGTAAACGCCATGACACCGCAGATATCCGTTGTAAGTTGCGGCAAGGACAACAGCTACGGTCACCCCTCAACGGAGATAGTGCAAAGGCTCAACAATGCAGGCTCCGCAGTATTTGTAACAAGCGAAGTCGGAACCGTGACAGTCACCACCGACGGCGAAGGTTATTCTGTCATAACGGAAAGATGACATCCAACTTCAAACCTATCATGACCTATAAAACAATAAGGAAGTGAAAGCAAAGATGAAAAAGTATACGGCGGCAATTTTTATTGCTATGCTCATACCGGCAATGATGTTGACTGTATCCGCAAAGGAGTACCTCTTCAAACTGCGTGACGATGCGGCAATACTATGCGATGATGAAGCTTCACTTATGACAGAGGAGTGCTTCAGCGAAGAAAACGCCATAGCAATAGATCACGGTATATTCAAAACAGATGACCTGTCAATTATCCAAAAATATACAGATCTCGGACTTGTTGAATATTACGAAGAAGATGCTCCCGCATACCTTTTTGATATGCCGAACACATCTGAATATATGACAATAGCATCTGGCGTATCTTCATCTACAATTCCTCTCGGAAGATCGTATAATCAGCTTAATATACAGGCACTCTGGAGTCTTGGATTTACAGGTAAAGGTGTTGTTGTCGGAGTTATAGACAGCGGAGCATATCCAAATGAGGATATCGCAGATAATTTACTTCCCGGCGAAAACGTAAGTCCGGATCTGGATTCCGATCCCTCAAAACAATATGTTACAACAGACGGAAACGGTCATGGCACAATGGTCGCAGGTCTCATCGCCACAAACGGTAATAACTACAGAGGCGTTGCTTATGAAGCAAAGATTGTCCCCTTTAAAGCTTTTACCGATTCTGGAAGCGGCATGGTTTCAAACATGGTAAAGGGTATGTATAAAGCGGTTGATGAAT
>SVQR01000185.1 GCA_015065225.1 Oscillospiraceae bacterium | reverse complement strand
CGAGGTTTCTTTCGAGATCGTTGATCTCCTTAACGAGGGAGATAACTTCCTTCTTGGGGAGAAGATCGAATGTTCCGTCGTCTTCCATCTGGTGAAGCTTGTTGAGTCTTGCGATGCTCTTCTGGATTGTCTTGAAGTTTGTGAGCATACCGCCGAGCCATCTTACGTTAACGAAGTTTACGCCTGCTCTTTCAGCTTCTTCCTTGATAGCGTCGGAAGCCTGCTTCTTTGTACCTACGAAGAGGATGTTGCCGCCTTCAGCTGCAATTTCCTGAACGAACTTGTACGCTTCTTCGAGCTTCTTTACTGTCTTCTGAAGGTCGATGATGTAAACGCCGTTTCTTTCGGTGAAGATGTATTCAGCCATCTTAGGGTTCCATCTTCTTGTGTGGTGACCGAAATGTACTCCCGCTTCGAGGAGCTGTTTCATGGATACTACTGACATAGTTATGTCCTCCTTGGGTTTTACCCTCCATACCGCTTGGATTTTACGGAAGAAAAGCACTGTCGGTGCAACCCTTTCCGCATACGGTATGTGTGTTATTTGTGTGAGTATGGATTTGCACACTCACCGAATTATTTTACCACATATATTAATAAAAATCAAGCACTATCGGTATCTTTTACATTTTTTTAACAAATCGTCACTGTTGCACAGTATCACCACCCAACAATCGGCACACAAGGTGTTTTTCACCAACGACCTGCACCATATCCATTTTGCGGCATAAATCATGGCAGCATTTATCAAAAAAGCAAAGAAGGCAGCAAATTTTGAAACAATCTTCCCAAAACCTTATACAATTTTACTTTATTTGTTTTCAAAAATATGTTATACTATATCAGTAAAAATCTCACATATCGAAAGGAAAAAGATCATGACAAACGCAAAAGATATGTTCACACTCTCAAACGGCACGAAGATCCCTTGCCTCGGCTACGGCACATGGCAGACACCCGACGGAGAAACAGCCAAAAATTCCGTAAAGTGCGCAATAGAATGCGGCTATCGTCACATCGACACCGCAGCAGCATACGATAACGAAGTAAGTGTCGGCGAAGGCATCATCGCTTCCGGAGTAAAAAGAGAAGAACTTTTCGTTACAACAAAGCACTGGGTAAGCGAAAGAGGCTACGAAAAGACAATTGCCGCCTGCGAAGCCTCACTCAAAGCTCTGAAGCTTGATTATCTCGACCTCTACCTTATCCATTGGCCTTGCGTCGAAAAGGTAACTCCCGAATGGAAAGAGATCAATGCCTCCACATGGAAGGGCTTTGAAAAACTTTACAACGACGGAAAGATAAAGGCTATCGGCGTAAGCAACTTCCTCCCCCACCACCTTGAAGCTCTTAACGAATTTGCGCAGATAAAGCCCATGGTAAACCAGATAGAATTCCATCCCGGCTACAATCAGCTCGATACCGTAAAATATTGTCAGCAGAACAACATCCTTGTTGAAGGCTGGAGCCCTCTCGGATGCGGTGCTGTCCTCGGTGATCCCACCATAAACGAGATTGCGGCAGCACACGGCAAGACAGCAGCTCACGTTTGCATAAGATATGCTCTTCAGCACGGTGTACTACCTCTCCCCAAGTCAGTTACGCCCTCAAGAATTGCAGACAATATGAACGTATTCGATTTCGAACTCACAAGTGCAGAAATGGCAAAACTCGACTCAATGGAAAAGACCGGCTACAGCGGATTCTACCCCGATGAAGCTCCCGCAGAAAACTACAAAGACTGATTATATATTTTAATACAACATTTATGCCGCAAAGGTGAGCGCTTCACTTTTGCGGTTTTTTTCGTATAAAAAAGACGGCATATCCTCAAGATACACCGTCAAAAGTATTAATATACCGTTTTCAATCTTCCTGCTTCTTGACAGTAAGTCCTGTTGTACCCGCCATTCTGTACTCATTCTCGCGTATACCCGGATACTTCTCATCAAGATACTTTTCTCTGTAGGGGTTTACACCGGTCGAGATAACATCCGGCCTGTTGGCAAGAGTCCAGCTCGGCTTCTTGTAGAACTGATTATGGAACTTGTTCTCTATCCTGCCACTCTTTTCAAGGGCATTCATGCAGGCTCTGATGCATCCCTTCGCACCGCAAATGGCAAAGTAACCGGTATGCTTCATAATGTAATCATAATAGCCCATAACAGCATTATTTTCCGGCTTTCTTCCCCATTTTGCACTCGCCATTGAGTATGTAAGTATATACGCTTCCTCTTCTGTCATGTCGGTATTGCGAACATCAAATGCCATGTTTGGAAATTCCTTCTTGTGGAAAGGAGAGCATTCATTGTTGAATCCGTGATGCGAAAGCGTACATCTGCCCATCTGGACATCACCGTACCAGATTTTCTTTTCGCCAAAATCAACGGTAAGCCTCTTGTCAACATCCTTAACGCTGGGAACAGCATTTCCGGGACATTCTCTCTGACAAGCACCGCAGTGAATACATATATCGCCGGTATCAAGAATGGGATCCGGCTCAAGCTCACAGTCCGTGAAGATAAGTCCGAGTCTTACTCTCGGCCCGAATTTCTTAGTAAGGAACACCTTCGAAAATCCTACCTCACCAAGACCGCATCCTGCCGCAATAAGTCTTACACTGCAAACAACATCGGAAGGCACTTTATCGGGAGCCACAGGATCCTTTGTAGTACCGTTTCCTTCGGGAACTGCAGGATAGTGCGCAACAGCCTCCCAGCCGTGATCCTCAATAAAACAGCAAAGGTCATAGGACTTTATCGGTCTGAAAAGAGAGTTGAGCTTATTATAAGAATAAAATGTATAGTTATGCCAATGTGTACCTTCCTCGATACCTCTGTATGTACCCCTCGGTATACGCATTGCAAGGGCGATAACAGATTTCGCTTCGGGAAAGTATGTCAGCGGAGACATGAGCTTCGGAGCATTTTTGAATCTTTCTATATTGCCTATGGCGATACAGTCTATGCCAAGCTCCTTTGCCTTCTCCTTTATCATTTCGGAAGTCAGCTTCATCTTGCACCGTCCTTTGAGAATGCACCGCCGAGAACATTTGCCGACTCGGTATCTCTTTCAGCGTATTTTCCGAAAGCATCAAGTGCCCAGGCATCTCTGTTTCTGAAGGAATTCTCAAATGTATTTCCGCACTTGAGTTCATTCATACAGGTTCTGTTGCAAAGTGCCGCAATTCTGTCAGGCTTTGCAGCAGGCGAGAATCTTGAAGGACAAGCACCGTTCTTGCAGACCTTGCACTTTTCGTAATCTATCTTCGCAACAGTCATCTTCTTGCCGCAGATCTCGACCTCCTCCGTCTCTGTTTCGCTTATCGCACCGAGAGGACAAGCCTTTGCACACTTCTTGCATCTTGTGCATACGCTTCCTTCCATAATGGGAGTAGCCTCTATTTCCGCATCGGTAATTATCATGTGGAATCTCTGACGTGTACCATATTCCTTCGACATTGGTATACCGTTATAGGATATCTCGCAAAGTCCGCAGGCAACAGCCGCATAGTCAAAATCCGGGAATACGTTCGGCTCCGGAGCACCGTCTCTTACAGATACGCCTGTGGGAGCTATCTCCGAAGGATTCGGGAATACGGGACAAGCCTCCCAGCCGCAATCCTCAATGGCATTTACAAGTCCGTAAGTGGCGATGGAGAGAAATTCATCCTCAAGCCAGTTCTTTCCGAAAAGAGCATAATCGCCGAAGTTTGTTCCTTCCTCCACACCGCGAAGTGCACCTCTGCATATTCTCTTGCCGACCATTATGACGGTCTTGCCTTCGGGAAATATTGAGAAGGGATTGTTTCTTGCGGGTACATTTTCAAATCTTTCTTTGGGTGCAAAGCCGATGAGGTCTATCTTTTCTCTTTTTACGGCTTCCGCAATCTTATTCATAAGCTCGTTCATTGTTGTAATTTCCTTTCAGATTTTTATCGTTACTGCAATTATACTACCGTCAGCGCTGTTTTTCAATAACAAAACACTATTAATTTTAATATTTCGAAACTTGAATTTCACCAAATAATGTGTTAGAATAACATCGCGATACATCAAATGAAAGGCGGCAGTACGGTGTTTTTTCCAAATGACCTGAGAATAACCAATATGACAATGCTGACCTCGGAATTTAAAAAATCCGAAAGCATATTCGTTCCCGGCAGGATACATCACGGACTGACATTCAGGATATCCGGCAGGATAAGCATACTTCCCGAAGGCTCGGATAAAAAGATATACTCCGATAAAAACTGTATAACCTACATTCCCAAAGGATGTTCCTACACCACCGAGATACTCGAAGACGGAAAGATGCTGATACTCCATTTTGAAACGGAAAACGATATTCCGGAGCTGTCTCCCTTCGTTTATAAGCCTACATATCCGATAGCCTTTGAAAATATGTTCCGCGGACTTGCAGACAGGATGCGAACTACGGGACATACCTGGGACTACGCCTGCCTTTCCATGGCATACGAGATATTTGCAAATCTTTCCCACGAGCTTTCAGACAATCTTCCAAGGATAGTTCCGAAAAGAATGCGTGCAATAAAAAATCACATTGACGAAAACTACGCCAACCGCGGCATCTCTATACCACAGCTTTCGGATATGTGCGGTATAAGTGCCGTCTACTTCCGCAAGGAGTTCAAAGAATGCTTCGGTGCATCTCCGCTTGAATATATAAAAAATGTCCGCATAGAAAACGCCAAGGGACTTCTCAGTACGGGAATGTACCCGATCAGCGAGGTAGCAACACGATGCGGCTTTGACAGCATCAGCTATTTTTCTTACGAATTCAAAAGAAAATGCGGCGAAAGTCCCGGAGAATATGCAAAACGCTTTGAAGAAATCAAATCATAACAAAAAGCCTTGGCACGGAACACGTCTATGCCAAGGTATTTCTTTATTCATTTCATTTATCGGTACACGTACCGCACGGTCCGTATTTGTCCTTCACCTCGTGAAGCGTTTTCGGAACAGCACCCGAGCCTGCACATTCCCGACTTATATGGTATCTCTTTCCGCTCGGAGTGATATATACCGTCATATAATCACCGATAGCTTCACTTCTTCTGTCATCTTCCGCAGATATAACGATCTTTGTCGACCATCCCGCCTCTTCATAAATGGCGATCTGCTCCACACTTACAATGATAGTCTCGCCATCACGGTACATCATCACCACAGGCTCGGTATACCAACCGGAAGCCAGATATTCATCTGTGCGATGTCTTTCCACGGTAATGCTTTTCCCGTCAACGGAATATACCACCGTATA
>SVQR01000184.1 GCA_015065225.1 Oscillospiraceae bacterium | reverse complement strand
CTCGGAGATGATGCAGGAGGACATATCCGCAACAAGAATTACATCGCCTGTATCCGGAACTTCGGGATACTTTGTGCCGAAGATGGTGTTGTTGTAGCAAACGTGAACGTAGTCTGCATCCGGTCTTACCATATCGGCTGTGATCTTGGGAATATATGTAAAGTTCTTGTCCTCGGAAGATGCGATGAGCTTTATGTCACCGTACTTCTGAGCTTCCTTGTAAGCCTTCTTGGAGAACTGACCGGAAACAACATAGTCAGCCTTGCCGTTCTTAAGGAGATTAAGCGGAACGGAAGCAAACTGTGTGGAAGCACCGCCCTGAAGGAAGAGCACCTTGTAGTTATCCGGAATGTTCATAAGCTTTCTGAGATCTGCTTCTGCTTCCTTGATGATGGCTTCGTAAACGGGAGTTCTGTGGCTCATCTCCATAACGGACATACCGCTGCCGTTGTAGTTTGTCATCTCTGCTGCAGCCTTCTCAAGTACGGGAAGGGGAAGCATGGAAGGACCTGCGGAAAAATTGTAAACTCTGTTGTTCATAATAAAAAACCTCCATATATGTGTTTTTGTCCGCAACCTGTTACGGACATCATAATATAACTGATTGAAAGTATATTCAAACATTGCAACTATTATACATCAAAAACAGGTGGTTGTCAAGAGTTTAACAGAGATATGCATGATATTCTCCGATTATGATGTATTATGTACGAATACAGTTATATGTAATTGTCTATAATTAACAAAAAATACCATAATTGGTATTAATAACTATATTGAACATGTGTACTATGAGTTTACGCAATATAATAAACAATTATTGTGAAGGAGCAAATGTCGGCAGTGTTAAGAACTTGCAAAGGATAAGCGTAAACCGATAGTACACAAATTCATCAAAGCAACAAAAAAGGAACGGTGTGAAACCATTCCTTATATTATGCTTTTTTTTAGTCTATGAATCCTCCGAACATAACCTTGTTGCCTTCATAAAAGACAGCGGACTGTCCCGGAGTTGCCGCCCTTACGCTTTCTGGAAATGTTACGGTACATTTGTCACCTTTTATGACTACCTTTGCCGGTACAGGCTTTGCGGCGTATCTTATCTTTACGGAAAGCTCACCCTCATAGTTATCTGTCGGTAACATACCTACAAAGTTCAGTCCCGAAACGGAAAGCTCGTCCATATACTCCTCACCGCTTCTTGCGAGATATATAAGATTTTTCTCTCCGTCTATCTTTTTTACAAATACCGGTTCTCCGAGAGCTATGCCGAGTCCCTTTCTCTGACCTACGGTGTATCTTATGATACCTTTGTGCTTTCCGCATACCTTGCCGTCGGGGGAGATGAAGTCACCTTCGGGAAATCTGCCTATACGTCTTTCTATAAAGTCGGCATAATTGTCATCCTTCGGGATAAAGCATATATCGAGACTCTCGCCTCTTTGTGCGGCAATAAGCTCATCCTTTCTCGCAGTTTCAAAATTGTCGGATTTAACAGAGTCTCCGAGCGGAAAAAGGAGTCTTGAAAGCTGCTCCTGAGTGAGATTCCAGAGCATATAGCTCTGCTCTTTCTTCGCATCTTCTCCCATTTCAACATAATATCTTCCGGTGGTCTCAAAGTATCCGATCTTTGCGTAATGTCCGGTAGCGATAAGATCGCATCCAAGCATATCCGCACATTTGAGAAGGGATGCAAATTTTACAAGCCTGTTGCAGACAATGCAAGGGTTAGGTGTCCTTCCGCGTGAATACTCTCTGACGAAATCCTCTTTGACGATGCTGTCAAAAGCCTTTGCACATCCGAATTTGTAAAGTTTTATTCCATATGTTTCGGCGCACTGAAATGCACTTTTTATATCATCGTTTTCATATGATGCATCTTCTATAAGCAACGGAGCTTCCGTGTCGCAGTTTTTCATATCCAGATAAAGCCCGATGACCTCAAAACCTTCATCCGCAAGTTTCTTTACACAAACCGCACTGTCAACACCGCCGGAAAGTCCTACAAGTACTTTCTTTGTCAAATGCTTCACTCCTTTCGGACATACTCTGTACATTTTCAGCAAAAGCCGTACACAGATACACAGGTACGGCAGATTTGCTTATGTAAATTATATTTTATGTTATATCTTATGCTCTCTTGAAAATGTGATAAGCTCCGCATCGGGACGTGTATCTCCGCCGTGGGCTCTGTTTTGTATGAATGTGATCTTGATGCCCGTATTGCCCGCATCCCTTACCGCATTGTAATATGATGTGATGCCGGAGGGAGGGCTTACATAGTCGCCGAGGCCTGCTTCACAGATGGTTATTGGAGCCTTGATCCTCTTTGCAAAATTTATAGTATCATAATAACGCAGAGCTTCCGTATATTTCGGTCTCCAGCCATTAAGTCTTACCTCTTCACCGCCCACATCGCACATCCAGTTTATGTTGACGGTCACTTCGGTTACAAATTCATTCATAAGTGCGCATACCGCACTTGTTTGGAAAGCACCCATGCTTCCGCCGACACACCACAGATCCTTTCCGTTCCAAAGAGGATGTGTCATGGCATAACGTACCATCTGTACGTCACGAAGGATCATGTTTCTGAAGTATACCGTCTCAGGCTTATCGTTGTTTTTGAAGCCGAAGCCCTGAAGTCCGAGATGATCATAGTTATAGTAATAATCAGGCATGCCGATAGCAAAGCCGTGTGAGGATACACAGAAAGCTATGCAGTCGGGGAGAAATATCGGAAGTGGAGACGAGATACCGTAGCCCTGAAAGCTGCATCTGAGTCGGAGCGAGCCTTCCTTTGCGTTTGTCGGATAGGACACAATCGCAGTTGCAGGTCTTGAATTATCGTCAACGGCGGGTACTACAACCTCAAATAATCTGTAGCCCTCGGGAACGTTGTCAAAAATCTCACGGGTAATAACTCTTGCCGATACCGATTCTATTGACGGCAGAAGTGCAAGTGAATCTTTCCAGAATTTATCAAAGTCCTGCGGCTCTTCTTTATATTGCTTTATATCGTCAAAGCCTGCGCAAGCACCGCCGTGTACGGGCTCGTTTACGTTTATCCTGTTTTTATTCTCATCAAGTGCAAATGCATCTACTTTGATAAAGCCGGGAGCAGTCGTTTGAAAACCGAATTCTATTTCTCCCTTTGAACCGTCAAGGCATCCTTTTTCTGTTCTGTTCTTATCTTCGTCACAGTGTATCTCGTACTCTATAAAGGGTGCAGATATCTGTTCACCGTCACCGAAAAGCTTCAGTGTAAATTTTACCGTATCGCCCGGAAGATAGCTCAGAGCATCTTTATCCGTATACAGCTTGAAATATGTTTTTGTGAAAGTATCCTTGATAGTCTTCATGATTTATTCTCCTTTTAAGACTGAAATAACATACCGTTATCGCCGTAATACATATCAAAGATTTCTCTCCACATAATCTGCGATCTCTTCAAGAGAAGTAAGACCGGAGAATTCTTCATCCGAAACGGTAATGCCGAATCTGTCTTCGATGGCCATTGCTACATCTACCTTTTCCATAGGTGTCGCACAGTAATCCTCAAGTATGTTCGCATCGTCGTCGAGATCTGTTTCATCCAATCCCAACTGCTGTGCAAGAAGCTGTCTGACCTGGTCAATTATCATTTGCTGTTTTCTCTCCCTGTGATAGAATTTTGGCTAAAATTATTTTTGCATTTTATATTATAAAATACACATAACTGTTTGTCAAGAGTATATTCTCTGCAATTTTATGGATTTTTATGCATAAAAGTGTTCATAATGCACAAAATTATGCATAATATGCGGTTTATACGCATTTTTTACTCATCATTGAAGATTTTTCGCACTTTGACGAAAAGAGCAAAAAAATTTATATAAACCGAAAAATAAAAAAGTATTTTGGCGAAAAACTGCGTATATAATAACAGAACATATTTTTTGTGCCACATTTGCAAATAATGCGGATACCGATCTGGACCGCAGGCTCGGAGGTTCAATATGGACTTTTCAACGGAAATGCTTTATAAACGTGAAAGGGAGCTTTTTTGTGAATACGCTGTTTTCTCGGAAAATACAAAGGGAAGAGAACGGAATATAGAGGAATGCAGCTTCAGAACTCCATTCAGACGTGACAGGGACAGGATAATCCATTCCAAGTCATTCAGAAGGCTCATGCACAAAACACAGTGCTTCCTCTCACCTGAGGGGGATCACTATCGTACAAGACTTACCCATACTCTTGAGGTAAATCAGATAGCACAGACTATAGCGCGTGCTTTGCGTCTGAATGAGGATCTGTGCGAAGCGGCGGCACTGGGACACGATTTGGGACATACACCGTTCGGTCACGCAGGCGAAAGAGTGCTTGATTCCATCTGCACCGACGGATTCCGTCATAACGAGCAGAGTCTTCGTACCGTGGATATTCTCGAACGTGACGGTGAAGGACTTAATCTTACATATGAAGTGCGTGACAGTATTCTCTGTCATACCGGCAAAAAGACGGCAGATACCCTTGAAGGAAAGATCATAAAGTTTGCCGATCGTATTGCCTACATAAATCATGATATAGACGATGCTATAAGAGGCGGAGTGATAAAAGTAACCGATGTTCCAAAGGAGCTTTGTGATGTTCTGGGCGATTCACATGGTGCGAGAATTGACACTATGGTAAAAAGTGTAATAGAAGCCTCCGAAAGAACATTTAAGAAGGGCGAGCCGGATATAGTCATGGATGAAAGTCTTAACGACGCTACGGAAAAGCTCCGTGATTTCATGTTTGAGCATGTCTATTTCAACCCTGTAGCCAAAGGTGAGGAATCAAAGGCCTGCGCCATGATAGAGTCCATGTACTACTATTTTGTCAAGAATCCGGATAAGATATCGGAGGAATACAAGCGTTATCTTGAGGATTATTCCACTCCCAGAGTTGTCTGTGACTACATAGCAGGCATGACGGACAGATATGCTGTTGCGGTATATGAGAATATCTTTGTCCCGAAGGTCTGGGCAAAGAGATGAGGAACAAATAACAATCAATTTATAATTTACTGTTTACACTAAACAAGGAGGTGATCTCATGGCTTATCCCAAGAGCTTTATAGATGAACTGAAGCATCGCAACAATATAGTTGAGACTATCGGCAGATATGTCGATCTCAAGCGTGCCGGAAGCAATATGCTCGGTCTTTGTCCCTTTCATTCGGAAAGAACTCCGTCATTTACGGTCTTTCAGGACAATTTCCACTGCTTCGGCTGCGGAGCGGGAGGCGATGTGATCACCTTTACCATGCGGATGGAAAACCTCGATTACAGAGGTGCGATAGAGCTTCTTGCACAGCGT
>SVQR01000183.1 GCA_015065225.1 Oscillospiraceae bacterium | reverse complement strand
GAAGTGTTTTTCCCGTATCTCTCACTGCCGCACTTTCAGCACCGACGGCTCTCTGTGAATGAGGTCAACACAGTACTCTCTCCATCAACATCAACTATTAATACTGATATATTATATCACAGAAAATTAAAAATGTCAACCCCCATTATCATTAATTTTCCGTAATAAAGACTCGCTTTTTTGTAGTATTACTACAAGTAAATATGTCAACCTTTACAAAAAAAGAAGAGCCTCAACGCCCGCAAAAGCAAGACGCCAAAGCTCTTATTATGTTTTCGGCAATGAAAAAACCTGTTCCGCATAAAGCTGTTACGCCATTTGCGGAGCAAAGCTTTTTCACAAAACCAACCGATCGCTCATCGGAGCCTATACCCGTTGCACTCATCCCCTTGGGTGATTCCGGACACGCACTTATCAGATCTTTCGATGATACACCGGAAGCAGTACGGGAGATATCCTCCCCGCGCCGCACAGCTCTCACCGTTGCCCACCGGCAAAAACATATACGAACACGATTCGGACATCCCCGTAAAGTTGGGGTTCAACCGTACATATTTCTCAAAAGATCATCAAAGGACACATCCGTATAATATCTCAAGAAGAGGCAAAAGGTATATTCTTCTCAAAGCTTACGGTCGCCGATCAGTTTTCGGGAGTTATCTTCACAGCACAGGAGAAGTCCTTGAGAGTGAATCTGTATTCCGGACTCAGTGCCGGTCCGCAGGAATTGGAGCCGATTCCGCTCATTGCAAAATCTATGCTGACATATGTCTCGGCACGCTTTTCAAGCTCATAGTTGTGAGCAGCTTTTGTAAGATCCATACTGCTGTAGTGCTGTGCATTGAATGAGAAGTATTCGTCATCATAAGCATATTCAAACTTAAGTCCCGCACCGGAAAGGTTTGTGACATAAGCACGTCTGCAGGCATGATGAGAGCTGTTCTCCTGGGGACGTACATACGGCTCGAAGTTATCCGTTACAGTCTTATCGAACTGTCCGATATGTGATGCGAGCTTCTTATCCATGTAGCTCTCATAAGGACCGTAGCCGTAATAACCCATCTTCTCAAAGCCTTCGGGCATTGCAAATGAAAGACCGAACTTCGGAAGGAACGGAACATTCTCACGCACCTTCACTCCAAGCTCAACCGTACAAGAACCGTCTGAGACAAAGGTATAAAGTGCCTTTATCTTCATGATGGGGCCCTTGGACTTCGCTCCGAGCGCATAATCTGCAGATACCTGAACGAGATCCTCGCTCTTTTCAACAACCTCAAAACCGTAAAGAGTGGTCATCACTCTGTCAAATCCTTCTCTTATCCATTCGTTCTTGACATAACGGTCATTGTCGGTAGGTGCACGCCAGATAGCAAAATCCACGGGAGAGGAGAGCATATCCGTTCCGTTGTGTACAACCTTTACTATCTTACCAGTCTGCTTATCAAAGAGATAGCCCGTTTCGTTGGTGAACACCTCAAGGAACTGTTCGTCCTCGGCAACAGTGAGCTTGTCGTCAAAACGCTCATCTCTTTCGTATGTTTCCTCATATGCAAGCTCAAAGATATCCATCTGATCAAAGCCGATCTCATGACCTGCCTTAGCCCAGGGATTATTCTTATTTGTAACAAGTCTGACATTGAGGAAATACTCGCCCTCTTCTTCAAAATCAAATGCATCAAAGAGCTTGTACTTTCTGCTCTTGCCGGGAGCGATTTTTAAACTTGTCTCTCTGCCTGCTATTATTTCTTTGCCGTCACATTCAACGTTCCAGTACAGATCAAGGTCAGAAAAATCGTTAAAGCATCTGAGGTTTGTGAGCTTTATCTCTCCGCTTTCGTAGTCTGTAAGCTCTATGCTGTAAGGTCTGTACGCCTGTTTCATCTCAAGGATGCCCGTGTGGAGCTTTCTGTCGGGATACACAAGACCGTCAACGCAGAAATTGCCGTCATGAGGAGTATCGCCGAAGTCGCCGCCGTAGGTGAATCCCTTCTGTCCTGGCTTTCCGGGAACATCTATCAGCACGGAATGGTCTGTAAATTCCCATACGCATCCGCCGAAGAAAGTCTTTTCGCTTCTTATAAGGTCAACATAATCCTTGAGATCTCCGGGGCCGTTGCCCATAGCATGGCAATATTCACACATAAAGTAGGGCTTTCCCGTCTTCTTTGAAATAAAGTTCTTTGCTTCCTCAAGCGAAGGATACATCCAGGACTCAATGGGAGATACATCCGCATTAAGGTTTGAATACTTCGTGGCTGCCTCACAATAATGCACGATCACCTTCGGGTCTCTTCCCAGAATATAGTCACGCATTGCTCTGTGGTTGTCACCGCATCCGGATTCGTTTCCAAGAGACCAGAAGATAACGCAGGAATGGTTCTTATCTCTTTCGTAAAGTCTTTCGGCTCTGTCAACATATGCGTGTGTCCATTCGGGGCTGAAAGAGAGAACACTTCCTCTTTCATTTCCGGGAACATCGTTTCTGTATCTTATGGATTCAAGGCCGTGTGTTTCAAGGTCTGCTTCGTCTACAACATAGAAACCGAGTTCATCGCAAAGTCCCACAAATCTCGGATCGTTGGGATAGTGAGAGGTTCTGATGATATTCACGTTGCATCTCTTCATGATCATAAGGTCTTCTATCATATGGTCAATGGGAGTTGCGTGACCGAGTATGGGGTGTGAATCGTGTCTGTTGACGCCGAGACCTTTTACAGCCTTGCCGTTTACAAGGATAACACCGTCAACTATCTTAAATTCACGGATGCCCACTCTGAAAAGGCATACTTCATCGGCTACCGTAATGTAGAGATCATAAAGATTCGGAGTTTCATCTGACCAGAGAAGTGCATTTTCCACATTTATTGAAAGCCTGTCCTTACATTCACCGACCGCTATTTCATTGCCCTTTTTGTCACAGAGCTTATATGTGGCTTTCTTTGTGCCGACATAGGTTATATCCGCAGTGATCTTACCGCCGGTATAGTTGTCACAGGGCTCTGCCTTTATGTCGATATCTTCAATTCTGTTCTTTGCGCGCGAAAGGAGATATACCTCACGGAAGATACCGGAAAGTCTGTACATATCCTGATCCTCAAGGTAGCTTGACGAACACCATTTGAACACAAGAAGCGCAACGGTATTCTCACCCTCCTGAAGATACTTTGTTATTTCAAACTCACTTGTGCTGTGGCTGACAGTGCTGTAGCCGACATACTGACCGTTGATGTAGAGATAGAAGCAGGAATCAACGCCTTCAAAATTTATAAAGACATCACGGTCGAGCATAGCCTCGGTAACTGTGAAGCGTCTTGCATAGATAGCACAAGGATTCTCATCGGGAATATGAGGCGGATCTACCGGATAAGGATAGTTGATATTGGTGTAATTGGGAACATCGTATCCCTTATCAAGCATCATCTGCCAGGACATGGGGACTGTAATGGTATCAAAACAGCCGCAGTCGCACTCGCCAAGATCCGGATCTTCCATATCCTCGTCTATCTCTGCCGCGGAATCAAAGAACTTAAAATTCCATGTGCCGCACAGATTCTTGAAATAAGGCGAGTCATCCCTTACATTGTTTTTTGCATTTTTTTCGCATTCATAGGGAATAAAATAAGCTCTCGGCTTGCAAGTATTCTCATGAATGATCTTGATGTCTCTGTGAAGTTCAAATGTCATAATTCTTTTCCTTTTCTGTATTTATTATTTGTTCTTATATTCTTTTACTCTGTTTGCGACCACACCGTAATTATTGGAAAGTATGGTATCAACACCCATGTCGAGGAACTCTTTCGCTTCCTCCGGATCATCCGAATAGAAAACATTACAGATAATACCGTGTTCGTGAGCCTTATCAATATCCTCTTTGGTAAAGAAGGGCTTAAACAGCTGTACCTTCTCGCATCCGTGTGCGATAGCTCTGTTGACGATACCCGGTTCTTCTTCGCGACGGATAACTCTCTCATGCTCGCCGCAGCAACGGCAGATATCCGGAGCAATCCTTTTTGCCATTCGCAGAAGGCTGTCGTTACCGGTCATAAAATATATGTACGGTCTGCAGTCATATTTATCTATAAGGGCAACTATCTTTCTGAAGTAGTCTTCATTGTAATCGACATCATCGTCAAGAGTCTTTATATGAACATTCATGACTACATGACAGGCAAACTTGCGAAGTATATCCTCAAATGTGATTATGCGAAGTCCCGCAAACGCCTCGCCGAACTTTTTGCCGAAATCGAATGTTTTCAGTTCCTCGTATGTATGCTCGTATATAAATCCGCTTCCGTCGGAAACTCTGTCGAGATTTGCGTCATGAATGGAAACTATCTCGCCATCCTTTGTATACCAGAGATCAAATTCTATCTCCTCGGCACCCATTGCGACCGCCGCACCGAATGCTGGCATACTGTTTTCGGGAGCGACCTTTGAAAATCCTCTGTGAGCGCATACTCTCGGATAAGGCATCTTCTTATCGTCAAGTACTATCGCACTTCCGGCAGCTCTGTACTGCCATGGCTTTCTGCCGTATTCAATGTATTGATAATGCGGTCCGTCGGGATTTCCGAAGCCCTGAGGCTTGAGATACTTCTTTGTAACATCAAACTCAACGCACGCCATACCGAATCTGCCCTTCATATTCTCAAGAACCTTGCCTTCGGGAGTGACAACCATACTCGCACCGCATATCTCGCTCTTTTCGTCAAAACTTACGGAAGAACGAACAACATACGCATTGGTATTATACGCAAGAGTACGGCACATTGTCTCAATGGCATCGTGACTGTCACTTCTCTGAAGCGAACAGCCGATTATAACATCCACCTTTTCTCTTGCTATCCTTGCAAACGCTTCATAGAAATAGAAATCATAACAGGTAAGGAATCCGAATCTTATACCCTCCAATTCCAGAACATAAGGCTCGGAGAACTCAAATGTATAGTCGGAATCAAGTTTCAGCACCTCAAGCTCCAGAGGAGGCAGATGCTTCTTATAGTAGTGACCTACCACTTCACCTTGCCTGTTGTAGCAATAGGTGGTATTTCTGTATCCTGTCTCCGTCTTGTAAAGTGCATTTACAAAAAGCATTGAGTTACATCTCTTTGCGGTCTGTGCACATTTATCAAGAAGGATATCAATGTATTTCTTATGGTAAAACAGCGTCTCTTCAAGAGTACTTGTCGCAAAAGGCACATCGCTGTACTCCGGAAGGACTATTATATCAAGACTGTCATCACACCTGTCAAGGCAGTCCATCTTATATTTGAAAAAATCTTCACTGTCTGCCGCATTCCTTGAATAGGGCGGCTGGATTATACAGGCTTTCATTCTTTCTTCGTCCTTTCGTTTACATATTCTCTGAGCTTATCCGGGAAATTGCACGTCATTCCGTTTGCACCCATATCA
>SVQR01000182.1 GCA_015065225.1 Oscillospiraceae bacterium | reverse complement strand
AAGCCTTGCAATCATCGGTATTATCAATGCGGCAACAGGCAAAGCAAAAGAGCTTCCGCTGATCGGTAAGTTTAAGTTTGTTGTGTTTCATGTTTTTTCCTCCATAATGAATTGAATAGTAACAGCAAATTTGGGACTCCTGTTGTGTGATTGCTGTTCTGATTTAAGTATGGAAGAAAAGGGGGGTGGCGTAATTTGCAGGTGTGAAGACGATATTGACATTCAATAATATCCATCCCCCTCTTGCCAACCTGCGAAATGTGTGTTATAATACCAATAACAACTAAATTTCCGGGAGGCATCCATGTTCAACAAAGAAAAACTCGCCGATGTATTATCGGCATACAAAAAGCGTTTTGACATCCAGTGGAAGGACGAAAAATACAAATGGGAAGCGGCTCGGCATTTCCAAGACAATTGGGATATCGATGCGGATGATTTTCTTGAAATGTTTATGAGATCCACAGAGAAAATGTTCAATCTTCTCGCATCAATGAATAATTATCCGAGAGGCATGATAAAAGAATTTGCAAAGGCAGACAGCAAAACTGTCAGAGAAATGTTTGTAAATCTCTATAACGAAGATCTGCCACTTACAGAAAGAATAGATACATTCAGAAATAAGGCGGAAGAACTCAGACTGAAGTATAATCCCGGTTCGTGGAATAATCATTATCAGAGTACTAATGCTATATCCGTTTATTTGTGGGCAAGGTTTCCTGAAAAGTATTATATATACAAGTATTCCGAGGTTCGTGCCGCTGCAAAAGAACTTGAAAGCGACTTCGTTCCAAAGAAGACAGCCGATGCGGATAATCTTATTGAGAGTTATAAGTTTTATGATGAAATCTGCTCGGAGCTTTTGAAGGAACATAGTATTATTAGCATACTCAGCTGTGCGAAAGACAAAGAATGTTATCCGGATCATGATTTTAGAACGCTTACTGCCGATATCGCATTCTATATCAATAGAAACTATAAGAACGATACGGAACCATGGTTTCCGAAGGACTATACCCCGGGCTTTAGTGTAAAACAATGGGTTGATTTGTTGAATGATGGGACAATCTTTACAGAATCTTCCCTCGAAATAATGAAACGTATGAAGGACTACGGCGGTGCCGCAACTTGTAAAGAGCTTTCTGAAAACTACGGTGAAAACGTAAATTTCTATAATTCTGGTTCTTCTTTCCTTGCTAAACGAATCGCACAAAAAACCGGATGTCCCGTAATGGAGAGAGATACCGAAAACTCAAGATGGTGGCCTATTCTTTACATTGGACGCTCTGCAGATAAATATACATCCGGTTCATACATTTGGAAATTGCGTGATGAATTAAAACAAGCGTTGGATATTGTAGACTTAAGTCATGTGAAACTGTATGTAGATTTCAACGAAGAACAGGAAGAACCAATAAAAGATAAGTACACAAAACAAGACTTCCTCAACGAAGTCTACCTCTCCGAAGCCGACTACGACACCCTCAAAGAGCTCCTTGACCACAAGCAGAACATAATCCTCCAGGGTGCACCCGGTGTCGGTAAAACCTACGCCGCAAAGCGTCTTGCATACTCGATCATGGGCGAAAAAGACGATTCCCGCATTGAGTTTATACAGTTCCATCAGAACTATTCCTATGAGGATTTTATCATGGGCTACAAGCCCAATGCCGACGGCGGTTTTGAGCTTAAAAACGGTATATTCTATACCTTCTGCAATAAAGCGAAAAACGATCCCGACAGAAAGTATTTCTTTATTATCGACGAGATCAACCGCGGCAATATGAGCAAGATCTTCGGTGAGCTTCTTATGCTGATCGAAAAGGATTATCGCAAGGAGGCGGCAAAGCTTGCATATACCGGCAAGGAATTCAACGTACCCGAAAACCTTTATCTGATAGGCATGATGAACACAGCCGACAGAAGCCTTGCGATGATAGATTACGCTCTTCGAAGAAGGTTTGCGTTCTTCACGATGACACCGGGATTTGATTCGGACGGATTTAAAAAGTACAAAGCAGAGCTTGAAAATCCGATGTTTGATGAGCTTATCAAAAAAGTATGTGAGCTGAATGAAACAATTAAAAAGGACGATTCACTCGGAGAAGGCTTCTTGATAGGTCACAGCTACTTCTGCAGTCTTAAAAAGGACACCTGTACCAAAGAAAAGCTCCGCATGATCGTAAAGTATGATATCATTCCGACTCTCAAAGAGTATTGGTTTGATAATAAGGCAGAGGCAGATAAGCACTCAAACGAACTGACAGGTGTTATAAATGGCTGAAGGTAACGGAATCTTAATCAGGAACATATATTATATGCTCTCCTACGCTTTCAGGGTGCTTCGCCAGACCAATTACGAGAGCATAGCGGCGGAAAGCTTTGATAATATCTGCGATCTGTTTGCGCAGATCCTCTCAAGAGGCTTGTCACAGCAGTTGAAGCAGGGGCTTTACAGAGAGTATGTTCCGAAAAACGAAAGCCTTCCCATGATGCGGGGAAAGCTGAATGTAAACGGCACGATAAAGCTCAGACTTCAGCACAAGCAGATGCTGGATTGTGAGTTTGACGAGCTGTCCGCAGATAATGTTTACAACAGGATCCTCAAAACAACGGCAGAACATCTTGTCTTTTCCGATTCGGTAAAAACCGAGCATAAAAATGCGTTGCGCAAAGTCCTCAAACACTTTGACGGCATAGGAACGATAAAACCTGACACCATTCCGTGGAGTACCCTTAAGACGGGTCGCAACAATCGTACATATCAGATGCTGATGAATATCTGTTATTTCGTTCTTCATGACCTTCTGCAAACCACCACGGACGGCAAATACAGAATGGCGGCATTCACCGATGACCAAATGGCGAAGCTTTACGAAGTATTTATCCTCGAATACTACAAGCATCACCACAGCGAGCTTGCACCGTCGGCGCAAGTCGTGAATTGGAATTATGATAAAGATACAGACGAAAATATGATAAAGCTCCTGCCGGAAATGCGTACCGATATAACTTTGCACAGCGGAGAAAAGACACTGATAATTGATGCAAAATACTATTCGCACACACTTCAGAAGTCCCAATACGGAAAAGAGACTTTCCATTCGGGCAACCTTTATCAGGTATTCACCTATGTCAAGAACATGGACAGCAAAATGACGGGAAACGTATCCGGAATGCTTCTGTACGCAAAGACCGCGGAAACGGAGCTTGAGCCTTGCGAGTATTCCATCGGCGGCAATAAATTTTATGTCAGGACGTTGGATCTTGACCGTGATTTCAAAGAGATCGCGCAGCAGCTTGAGGATGTTGCGGGGTTGATCAAACAATCAGATATAATATGATAAAGCCAAACCGCCTGCAGCACCAAAGCCGCAGACGGTCAAACTTTTACTCAAATCGCACCCTCATCCTCTCCGGAACATCATCCGGATTACCACCATACACATCCTTAACAATAACATTCTTCCTCCTGCCATAGTAGCCCCCCTCAAAGAACTTCCCATTCTCCTTCTCCGCAATGCACCTGCCAAGCACATCAAAAAATTCCACCGGCACAGGCTCATTAGCCGAAAGTGCGATCGGACAGTTATGCTCATTGGTATAATTATAATAAGCAAAAAGCTCGCTGTAATTAGAAGCCGGAAGGCTGTAAAAGCCCTTAAAATCGGTAAGTATCAGATTGATCAGATCCTTCAAGGTTGTACCTTTCATGCACCCACTTTCGGTGATGCAACGGAATAACTCCCGTTTCTTGTTATCAAGCCGATAATAAAGCCTCGAAAACCAATTGATCTCGTGGATATTACCACCGCATATCGCATCGCACACTACATAATGCTTCTGAAAAGCTGCGCCTGAGACCTCATAATGCTTGCCTTTGATCCCGAGGCTGTTCAGCGCACCTATGGATCGCTGTCCCTTACCCAGCGGAAAGTCTACCCATTCTGTTTGCTCTGTCTTTGTGTTTGTTACCATTACGTTGATCAGACTGATCCTGAAATCGTTTGCCATGTTGTTTTCCTCCAAAATTTTAAAAAAGTACGAATCAAGCTTTGCTCCAAGCTGTGTGTTCGTCTATTAATAGTTTGAAAGAAAACGTGCCCTGCTAAATTGCGGTATGCATCGGTTCGGGCAAGAAAAAACGGAGCAAGATATCTTGCCCCGTATTATGCTATTCAATTATATACAATTTTTTTGAATCAAATTCATAATGTAATTTGTGTTCATCATGCTTACCTCAATACATAGCACTTGGAAAAACAGCCTTTGAAGATGTAGAACATAAGTTAACTGAAAGAAAGTATTTTTCCACCCTCGCTTACACTTTCACGCATACGCTCAATAAGACGTATAGTGGTTGCGGCGCTTGACGCAGGATTTTTATCGTTCTTTATTCTACCTTGAATAACATCGCAGAAATAGTCGATCTCACCCTGATAACCGCTCACATTTGCAAGCTCAACATCGTATGGCTTTTCGCCGTTTTTGGGATAAACCGTAAGCGTAGCACCGTAGGTTACGGTTGCATACTCAAAGTCGATAAGGCAACCGCTGTTGAAGGGGAAACCGACAAGCGACCAGTCGCCGATAGCGGTGATTGGCGTATTGCCGTAATAGAAGGAGGTATGGACCGTGTCGTTTACGCAAACGCTGGTGGACGCGCGACAGCTTACGGCTTCGGGTTCGCCAAAGAGATATCTGATGATATCAACATCGTGGATATGAAGGTCGGTAATACATCCGCCGGAGAGCTCGGGATTCATAAACCAATTTTTCCAGCCCCAGATGGGGGTCGCACTCAAACGGCTAAAGAAGCCGCCAATGACCTTACCGAATCTTCCGTCGTCAACAGCCGCCTTTATGTAGTCAAATGCGGGGTAGAATCTGAGACACTGACCAATCATAAGCTCCTTGCCCGCATCATTGGACACTCGGATCATTTCTTCACAATCCGAAAAGTTCAGCGCCATGGGCTTCTCACAAAGAACGTGTATCCCGCGGCCAAGTACCTTTTTGGATAGCTCGGCGTGAAGGAATGTAGGGGCGCATATGTCAACAAAGTCAAGTTTTTCTTTATCAAGCATTTCGTCAAGATCGGTATAGAAGTGTAGCTTCTCGTCAAACTCAAGGGGCGCTCCATCTGAGTTTGTCACGATCATTCGCTTGGTCGCCTCGGGGTCGATATCGCACGCACAAACAAGCTCAACCTTGCCCTGTGCCTTAAGATTTGCATAGCCTCTTCTGTGCGACTTGGCAATTCCACCAAATCCTATGATAGCCGCCTTTAACATTCTGATTTACCTCTCTTGTCTCAAAATATTCTTTAGAAATGCGAGCGTGTCGATGATATCCTTGGTCTGTTGCTCTCCGCTGATCTCACGCTCAATAATATAGTTACCCGTATAATTCACCG
>SVQR01000181.1 GCA_015065225.1 Oscillospiraceae bacterium | reverse complement strand
TATTGGTATTAAGCTACAATGTTGTTGCTTGAATTATACTATTTTTTGACGATTTGTACAATTTGATATATGTAATTTTTTGTGAAATTATTTTGAATCGCTTTCGCAATAAAGCATTTTTAGCTATGTATATACAGCCTCGGAGCGATGTCACACCCATTTTAACGACGCTATCCATATGTCTATCAACGTGAAATGAGGTAGTCACACCTCGCCCACACTATTCTTTTTCACATCCGGAATAAAATTACAGTTTTCCCCGACAATGTAAGGTTTAGCTTGCTATGCCGGGGTTCGTGTTTTGATCACAACAACTGCCGAAAAAAACGAGATAATCAAATCCTCCAAAATTACATTTACTATATCTTGTCACAATTTACCGATTATACTTGAAAATAATGCAAAAATATGTTATAATAGTATAAAATAGCATAATTATTGCCGAAAGAAGGAAATTTTCATGATTACAGGAGAACTCAAAAATAAAATAGACTCCCTTTGGGACATATTCGCATCCGGCGGACTTGTAAATCCCCTTGATGTTATCGAACAGATTACTTATCTCATGTTTATCCATGATCTCGATGAAACTGACAATATTCGTGCTAAAGAGGATGAGCTGCTCGGACTTCCGCACGAAAGTATTTTTGAGGGCGAAATAACCGTTTCGGGAAGAACTGTTGACGGTGAACAGCTGAAATGGTCTGTGTTCCACCATTTTCCTGCGGCGAGAATGTATTCCGTTGTTCAGGAGCTTGTATTCCCGTTTATCAAGAATCTGCATTCCGATAAGAACAGCGCATACTCCAAATATATGGATGACGCCATTTTCAAGATACCGACTCCGCTTGTTCTCGATAAGGTCGTGAATGCTCTTGACGTGATTTTTGAGACTATGAAGGCATCCGGTGAGAATGACGTCAGAGGCGACGTATACGAGTATCTTCTTAACAAGATTGCATCATCAGGACTTAACGGTCAGTTCAGAACTCCAAGACATATTATCAGAATGATGGTCGATATGGTACAGCCGAAGCCGGATGATGTTATATGTGACCCCGCCTGCGGTACATCGGGATTTCTTGTTTCTGTTTGTGAATACTTAAGAGAAAACCACCGCGAGGAAATATTCTTTGATAAAGCTAACAAATCGCACTTTATGAACGTAATGTTCAATGGCTATGATATGGACAGAACCATGCTCAGGATCGGTGCGATGAATATGATGACACACGGTATAGATATGCCCAAAATCGAGTATCGCGACAGCCTTTCAGACCAGAATACCGACAGGGACAAGTATTCCCTCATCCTCGCAAATCCTCCCTTCAAGGGAAGCCTTGACTACGACATTGTCTCCGCAGACCTTCTCAAGCTTTGCAAGACAAAGAAGACAGAGCTGTTGTTCCTGACGCTCTTTATCAAGATGCTTAAAGTCGGCGGCAGATGTGCCTGCATTGTTCCCGACGGTGTGCTTTTCGGTTCATCGACGGCACACAAGGCTATCCGCAAGGAGATAATAGAAAACCACCGTCTTGAAGCGGTGATATCCATGCCATCCGGCGTATTCAAGCCCTATGCCGGAGTTTCCACGGCTGTACTCATTTTCACCAAAACGGGACACGGCGGAACGGACAAGGTATGGTTTTACGATATGCAGGCGGACGGCTTTAGTCTTGACGACAAGAGGTCGCCGGTTGCGGAGAATGATATTCCGGATATTGTTGCGAGATTCCACAATCTTGACGGTGAAGCTGACAGAGAGAGAACAGATAAGTCTTTCTTTGTGCCTGCCAAGGAGATCGTGGAGAATGAGTATGATCTTTCGATAAATAAGTATAAGAAGACGGAGTATGTGGCGGTGGAGTATGCTTCGACAACTGAAATTATGGCAGACTTGCATGAGCTTGAGATGGAGATTACTGCTGGGCTTGCGGAGTTGGAGGGGATGCTGTGATGGAGAAAGTAAAATTGGGAGATATTTTTACCATATCATCTGGTGGAACTCCTGATAAGAAGAATGACAATTATTACAGAGGTGGAAATATACCTTGGATAAAAACTGGTGATCTAAAAAATCAGTATGTTTGCGGTGAAGTAGAGTATATTACAGAAGAAGGCTTGAAGAATAGCTCTGCAAAGTTGTTTCCTAAAAATACGGTTTTAGTTGCAATGTATGGTGCTACTATTGGTGCTTGTTCTATATTATCATATGAAGCATCCACAAATCAGGCATGTGCGGCATTTTTACCTAATGACATGATATTACCAGACTATTTGTACTATTTTTTATGCAGTCAAAAAGAGAAATTTATTAAAGATGGTGTTGGTGGTGCTCAACCGAATATTTCTGCGGGATACTTAAAGAATGTTTTACTTAAACTTAGAAATTTATCAGAACAAGAGTGTATCGTAAATCAATTAAACGATGTTGCAGAGTTAATTGACAAGCGTAAAAAGCAACTCTCCAAATTGGACGAACTTGTCAAAGCACGATTTGTCGAACTGTTTGGTGAGCCGATTACTAACCCAATGGGCTGGGAAAAAGTAAACATTTCTGCTGTTGTTGGCGGTAAAGTAAGCAATGGCTTTTTTGCCAAAAGGGGCGAGTATTGCGACAATGGCAATGTTAAGGTATTGGGTGTTGCAAATGTTGTAAACCGTATGTACTCCAATACAGAGGAGTTGCCGCTGACCAATGGCACAGATGCCGACATTCAGAAATATGGGGTAAAATATGGAGATATGCTTTTCTGCCGTTCCTCGCTTGTTGCTGCGGGTATTGGAAAGGCATCAATTGTGCCTAAAGGAGTACCGAGCAATGTGCTTTTTGAGTGTCATGTCATTCGTTTGCCGTTGGACTTGAATAAATGTGTGCCAGAGTTTATGCAAGTGCTATCAACTACTGATTATTTTAGAAATCAAGTAATTTCACAGTCTAAAACTGCAACTATGACAACGATTGGACAAGATGGCATATTGAAAACAGAGATTATATTACCGCCGTTAGAGTTGCAGAAACAGTTTTTGTCGTTTGTCGAACAGACCGACAAATCAAAATCAGCAATACAAAAGAGCCTTGATAAGCTTGAGGAGCTTAAAGGGGCGTTGATGCAGAAGTATTTTGGGTGAGGAGGTTTTATGAAGAATGAGATATTTTGGACGGCTTTAGGAGCCATTGGTACTGTTTTTGGCTCGGTTGCTACATTTTTAGCAGTTGTTGTTGCTCTTTGGCAAACAAAGTATCCTAACAAAAAAAGTGTAAAAATGTCTTGTTGTGATGCTATGACATATATTACAAATGCTATGACAGAATCATATGATAAAACTCAAAAGAACAAATATATTAGTATCGAGTTCGCAAATACAGGTAATAGAAAAATAATAATCAAATATTGTTACATCCAACTTCCCAAAGGTGAAAAATATGTTTTAATACCATCAATAACACCTATTGAAAGAGTAGAATATCCTATTGAAGTAGATATAGAAAACAGTGTAAGTATACCATGGTTGAAAAGTGATTTTTTAAATTATTTAGAATCAAATAAGAAATTGAAACGCAACAGACGGATTTGTTTTTGTATACTTGATTCGTCTGGTAAGGTTTATAAGTGTAAGAGTCCCAAGAAAGTTAACCAGTACTTAAAAGATATAAAAAGAAGGTAAATATACAATGACCAACTTCGACTTCCTAACAAAAGAACCCCAATTCGAAAGCTTCTCCACCGTCGCCGTAAGCGCCGAAAAGATCCTCACCATAGACACAGCCGCCTCAGTCCTCAACTGCCGCCGTGCCATAGAGTTCGCCATAAAATGGATGTACAGCGTCGACTCCGACCTTAAAACTCCATATGAAACCACCCTCGTTGCTTTCATGAACACCGAGGAATTCCGCGATCTTCTCGGAAGCGACGAAATGTATGAGAGACTGAATTTTATCCGTAAGACGGGAAACGATGCGGCTCACGGAGGTAAGAAGATTACTGTCGAGAAAGCGAAGCTGTGTATTGTAAACCTCTACATATTCATGGATTTCGTTGCCTGCTGTTACAGTACGAAATATAACGAAATTATTACAAAGTTCGATCCGAAGCTTCTTGATTCGCATAATGAGCCTGTTGTCGATCCCAAGATCGAGCTGGATTTCGAAAAGCTTCGTGCGGAAAACGAAAAGCTTCGTGCAGAGCTTACCGCTACCCGTGAGGCTCAGAAGCAGACCTATGTCCCCAAGCCTCTTGATATTTCCGAGTTTGAAACAAGACGTATTTACATCGATACAATGCTCGAGGATGCAGGCTGGAAGCTCGGTGATACATGGATAAATGAAGTCGAGCTTCCCGGTATGCCCAATAAGTCCGAGGTCGGTTTTGCCGATTATGTTCTTTATGATGATGCACATAAGCCTCTGGCTGTTATTGAAGCCAAGCGTACATGTAAGGATGTTGCCGTCGGCAGGCATCAGGCGGAGCTTTATGCGGATATTCTTGAAAAGCAGTACGGCAGACGTCCGGTCATTTTCCTAACCAACGGCTTTGAAACAAGGATAATCGACGGTCAGTATCCGGAACGTAAGGTCGCCGCAATATATTCCAAGCGTGACCTTGAGAAAATGCTCAATCTTCGCAAGATGCGTACAAGCCTTAAGAATGTCGTTGTTGACGGCTCTATTGCGGGCAGATACTACCAGGAAGGTGCTATCCGTGCCGTTTGCGATGCCTTTGACGAGAAGAACCGAAGAAAAGCTCTGCTCGTTATGGCAACCGGCTCCGGTAAGACAAGAACCGTTATTGCACTTTGTAAGGTCTTGCTTGAACACGGTTGGGTGAACAACATCCTTTTCCTTGCGGACAGAACTTCACTTATCACACAGGCGAAGCGTTCCTTTGTAAATCTGCTTCCCGATCTTTCTGTTACCAATCTCTGCGAGGAAAAAGACAACTTTGCGGCTCATTGTGTGTTCTCGACATATCAGACGATGTACAACTGTATAGACAATATTTCCGATGACGACGGCAAGCTTTTCACCTGCGGACATTTCGATCTTGTCATCTGCGATGAAGCTCACCGTTCGGTATACAATAAATACAGGGATATATTCTCCTATTTTGATGCACCCCTTGTAGGTCTGACGGCAACGCCCAAGGATGAGATAGACAAGAACACATATGAGGTATTCGAGCTTCAGGACGGTGTTCCTACATACGGATACGAACTTGCCCAAGCTGTTAAAGACGGTTATCTTGTCGATTATATGTCTATCGAGACGACAATGAAGTTTATTGAGCAAGGTATCGTGTATGATGAGCTTTCGGATGAGGAAAAGATAGATTACGAGAATCAGTTTACCAACGAAAACGGTGAGCTTCCGGAAAAGCTGAATTCTTCCGCTCTCAACGATTGGATATTTAACTATGACACTATC
>SVQR01000180.1 GCA_015065225.1 Oscillospiraceae bacterium | reverse complement strand
ACCCTTACACGGGAGCAGAGGGCGGCAACGAGGAGTATTACATGAATCTCATCGCCGATGCCATGGAGCCGTATCTGTATGCCACGGGCATCGAATTTGTCAGAAACGATCCGTCGGGTACGGTTAACGATTCCGTGGCAAAGTCCAATATGGACAGATACGACCTGCACCTCGCACTTCATTCCAACGCTTCACCGGAAAATATTGCGGGAACTCTCAAAGGCTCGGATTTCTACTATTACACAAGAAGCCTTGAAGGCAAGGAAGCCGCTGCAACTCTTGCGGATAACTTCCAGAATATCTATCCCGATCCGTCAAGAGTACGCATAATGCCCACATCCAATCTTGCGGAGCTTTCCCGTACAAATGCGCCTGCCGTTCTTGTGGAGATAGCCTACCATGACAATCCCGAAGATGCCGATTGGATAAGAAACAACATAAACGAGATAGCACGAAATCTCGTACAGGGACTTGCGGAGCATTTCGGCATCCTGTTCGTAACTCCCAACGAAGGCTACGACTACAGCATAGGCGTTGTTGTGACAGAGGAGGGAAGACTCAACATCAGGGAAAGACCTACCACAAATTCCAATGTTCTGACACAAGCTCCCAAGGGTTCGGAGGTACGGGTCTTCGGAAGATCGGGAAACTGGTATGTTGTGGAATATAACGGAATTCTCGGCTTTGCCTTTGCTCCATATGTTGCGGTACGCTGAAGTGCATTTAAGTGAGAGAATCCACTTGACATCATCGTCAAAAAATGGTATACTTTATCGGTAAGAGATAACCGAAAGGAATTCGAAAACAATGAAGAAGTATAAAATAATAGATGCCCATTGTCATATATATCCGGATAAGATCGCGGAAAAAGCATCTCTTGGAACAGGTAATTTCTACGGTGTGAAAATGGCATACGACGGAAAGATAAGCACACTTAACGAAGTTGCCGCAAGGGCGGGAATAGACAGATGTCTTATACATTCCGTTGCAACGACACCCAAACAGGTGGCAAGCATAAACAGCTTCATCGCCGAGGAAGTGCGGGAAGGCAAGGGAAGATTCATAGGCTTCGGTGCGCTGCATCCCGACAGCGAGGATATAAAGGGCGATGTGGAGCATCTTCTCGAACTGGGACTTCGGGGAGTAAAGCTGCATCCCGATATACAGGGAATTGCGGCAGACGATCCGAGATGCCTTAAGATATATGACGAGATCGCAGGAAAGATACCGCTTCTTATACATTGCGGAGATTCAAGATACGAGATGTCAAATCCCGAACAGATAGGCAGAGTCATGGATATGTATCCCGAGATGACGGTAATAGCCGCACATTTCGGAGGATATACCGTCTGGGACAGAGCAGTAGAGGTGTATGCCGGCAGAAAGAACGTCTACGTTGACACCTGCTCATCCTTCTGGAAGCTGACGGATGACGAGATAAGAAGCTACATAAAAGCATACGGTGCGGACAAGGTGCTTTTCGGAACGGATTACCCAATGTGGGATGCATCCGAAGAGCTTGACAGGCTGTTTTCGCTGGGACTTTCCGAACAAGAATATGATATGATACTTCACGAGAATCTTGAGAGACTTCTCGGAATATGAGGAATACCATGACAAACAACAATAAAAAGAAAGACGAAAAGCCGAAGGTGACAAGCTGTGATCTGTGTCAGTATTACATATATGACGAAGAAGACGACAGCTATTTCTGCTCGGTGAACCTTGATGAAGATGAGATGTATAGGTTTCTTTCTTCCTCCAATTATGCTTGTCCATATTTTGTTATGTATGATGAATATAAGATTGTGAGGAAGCAGAACTGAAATGAATATCTTCGACATAGAAAACCACTGCGAAGCAACGGAAAGAGAAAAGCTCGGAAAGCTCGGCATAGCACGTTTTTGCAACGAAAGCTGTTACATTGAGCTGAATATCGACGGAAAGACTTGTCCGCACGACTTTATACAAAAAGCGCGGGAGCGAAGTGTTCCCGTTTTCCTCAAAGGCGAATCACCGGACACTGCAGAAGCGTTGTGTAAAGAAAACCCCGATATCATCTTTATCTGCGGCGGTTATTTCTCAAAGGGATATGACGTAGAAAATACAGCAAAGCTTATGAATGCTTGTTCAAATATGTACCTCAACCTTTCGGGCGTATTCACATTGTGCAATTATTATCTGCATGAGCTTTTAAAGTGCGTTCCCCATGACAGACTGCTTTTCGGTACGGCGTCTCCCTATGCAAACCCTGCATATAAAAAGGCAACGGCTCTTTGGGAGATGAGGGATATTTCAAAGGAAGATAAGGAAAACATAATGTACAACAATGCCGCAAGGCTGTTCGGGGAGGGAGTATAATGGAGATAATAGATTTTCACCTTCACCCCGGTTATGATTTCCATAAACGCGATCACGGAGTTGATATAGATACCGAACGCTTCAGACGTGATCTTGAAGATTGCGGCATCACAAGCTGCTGCGGAAGCTATATCTCGGAACGGATGAACGGAAGACCTCTTGAGGAATACGAGAGAATTGTTCCGGAGCTTAACCGGGAGGTCTGTAAAATAAAGGAGCTGTACGGCGATTTCTTTGTTCCCGGCATACATATCCATCCGTCATTTGTCGAGATGTCCTGCCGGGAGATAGAAAAATACGCAAAGCTCGGAGTAAAGCTGATCGGTGAGCTTGTACCCTATATGATGTCATGGAAGGACTGTGCGACAAAGGGATTTCTTGAAATAATGGAAGTTGCCTCACAATACGGAATGACGGTAAATATACATCCGACAACCTATGAGGATATGCATAAGCTCTGTGACCTTGTTCCAAAGGAAATAAATCTTGTATGGGCACATTTTTCGGGCTACGGAGGCTATGACGAGCATATCCGAATGATAAAGGAGCATGAAAACGTATACTTTGATACCTCGGCTCACGGCTGTGACAGGGTGGGTATCATAAAGTCGGCGGTTGAAAAAATCGGCAGCGAGAAGCTCTTGTTCGGTACGGACTATCCGGGAATAGGACCTTCGTCCGATATTGCCGCAATTATGTTTGAGGATATAACGGACAGGGACAGAGAGAACATTTTCAGCCTTAACGCAAAAAGACTTCTGGGACTATAAGATTTTTAAAAACGGTGTATCTTACGGGTGCGCCGTTTTTTGTAATGAATGATGAATAACGGATAATTGATATTTTTATAGCTTGATATGAATATCTACATTAATATACAGAGGTGATGGCATGAGATTTACAATAGTTAAGCCGTCGGTGTGGATGTATCTTACGGAAGATCTGTGCGGAGAGGTCAGCGACCAGCTTCTTTTCGGGACTGACATTGAGATACTTTCGGAAAACGACACCTGCGTGTATTGCAGAACCGACTACGGATATTGCGGATATATCAATAAGTGGGAGCTTTGCCAATGCGAAACGGATGATTGTCGGGCAGGTGAAAAAAAGACGGTATATCACAGATGCGATATACTTACCGAGCCGGAATACGGAAAAGTGCCCTATATGTCCTTCTCAAAAGGAGCAAGGATAATTGCAGGTGAAAGGTACAATGAAAAGTTTACCGAGTGTTACATCGGCAAAAAGCGTCTGTACATATCCAACCATGTATTCGAGAACCAATCAAGCGGAGACTTTCGCAAGGACATGATAAAAACGGCGATGACATACATAGGAACGCCTTACCGTTGGGGTGGGAAAAGCGATGACGGTGTGGATTGTTCGGGACTAGTATTCATGTGTGCATCGCTGTGCGGCAAGAGTGTATACAGGGATGCGATACCCAAAAGTGAATATGTTGAAGCAACAGATGAAAAAGATATAAAGCAGGGCGATCTGATCTATTTCAAAGGTCATGTCGCAATATATGCGGGAGGTGATGAGATAATACACTCATCGGCGAGATACGGTAGAGTGATACGGCAGTCATTTTCGCAGAGCGGACTTTCAAAAAGGGATGTTGTATGCTATGCATCGGTAAAATAAAAAATGCCCGCCGAAGCGAGCGCAGGCAAAAGAGATACTGTCATATCATTTTCAGAGTTTTGATGCAATTTTTGCAGACGTGTTTATCATAGCATGGTACGAGGTCGTACTTTGAGCCGCACAATGCGCAGGTGGAGGAGACCGGCAGGATAAGAACGCCTTTTCCGGATATTTCGAAGGAAACCTCATCGCCGATATCCAGACCGACTGCTCTCCTTATATCTTTGGGAATTACGATTCTCCCTGCTTTATCTATACATTTCATGGGTTTTCCTGTTTTCATTTTTTACACGCTCCGTATTTTTATATTTGTGTTTTGATTTTTGTTTGTGCGGACTTGATGCTGTAGTGCGTTTTTTGGGTTTGTGCAGATTTGATGCTGTAGTGCGGCTTTTGGCTTGTGCGGACTTGGCACTGTAGTGCGTTTATTTGTTATCGACTTCTACTTGCTGTCTTTCGCCTTGCCGGCGGGGCATTACTTTTTTTTCAACAGCGAAAAAAAAGTAATCAAAAAAACCGCCGCTCAGGGGCGTTGCCCCTAAGTACCCCGAAAGGCTGGGTGCTACTTGCAATTGTATTCTTCTATTGGTAGTTGGTCGATCGTGGTTACCAAGGGGGCTGCCGCCCCCTTAAACCCCTAAGTTTCGCTGCCGCAATTTTTGGTTTGCGATAATTTGGGGGTTTTGTTGCATAATTGAAGGTTTAAATTTACTTGAAACTTTTTGGGTTTGCCAAAGATTTGGTGGTTGGTTGCTTAATTGAAGTGTTTGATTTACTTGGAACTTTTTTGTTTACGATAATTTGGAGCTTTTGTTGCTTGATTGGGATGGTTGATCTACTTGAAGTTTTTTGCTTTTGCCAAAAAGTTGGAGTCATGTGATAGCCTCGCCCTTTGGGAGAGGTGGCACGCGATGGCGTGACGTAGAGGGACACAGGAATCGCAAACATTCCAATCCCCACACCAACTTCGAGGGTACGCCAACCTCTTGTCCACCTCAGACAGAGGGGGATGGCGGCAAAGCCGTCAGGGGGAGTTCCCGCCCGCAGGCGACCATTGGAATCGCAAAAATCCAAATCCCCACACTAACTCCGAGGGTACACCAACCTCTTGTCCACCTCAGACAAAGGAAGCTGTCATCAAAATCTCCTCAATTCAGAATTTTAAACTCCCAATCCAAAATTGAACGCTCCGCAGCCTTCCAATTCAATTATATCGCTTTCTATTATATCAGCGCCTGCGGAACAAATCAATGTTATGTTTGGATATTTAAATGTATAATTTGAAAACAATGTATATTCCGATAAGTACATTTTCAAAAAAAGACTTGAAAAACAGATGTATATGTGATAATATACATTATAAATAAAAATGAAACGGAGAATAATATGAGAGACCTGTATTTTGCCGCTTGCTCCACCGAGGGCGGAATTTATC
>SVQR01000179.1 GCA_015065225.1 Oscillospiraceae bacterium | reverse complement strand
ATTCAGTGTTCCATTCACACATATTATCGGAAAGTCTAAGATATTCCTCCGAAAAGGATCTTGTCGCAAGTCCCTCGTCGCCCTGCTCTGACAGCTTCGCGGTAACGACAGTGTCATAAATTACAGGAAGAACACTTGTGATAAATTCATCCGTGATAAGATAAGTGCCGTCTTGGTTCTTTTTGTTCAGAACTTCATTGTTCAACACGTTATCGCTAAGATATTTGTTATAATCGCGAACGTTCGCAGCATCTATGCCGAGTAAGTCAACCTTTTCTTTATATCCTTCAAACAAATTGAAGAAATGGTACATACCTAATATGTCTTCACCGAGTGGTTCATAGCTGTGTTTTTCGGACAGAGACCATACACCGATACCTATCGCCTTTTCCGTTTCGTTTATAACATATGCCGCTCTGCCTGTATCCGTAGCAAGCTGTGTATCGGGAATATTAAAATATTCATTTCCGTAATCCCACTTCCACCCCTCCGCGGACGCAAGTGACTGTCTGCGTTCAATAATAGGATATACCTCGGTAACATTGCCGTTTTCATCGGTACGCTTAACTTTACGGATATCCCATATCAGTGCTTTCCCGGTCGGGTAATCGGCTCTCGTGTTATTATAAAATACAGCATTCTGAGGATCGCCCCAGATATACATCCTGCTGTAACCGGCATAAGGATATTCCGTCTCGTAACCTTCTGCAACGTATGTTATTCCCTCCGGCTCAACAGGGTTTAACTCCGTATATCCGTGTTTCAGACCCGGAAAGTTTCCGCCGTAAAAAGCCATCGGTTTAAGTATGTTAGTCACATCATAACCCGAAAAGATAAGGTGTTCCGGAGGATTCAGCGGCTTCGGGATTTTTTTGAGATAGCGTCTGATATTATATTTACCGTCGATACCGTCCATTTCTACACCGTTCACAACAAGGCATTGATATGTATATTCCGACTCGGGTAAATACTCCTTCCAGGATATGTCCGCATCATATGTAACAGTAAAGGACTCACCGTATCCGTTATTCCACTGCCAGCCATCGTTCATGTGCGCAAGATATTCCTTCGCAACGGACTTTGTTTCAAGCCCTTTGTTGCCCGATGAGCCGAGCTTTGCGGTAATGTGTTTGCTTCTTATTATCGGTATAAGTTCCCTTATCATCTCATCCGTCACAAGAAATTCGCCTGTAGCGGGATCTCTCTCGCTGAGCTTTACAGGCCCGAAAATTTCATAGCGGGACAGTGATTCATAGATTTTTGCGCCGTCAACATCGCCGACACCGAAAAATTCATACATCCTTTTTTCGTCTTCGCTCAGCCGGACGGCACTCCCATTGCAAAAGACAAGACCTGCAAAGCCGTAAGGGACCATCTCTTCACTTATAACGTGAGCGCTAATATTCGTTGCGGAAACAAGTGAGGAGTCAGTGATGCCGAGCGACTCATTTCCGTAATCCCATGTCCAACCGACTCCGGGAATGTAGCTCTGCTGTCTTTGGATTATACGGTAGCCTTCCATCGTATTCCCCATGCCGTCGGTGAGTTCTTCCTTGTACAACTGCCAGCTGTATGGATGATAACGCACCGCCCAATTCGGAAACAATCCGTTGTATGCCACTATATCCGTGGGTGAGTCATACACATACATCCTGCTGTATCCCGCATGAGGATATGCGGCTTCATAGCCTTCCGCTTTCCAATGAACTTCATCGTCAAGCAGTATGAAAATTTGTTTATTATTCTCGATATGGTCTGCTATACGGAATACTGTTCCGTTATCATAATAGACAGCATTTCCGTCGTTGTCGTATGCGATGATGGTATCTGTGCTCAGACAAAAAGCCGAAGAGTTGCCGAGAAGCAGCGCAATAACAGCTCCGCATAGTAATATTTTGCGAAGAAATCTCATTTTATACCTCCAGACATTTTTTGGTAATATTATACTATGTAAAAAAAATTTTGTCAAGCAAAAAAGCTTGCTGACGTTATTTTGGATTGAAGATGTTTTGGTGTAATGGTATAAAGGATTTTGACTCTTTTTTAAGAAAATGAAAACTTATTCTCACACTCTTGACAAATCAAAAAACATCTGCTATAATGTACGCTGTATAAAGGCTTTGACGAAGAGGACATCCTTCAAGAATCCTCCAAGAGAAGTGGCGGTCGGTGCAAGCCACAGAGGAAAGACGGCATGTTTGTAGCTTCCGAGCCGAAGGAAGAAAGCGGTGTAACAAGCAGAAATGCGGGTGTGCCGTAAGTAGAACCTTCCGAGTCTGCTGCGTAAGTGCAATAGGGGTAATAGCCCTGAAAGAGGCGATATATATCGCAATTTGAGTGGTACCGCGGGTGAAATGCACTCGTCTCAAAGGTAAAAAGCATACTTTGAGGTGGGTTTTATTTTTGCCTTGCCGCAAAGTAAATCTCACTCGAACGAAATGGAGAAGGAAAATGGAAAACTTCAACGACATCAGTCTGAAAATTCGCGAGATGGCGCTCCGTATAAAGGAGCTTCGCGAGATCGAAAACCTCACAGCGGAAGAAATGGCACAGAAGACCGACGTTACCGTGGAAGAGTACATCAAGTGCGAAAACGGTGAGTCCGATCTTAACTTTGCGTTTATCTACAGATGTGCCGCAGCCCTCAAGGTAAATGTTACCGATATCATCGAAGGCTACAGCCCGAATCTTAAATCCTATACCGTAACAAGAGCAGGTCAGGGACAGCAGATCGCAAAGGCTCACGGCATGGTATACCAGAACCTTGCTTATGCCTTTAAAAACAGAATTGCAGAGCCTCTTTATGTTATAAGCTCCTTTGACGAGGAAGCACAGCATAAGGATATCGAGCTCACGACTCACGAAGGTCAGGAATGTGACATAGTCATCGAAGGTAACCTCATGGTACAGGTCGGTGAGCATAAGGAAGTCCTCGGACCGGGCGATTCTATCTATTATGACTCGGATACACCTCACGGTATGATAGCCGTAGGCGGCAAGGATTGTAAGTTCTATGCTATAGTTCTCCGTGCAGAAGTTGCGGATACAGAATCCACTGCAAAGGATATCGTTCCCACAGAGAACATTATCGGTCATATCCACAGAGATACCAAGGACAGAATATACCACAAGTTCATTGATATCGTTGAGGATGAACAGGGAACACCTACATCCATCACATTCAAGAACAAGGAAAAGTTCAACTTCGCCTTTGACCTTGTTGATGAGCTTTCAAGACGTGAGCCGGAAAAGCTCGCTATGCTCCATATCTCCAAGGACAAGACGGTAAGACGCTTCACATTCACGGATATCAGAAAGATGTCCTCCCAGGCGGCAAACTACTTTGCTTCCCTCGGTATCACCAAGGGCGACAGAGTAATGCTCATCCTCAAGCGTCACTATCAGTTCTGGATAGCTATGATCGGTCTTAATAAGCTCGGTGCGATAGCAATTCCCGCTGTTGACCAGCTCAAGGAGCATGATCTTGAATACAGATTCAATTCCGCAGGCGTTTCCGCGATAGTTTGTACCGCTGACAGCGCGGTATCACAGACAATAGATAATATCGTTGCAAACTGTCCGACAGTCAGAGACAAGATCATCGTTAATGGTACAAGAGAAGGCTGGAGAAACTTCGATGAGGAGTTCAAGCGTTTCAGCACTCACTTTGAAAGAACGGAAGATTCTCCCTGCGGTATGGATACCATGCTCATGTACTTCACATCCGGTACATCCGGCTATCCCAAGATCGCAACACACAACTATACATATCCTCTCGGTCACTTCCATACAGCGAAGTACTGGCACAATGTCGATCCCGACGGACTTCACTTCACTATCTCCGATACAGGCTGGGCAAAGGCTATGTGGGGTAAGCTCTACGGTCAATGGCTGTGCGAGGCTGCGATATTCGTATACGACTTTGAAAGATTCGATGCGGCAGACATTCTTCCCATGTTCGCAGAGCATCATATCACAACCTTCTGTGCACCGCCCACAATGCTCCGTATGATGATCAAGCAGGATATCTCCAAGTACGATTTCTCCTCCGTTCGTCATATGACAACAGCGGGCGAAGCTCTTAACCCCGAGGTTTACCGTCAGTTTGAAAAAGCAACGGGACTTCAGATCAAGGAAGGCTTCGGTCAGACGGAAAGTACAATGATCGTCGGTAACCTTATCGGTAAGCCTCACAAGATCGGTTCAATGGGTAAACCCGCACCTATCTACAAGGTTGAGCTTCACGATGCCAACGGAAATCCCGTTAAGACCAGTGAATCCGGCGAGATTGTTATTGATGTAAGAAACGGCGCACCCTGCGGTCTCTTTACCGGCTACTACAATGACGAAGAAAAGACACGCGAAGTATGGCATGACGGTTACTACCACACAGGCGACGTTGCATGGCGCGACGAAGACGGCTACTATTGGTATGTGGGACGTGTGGATGATGTTATCAAGTCCTCCGGCTATAGAATCGGACCGTTCGAGATAGAAAGCGTTATCATGGAGCTTCCTTACGTTCTCGAGTGCGGCGTATCCGCAGTACCGGATGAGGTAAGAGGCCAGATAGTTAAGGCAAGTATCGTGCTTGTAAAGGGTACGGAAGGTACGGAGGAACTCAAGAAGGAAATCCAGAACTACGTTAAGGAAAAGACAGCTCCCTATAAGTATCCGAGAATAGTTGAATTCAAGGAAAGCCTTCCCAAGACTGTCAGTGGAAAGATCCAGCGTAATAAGCTCTGATATTTTCGAAAAATAGAGAATTATAATGAAAAGAATTGTATCCGTAATACTTGTCCTTATGATGCTGTTCCTTTGTGCGTGCAGTAAGGCACAGGACAATACCAAAAAGGAATCAACGGAAAATATGGAGAACATGAATATCATCGCACCTGCATTGCTGTTCCCGACAGATGGATATACCTTTGATACTCATACCGATATCCAGAACGGATTTATCGAAAAAGTAACGGATGAAGGTATCGACGAAGCTCTCGTATGGCTTGAAGGCGTAAAGAACGATACCGAACAATCTCATCCCGAAGCACTTTTCTTCAACTGGGAGAATAACGGCTCCGAAACCTACATTTTCGAGCTTTCCGAAGCGGAGGATTTTTCCGACTCGTACAAAAAAGAGTATACCGGAACTTCATGTGAGATGTATAACCTCAAGGTCGGAACAAAATACTACTGGCGTGTGAACGGTGCAGAAGCACAAAGCTTTACAACGGAGGACAACATATTCCGTTTCCTGAAGCTTGACGGTGCTCTCAATGTCAGAGATGTCGGCGGCAACAACATAAAGCAGGGACTTGTCTACAGAGGCAGCGATATCATTACGACCTTCCCGCTTTCTGAAGAAGGAAAATATCATTTTACGGATGTGCTCGGAATAAAGACCGAGATAGAGCTTCGTAAGGAAACAAGCGGTACAGCATCCGCAGTGGGGGACAGGGTCGCAT
>SVQR01000178.1 GCA_015065225.1 Oscillospiraceae bacterium | reverse complement strand
GACGACTTCATAAGAGTTCTCCGTGGCTTTGCGGCAAAGGATACCGACAAGCTCTTCCACGCTGTTGACATTGATGAAAGCAGAAGCGTAAACGTAACTGATCTCGGATATGTAAAGGCTGCAATGAGCAAATAAGCAACACAACCAGCTCTTTTTAAAAGAAAGGAGAAAATCATTGAAAAAAACTCTCGGACACATCACGGCGGTATTTCTTTCACTCTTAATGATACTTTCATCGGTATCCTTCGTATACGCACAGGAGGAAGTTACCGCAAGCAACTTTACCCTTGACTTCAACCTTGTATCAAGCGGTGTAGTCAGCAATAAAAAGACGGCAAAGGTAATAAAAAACTTTGAATTTGACGGCATGAACACCGTATTTATCGCTCCTACGCACGATACGGCGGAATCCGACAGGATCACCATAGATTCCGCGACAGGCGTACTTGCGGAGATGAATATCGACATTACGAAGTATAAGTATATCGGTATCGAATATTTCTATGAGAGCCGTAATCCCGTAAACGGATATATGATGCTTGCTCTTCTTGCCAACGGCGGAAAGCTCAAGAAGTCACAGTATGTAAACGCCATGGGTAAGCTCACTGCCGGCAAATGGGCAAATGCATATTTTGATATGTCAAAGTACACCAAGGACAACCTTAACGAGGATGGCGTATTCAAGCAGTTCCACCTTTCGCCCTTCGGTTATACCGATATGTCTAAGGTCCCGATAGATGACGTTATGTACATCTCAAAGATTACATTCTATGCAGAAAAGCCGGAAGGCATGGACGCGGAGATAAAGGAGCAGAACACCATCAAGGTTGAAGTTCCCGCAGGTGACTACGTTATTCCGTTCAGAGATATATGCGGAAGCCCGGTAAACAACAAGGGCACAGCTACCGTCAACAGAAAGGCTGAATTTGACGGCAAGGAAGTAGTATCCATAGTTCCAAGTCATGCCACAGCACAAACCACCGAAATAAAGATAGACTCCGCAACTACAAATGTTGAATCCTATTCGATAGACGTTGAGGGCTACAAGTATGTCGGTATAAAATACTACTACGAAAGTAAAAAGCCTGTTGATGCGGCAATAAATTTGTCGTTTCTTTCCAACGGCGGAAAATTAAAGGCTTCTAAATCCCAGAATGCCATGACAAAGCTAAAAGTCGGCGAATGGACTACCGCTTACTTTGATATGTCCGTATTTACAAAGAGCAACATAAATGCGGAGGGCATATTCAAGCAGTTCCACTTCTATCCCTTCGGCATGGTGCCGATAGACACGGTTGATGCGGGCGATATTATGTATATTCAGACTATGACCTTCTACCGTGAACTCCCCGAAGAGCTTGAGGCATCACTCCAGCAGGAAATCGAGGACAGATATACAGACGATGACGGTAACTTCCGTATCCCGTTCAGCGAAGTTACGGGAGGTTCTGTCAGCAACAGAAAGACGGCAAATGTTGTCAAAAACGCAAGCGTTGACGGAAGAAATGTCGCTGTTATCACTCCCACACATGAAACAGCACAGTCCACCATGATAACACTTGACTCCGCAACGGATATCCTTGAGGGCATGAACATCGACCTTACAGCCTACAAGTATATTGGTATTGACTACAAATATGTGAGCGATGCTCCTGTCGGAAATGCCATGTTCTTCTCGCTTCTGTCTAATGGCGGAAAGCTTAAAAAGACACAGTATCAGAGTGCTCCGCAAAAGCTTAATGAATGTGTGGGCAAATGGACAACGGCACTTTACGATATGGCTGTATTTACCACCGACAATCTCAATGAGGGCGGTGTGTTCAAGCAGTATCATCTTTATCCTTTCGGCTATACCGAGATGTCTCTCATCTCTCCCGATGATATCATGTATATCGAGGATATAACATTTTACAAGGAAAAGCCGGATATAACAGCGGGCGGTGATGAGATAGAGGACGGTCCGACAGTTGACCTTTCACAGTATCCGGATGCTGTTTCCGCAAAGATGACGGAATATTATGACGGAATAGTAAGCAAAAAGACAACAGCGACTATTGCCGAAACATCCGTTGACGGTGTTGATTGTATAGAGATCACTCCCACACCGGAGATTGCAAACCACGACTATGTAATGGTTGACGGATACAGATATTCAACGGCAAAGTTCGATCTCAAGGCTTATAAGCACGCAGCAGTGCTTTATAAGTATGTGTCCGATAAGCCGATATCCGACACAAAAATGTACATGACTCTTGCAAAGGCTGACGGCACAACGCTCAAGAGCGATATTTCAAAATTCAGCAACGAAACGATAGTCAGCGGTGAATGGACAGTTGCAACCTTTAACTTTGAGGCTCTTATAAATGCAACTCTCAACACAAACAGCAACGATCATAACCTTGAACAGATATATATCTATCCTTACGGTCAGACAAGTGTAAAGAGTCTCGGTGCAAATGACAAGGCATACATTGCAAGTGTTATGTTCTTCAAAGAAAAGCCTTCCGTTAAGGTAAACAAGAGCTACATGACAGGCTACGAGGACTCCACCTTCCACCCTGCGGACAGAATGACAAGAGCTCAGGCGTGTACGGTAGTTGCAAGGCTTTCCGCAGGCTCGGATGAAGCTGTTCCCGCATTTACGGCATCGAGATATACCGATATCACAGCGAACGACTGGTTTGCAAAATATGTAGCATATTGTGAAGCAAAGGGATTCCTCAACTCCTTCGGCGGTACGACCTTTAATCCCAATTCGGATATAACAAGGGCGGAATTCGTATCACTTGTATTTGCGATGGGACTTTCAAAGGAAACAGAGAACGGTGTTACATTCAACGATGTTCCCGAAACACATACGAGATATGCGGACATCAAAGCATCTGCGGCAAGCGGACTTGTAAACGGTTATCTCAATTCCGACGGATCATATTCCTTCAAGCCCGACAATCCCATTTCCCGTGCGGAGGTGGTAAAGGTAATAAATACCGCAACAGGCAGAAACACGGTTATTGAAAACATTTCCTCCGATGTTCCCATGCTGTTCCCCGATGTAGATAAGTCCCACTGGGCATATGCGGAGATCGCACAGGCATCGCTCACAAACTGCAGTATGGCAAACGGAAATTGGATAGGCTCTCTTACAAAAGTTGAGGATCTTCTCGCAAATGCAAGCAAGGCAGATTACAACGCAACAAATGCATATCTTGCAGAGCTTGACAAAAAGTCTGATGATATGAGAGCAAAGATACGCGGAACGGAAACTGCGGTAAGTGTTACCGGTACAAAGTACTATGTATCCGATAACGGCAACGATGCAAATGACGGTATGTCTCCGGAAACCGCATGGAAGACTATCGAAAAGGTAAACAGTGCGGCACTTGTTTCAGGTGACGGTGTATTCTTTGAAAGAGGCGACATCTGGAGAGGTGTACAGCTCATGGGTAAGCCGGGCATTACATACTCCGCATACGGAAGCGGTGACAAGCCTAAGCTGTACGGTTCACCGGAAAACGGTGCGGTGGAAGCCAACTGGACACTTTACCACGAGGATGCAGCCACAGGTATGAAAATCTGGGTATACAACAAGGATATGCTTGATGTCGGAACGATTGTATTCAATGACGGCGAAAAGTATACCACAAAGGCTATTCCCAGCTACATAAAGGGTACATTTGTGCAGAGAAACAATACTGCGGTTGAATTTGACCTAAAGCAGCATCTGACGGAAGATCTGATGATATTCAGCCATGTCATTCCGAACGGCAATTTTGTAAGCAATCTTTACGGCAAGCTGTATCTCAGATGTGATGCGGGAAATCCCGGCAAGGTCTTTGACTCCATGGAGTTCTGTGTAAGACTTAACAACATTGAGCTTGGTTCAAGCAGTGATGTAACGATTGATAATCTCTGCCTTATGTACGCAGGCTATGGTATCCACGCATACGATGCAACGGTTGTTTCCGACATAAAGCAGATAAAGAATCTCAAGGTAACAAACTGCGAGATAGGCTGGCAGGGCGGTGTCATCCAGCAGTACGGTCTTACCGGCGAAGGCATGGTAACAAGATGCGGAAACGGTGTTGAGGTATACGGCGGATGCGATAACTATGTTATTGACAACTGCTATGTATACCAGTGCTATGACGCAGGTGTAACACATCAGAGATCGGCAGGCGGCAAGGAAGACACGATAATGGATAACGTAACCTACAGCAATAACCTTATTGAATACTGTATCTACGGTATCGAATACTTCCTGAACGTCGGTGACACGGGCAACGAAAGAAGAGAGGGTAAAAACATCCTTATTGATGGCAACATCATAAGATTCTCCGGCGAAGGCTTCGGAAAGCAGAGACCGGATGGAATGGTCGAGGGTGCTATCAAGGGCGGAAGCCCCAACAAATTCGATAACTTTGTTATCAGAAACAACATCTTTGACAGAAGCACCTGGTTCCTTGTAAAGATAAATGCCGAACAGGACAAGTATCTGCCGAGGATGGAGGGCAACACTTATATTCAGTACAACAAGGGTATTGTCGCAAACTTCGGCACCGGCAGAGGTGTGGACTACGATATGAACTATCTCACCGACTACTATATAAGTGAGATACTGAAGGACAAGACAGCGATTATATACTATGTGCAGCCTTGAAGCACATCAAAGTATAACAAAAACACAAATACCGCCTCGGAATAGTTTTTCGGGGCGGTGAGATATAAAAGGAAAGCACTATGATATTTGATAAAAACACCTTTGACAACGGAAAGGTGACACTTATACAGGACAGTCTTGAAAATCTCATTGAGAATCCCGGCTGTACGAATCTCAAAAGACTTCCGGCAAGAGTTAATCTCATACCTGCAAAGAAAGCGGGAGTATACTTTAAAAACAAGGAAGAATCGGAATTTCTCATGCCCCTTTGCGGAGATTACAGGTTTTCATATCAGCCATACGACAATCTCGACGATTTTTATGCCGAGAACTACAACGATTCCGAATGGGATACAATAGATGTTCCCTCAATGTGGCAGTACAGGGGCTACGGCAAGTGTGATTATCCCAACACCTGCTATCCGATACCCTTTGATCCGCCCTATGTCAGAAAAGAGAATCCCGTAGGTTATTACAGACGTGAATTTACCATTGACGAGCCTTCCGAAAGATCCATACTTCATTTCTGCGGCGTTGATAATGCGTTCTTTGTATATGTGAACGGTGAATTTGCAGGCTTCTCAAAGGGGAGCCGAATTCCGACCGAATTTGATGTTACGGAATTTGTAAAAAAAGGCAGAAATGTACTTGCTGTAAAAGTATTTACCTATTCCGATGCGACCTATCTTGAAAATCAGGATATGCTTCTCGCAAACGGTATTTTCAGGGATGTATACCTTCTGAAACTCGGAAAAAATCATATATGGGATTACAGAGTTACAACAGAATATGACAGCATAAGTGTTGATATA
>SVQR01000177.1 GCA_015065225.1 Oscillospiraceae bacterium | reverse complement strand
CATTCTCGGAACCTTGTATTCGTCAGCCTGACGCCATACTGTTTCGGACTGGGGTTCAACGCCGCCCTTAGCGCAAAGAACTGTGATGGATCCGTCAAGAACCTTCAGTGAACGCTGAACTTCAACAGTGAAGTCAACGTGACCGGGGGTGTCAATGATGTTGATTCTGTGCTTGGGGTACTGACCCTGAGCACCGTTCCAGAAGCAAGTTGTAGCAGCGGAGGTAATTGTGATACCTCTCTCCTGTTCCTGCTCCATCCAGTCCATTGTTGCTCCGCCTTCGTGCGTCTCACCCATTTTGTGTGTTTTACCGGTGTAATAAAGAATACGTTCTGTTGTTGTAGTCTTACCGGCATCGATATGAGCCATGATACCAATATTTCTGGTAAGCTCAAGTGAAACTTGTCTCGGCATTTGAAACTCCTATATAAATTAATATCTGTAGTGTGCGAACGCCTTGTTTGCTTCCGCCATCTTGTGTGTGTCTTCTCTCTTCTTGACAGCAGAACCTACGCCTGCGATAGCATCAAGGATCTCGCCTGCGAGTCTTTCAGCCATTGTCTTTTCTCCTCTGGATCTACTATATGTTGTGAGCCAGCGGAGACCGAGAGTCTGTCTTCTTTCGGGTCTTACTTCGATCGGAACCTGATATGTTGAACCACCGACTCTGCGAGCCTTTACTTCAAGCACAGGCATGATGTTTTCAAGAGCCTTCTGGAATGCATCGAGGGGCTGTTCGCCCTTAGCTTCGATGATTGCGAATGCGTCATAAACTATTTTCTGAGCTACACCCTTTTTTCCGTCGTACATGATGTTGTTGATAAGCTTTGTTACGAGCTTGGAATTGTACATAGGATCCGGGAGTACGTCTCTCTTCGGTACAGAACCTCTTCTCGGCACTATACTTCCCTCCTTCATAAAAAAATGAATTCACAGGTACTCGAATAAATACCTATTGTCCGATAATCAACTTTCGGACTGCATTTTCGTCAGCACCAAGGACTGTACCTTCAATAATATAATAAAGATACGATATGCCTTAGTACAAACTCTTCTCACTTTTGTGAGATAAGCAAAGAATCAATGTTTAAGAAGACTTATTTCTTCTTTTCCTTCTTTGCACCGTACTTAGAACGGGACTGGTTACGCTTTGCAACACCCTGAGTATCAAGTGTACCTCTTACGATGTGGTAACGTACACCCGGAAGGTCTTTAACTCTTCCGCCTCTTACAAGAACAACGGAGTGCTCCTGAAGATTGTGACCGATGCCGGGGATGTATGCGGTAACTTCGATACCGTTTGTAAGTCTTACTCTGGCGATCTTTCTGATAGCGGAGTTAGGCTTCTTAGGTGTCTTTGTAGCAACCTTTGTACAAACGCCTCTCTTCTGGGGAGAGCTTGTGTCTGTAGCGACCTTCTTGATAGAGTTGAGACCCTTCTGAAGAGCGGGAGACTTAGACTTGTAAGTTACCTGCGCGCGTCCGTTTCTGACGAGCTGGTTAAGTGTCGGCATTGTCGTACCTCCTTCTTTGAATAATAATTTCGTTATGAGTGCAGACACAACATCAAAACTGCACACAATACGACTTTATAATTTTACACCATTATTTTCAATTTGTCAAGTGTTTTTTTTGATTTTCACATTTTACCGTCTTATTATTAAACATTCGTTAGAAATTTATGCGGTGCGTCACTTAAAAACACCTTAGATCCGTGGAATTAGGTTATTTTGACATGATACTTGTATACAAAATGCAAATGTATGTCTGTTTCATCGGATTTTACAAAATGGTTACAGATATTTTTTCCACATCCTGTCATTTGATTGTATAATAGAAGCGTAAATAAGTGTTGCATTTTCCGAAGCGTAAGCACATCATACGATATTTGCCGTTTTTTCGGGATCGCCGATTGCCGGAACTGTTTGTAATTCAACGTCTCACGGAGGAACAGATGCATAAATTCACCCTCTCTCTTGACCTTGCCCTGGCACAGCTGGATGAGATAGCCCTTATCGCCCATCCGCAATTCAACTTTCAACTGTTTTACAGTATCGGAATGTTTGTTACGGGCATACTGCTGTTTCGCGTCATCGGCATAATAATAATGATAGCTTCATCGGCGTGGGCGGTAATATCCGTTCGCCGTTTCAAAAGGAAAAGAAAATTCCGCAGAGTATTTTTCTCTCCCTCCGATATCAAAGTGAAGATATGTACTCTCACCGATAAGATCGTTGAGAAAAAGCAGAACTCTGCTCCTGTGTACAGATTGATTTTCGGCGAAAAGAGTACGAGCAGCAAAAACGCAGCTCCTTTATCCGTGGATGTGGGCTCCTATGATTATGAAAACGCGGTACTGCACGGGATATGCTATGTCGCATATGGCAGGGCAAAGTCCTTCTGTGCACGATACGCTTTTCCTGCGTCGATATATATTCCGGATACGGATGTGCTGGCGATGACGAAAGCGTCTTTCCCTTCGCAGTGCGATAACGAATAAAAAAATGGGGATATCCCCGAAAGAAAGGACTTCATCATGAACAACACAGCAGAAGCAAGAATAAAAGCACTCAAGGCGGCAGCCGAAAGCATGAGTGCAGCAGAGCTTCAGGACAAGATAGAGGCTCTGACAAACGAAAGAATAGCGGAGATCAGAGCAACAAAGACCGAGATAGAAGTCAAAGGTCAGAGCTATTATGTATCCGTCGAAGGATGTGATGACAACGACGGCAAGACACCGCAGACTCCCTGGCAGTCGATTGCGAAGGTTAATGCGGCATCTGAAGGCATCCTCAAGGCAGGTGATGCCGTATTCTTCAGAAGGGGAGATCTGTTCAGAGGCAGTGTACAGACAGCAGCAGGTGTTACATATTCCGCATACGGTGAGGGCGAAAAGCCTATGATATATGTATGGGACAAAAATTCCGCTTCTCCCGAACTTTGGAAAAAGACCGATGTTGAAGGTGTATGGGAATATGCCGAGGTTTATGACATTGACATCGGTGCGATAATATTTGACGACAGAACATATGCAAGAAAGGTATATCAGTCAAACGAAGAGGATGGAAGATGGCTGGACTTCAGAGCAAAGAGAGAGTTCCATGACTATCATGATCTTGTTGACGATATGTCCTTCTGGCATTCATCACAGAATTCACAAGGTGAGGAAAAGACAGGAAAGCTCTATCTGAGATGCAACGCGGGCAACCCCGGTGAGATATATTCGGATATAGAAATGAACAAGAAGATGTCCGGTATCAGGATAGGCGGTGACGGTATACATATAGACAACCTTTGTATCGCTCATGCAGGCGTACACGGAATAGCCTCCGGCAAACGTGACGGGCTTCTTGTCACGAACTGTGAAATAAAGTGGATCGGCGGTACTATCCAGTGTCCCATCCGAGGTTACGGCACAAGAAGCTGGCCGACACCCTTCGGCAATGCTGTCGAGATCTACGGTGAAGCGAGAAACTACACGGTAGACAACTGCTATATATGGCAGGCATACGATGCGGGCGTTACACATCAGGGACCGTCAAAATGCGACATCGCCTGTGAAAACAACAACTACACCAACAACGTCATCACCGACTGCGTGTATGCTGTTGAGATATTCTACGGAAATGCTCCAGCAGGTGAGACCTTTGACAGATACTTCAAGTCAACACACGTTGAGAACAACATTCTTCGTCGCGGCGGCGGCTTCGGTCACGATGCAAGACCGGACGAAGGAGTAACCGCCCTTATCAGAAACGGCGGCATTATGGATAATACCACCGACTACACCGTAACAAACAACATTTTTGACAGAAGCCGCGAAAAGATAGTTCAGGCGTCAAACGACGGTGGTTCAAAAGCACAGTACTATGACAACCTCTTTGTGCAGGTAAAGGGCGGCAAGTACGTCACAAGATGCGGCAAGGATTACAGATACGATGAGGATGTAGCGAAGAATATAGCGGAGACAAATACGGAGACGAATTCCACTTACATCTTCGTTGACGAGCTTGGATATTGATAGGGCACGCCGAAAAACCTATACAAATTGAATACTTACGACGGAATGAGCAGAACTTGTTCCGTCGTTTTATTTTCTCCGGTCAAAACCGCAAAAAAAGATGCCGGACCGAAATCCGACATCTTAATATAAATTCAGTTATTGAATTACTTGGAAAGGTTAGCAACAAGCTTATCAAGTTCTTCGTAGAGCTCCTTAGGCATTCTGCCGCCGACAGAATCGATGGTAGCATAGAATTCCTTGATGTTGTCAACGTCTTCCAGCCAGGATGCATTGTCAACTCTGAGAAGCTCTTCGATGGTAGCCTTGTCTATATCGAGACCTTCGATGTTGATATCATCTGCCTTCGGAACAAAACCGATAGCTGTTTCAACTGCGTCAACAGTGCCTTCGCATCTCTTAAGGATCCAGTCGAGTACTCTGAGGTTGTCACCGAATCCGGGCCAGATGAAGTTGCCTTCGTCGTCTGTTCTGAACCAGTTAACGTGGAATATCTTGGGAGCGTTGGGGATCTTCTTGCCCATCTCGAGCCAGTGTGCGAAGTAGTCACCCATGTTGTAACCGCAGAAAGGTCTCATTGCCATCGGGTCACGTCTAACTACACCTACTGCACCTGTAGCAGCTGCTGTTGTTTCGGAAGCCATGATGGAACCAACGAATGTACCGTGCTGCCAATCTCTTGACTGATATACGAGGGGAGCGGTCTTAGCTCTTCTTCCGCCGAATACGATAGCGGAGAGCGGAACACCTGTCATGCTGTCAAACTCAGCAGATACGCAGGGACAGTTCTTTGCAAGAGCTGTAAATCTGGAGTTGGGGTGAGCACCGCAAGTGGACTTGTCCTTCTTGTCGTACTTTGTGCAATCCCACTTGTTGCCCTTCCAGTCGATGGCATTTGTGGGGGGATTGTTATCAAGACCTTCCCACCAAACTGTGTTGTCATCGAGGTTATGAACAACGTTTGTGAAGATGGTATCTCTCATTGTTGTATGGAGAGCATTGGGGTTGGACTTTTCGTTTGTACCGGGAGCAACACCGAAGAATCCGTTTTCGGGGTTAACAGCCCAGAGTCTGCCGTCCTTACCTATTCTGATCCATGCAATATCGTCACCTACGCACCATACCTTGTAGCCCTTTTCCTTATAGATAGCCGGAGGAATGAGCATAGCGAGGTTTGTCTTACCGCAAGCGGAGGGGAATGCAGCGGAGATATACTTGATCTCGCCGTTGGGGAATTCAACACCGAGGATGAGCATATGCTCTGCGAACCAGCTCTCGTGCTTACCGAGATAGGAAGCGATTCTGAGAGCGAAGCACTTCTTACCGAGAAGAACGTTTCCGCCGTAACCGGAGTTAACGGACATGATCGTGTTGTCTTCGGGGAAGTGAACGATGTATCTGTTTTCTTCGTCGATATCAGCCTTGGCGTGGAGACCGGTCTCCACGCCAAGGCTGAT
>SVQR01000176.1 GCA_015065225.1 Oscillospiraceae bacterium | reverse complement strand
AGTATTTACAAGAGCCGCCTGCGGATTTATCGTCGGCGGACGAAACGCGGACGGAAGCCTTGTGGAAAACGACCTCACATATATGTTCCTCACAGCACTCGACCACATAAAGCTTCCCGATCCAAACGGAGCTCTTGCGGTAAACAAAAAGACAAGCGACGACATCCTTATGTACGCCTCCGAAATCCTTTCAAGAGGCACAACCCATCCCGCATTTTACAACGACGAGGCAATAGTCGATTCCTTTACCCAAAACTATAATTGCCCCTTCGAGGACGCCGTGGACTTTGTCCATTCCACCTGTGCCGAAATGACAATCGCAGGTAAATCCAAGGGCTATACCACAGCATTCCAGATAGACCTTCCGAGGCTTCTTTGGAACGCCGTCAAGGAAAATCCCGATGCAACGGATGTAAACAAAATCCTTGATATCTTTGCGGAAATGCTCTTAAAAGCGGCAAGAAGCCACGCCCATAAATACAGCCTCCGTATGCTTGAAGCCTCAAGGACCGGTAACGGTCCCATGCGTGTATGTGCATTCATTGATGACTGTATTGCCAAAGGAAAAAGCATATATGAGGGTGGGGAAAGGTACACCTTCATTCAGCCGATTTTTATAGGCTTTTCAACAATGGTGGATTCTCTCTATGCCTATAAATCCCTTGTTCTTGACGACAAAGCCCTTTCGGGTGAGGATTTTATCGGAATAGCGGAGCATGACTTCAAGGACAGCGAGGAGCTTCGTCAATATATAATCAAAAGGGTTCCCCACTACGGCAACGACAACGAGCTTGTTGACAGCCTTGCGGGGAGAGTATCACAGATAATTATGTCGGTTATGAAATCGGAAAAACTTCCCATGGGAAGCATAATGATGCCCGGAACCTTCTCCTATATAAACCACGCCACAAGCGGCTCAAAAATGGGAGCAACCTTCGACGGAAGACCGGGCGGATACTCCTATTCCGACGGATGCGGACCGGTTCAGGGCAGAGATGTAAACGGCCCCACCGCAATGGTGAAATCCCTTACCTCGTGGAATCAGAGCGAATTTCTCGGCGGTATGGTTGTCAATATAAAATTCGGCAAGGATAACCTATGCGGAGATAAAGCCCGCAATTTTATATCCGTTCTCCGCACCTTTATGGAAAGAGGCGGTCTTGAGATGCAGGTAAATGCGGTTGACCGTGAAACCCTTCGCGATGCGGTGAAGAATCCCGAAAAATACCCCGACCTCATTGTCCGTATAGGCGGCTACAGCGACTATTTCACAAGACTCCCCCCCACACTTCAGCAGGAAGTAATAGACAGAACGGAATACTAAAAATAAAAACGGCGGTAAGGAGTAACAAACCCAAACCGCCGTATATTTTTGTTTTAATAAAGGAACAGAATTTTAATAAAGGAACAAAATAACGGGAGTCAGGGGATTACACTCGGTCATAATGGTAAGCTCCTCACCGTTCTGTTCAAAGTCAATAGCACATCTTTCGCCTGTCTTTGTAAGCATCTCTACTTTTGAAAGCTTCTTCTCACAGACAAGTTCTATCTCATCAATGGGATCTGTACTCACATTTATAAGCGAACAGAACATACCTCCGTCAGGCATATCAGCGACTCTCATATACATTTCCTCGTCACCGGGGAAGTATATGGGAGCTTCACCGACCTTCTTCATAAGCCTTGTAAGCTGCTGCTTTCTTGACCAGTTGAGGAAGGAGAATGCTTCGACAAGATTAAACTGTCCGAGTGGAGTGCCGCAGAATGTAAATACAGTACCGCCAAGCTCGTTTTTGAATATTGTAACGGCAGGGAAGAGAGATTCCTTCGGAGCTTTACCGACAGCGTGGTATGTTACAGAATCGATCTCGACAGCCTTTGAGAGCGGAACGATCTCTTTAACCTTATTCTGTGTTTTCGTGTTGTTACCCTTTTCTGTGCCGTTAAGGAATAATTCACCTGAAATTCCCTTGCCGGTCCATTCACGGATGCCAACTCCGATATATTTTTCGAAGCCTCTGTCAATAAGATTTTTTGCGGTATCGGAGGCGAGGAAAACGGGATGTGAAAGGATCTCCTTTATCTCGTCGTCACTGTATCTTGCATCAATATTTGAGTTAAGACAAGCAATACCACCGTAACCGGCATCAAAGTACATGGGAAGACCGAGTCTTTCAATTACGCAGGTTCCCCAGCCTTCATTCGGACTGTAATTGTCAGAAACACCGAATTCGTATTTCGGAACATTTGTGACAGGTATTCTGAAGCCTCTCCATTTAAGCGTCGGAACAATATCCGCAAGAGCTTCATAAAAGCCTCTGTTAGCACCGAGTACTTTCCTGTATGCCTTACCGCTCATTGGTTCAAAGGATGCGAGCCTTGTTATCCAGTGCTTTGCACCTGCCGCACCTTCAAGAATTGTTCCCGTAAAGTGCGTATGAAGTGACATTGCACCTGTGCTGTATCTGTTCTGAGGACAGGTGTCCGTTTCCGCAAGGATAACATCAACATGATCACGGAGCTTTGCGATCTGATGTGCAGCTCTGTGGAAGTGTCTCGGGAAGTCTCTTATCATTTTAGCGGTATAATTGCCATTGTTGATCCTGATGACTACGGGATTGTTTTTACCCGCCATGATCTTTGCGATCTCAACAGCACCTTCAACTTCGTTACCGACGCAGCAGAAAGATCCGGGAATAGTCGGATCGACAGCATCAACAGCCTCACGCATGATCCTTGCGGTCTCATAGAGCGATTCTATCTGAATATCTGCCATGAGCTTTGTATATCTATCTTTATCGGGGTTTTCCACAGTAACCTTTTCCCAGAGTTCTTCTCTTGTAAATGATGTACCTGCCGCTTGGTTGAATCTTCTCATATGTTCGGGGCAAGCACATCCGTTTCCCTCTCTGAACATAAGCCTGAAATCGTCATCAAGCATGATGTGATGAGGCTTGTGCTGTGCAATAACCGTAAAACAATGACGTATATATTCCTTGAATCCCTCGTCTGTGGGACATACGGTGCGTTTTGCCTCGCCGTTGTTGAAGTTGATAAGCTGCTGATAGGGGAACATCTCTGAAAGCACCCATCCGTGACCTATGGAAGCCTGAACAAGAATGCCGCTGGGAATCCCCATGGCATCAAGTTTTTCCTTGTACTTATCATATATGTTACAAAGCTCTGTAGCCTTGTCCTTCGGAGGATTCCCCTCGGGAACAAGAGTGCAACTGAAAAGGAAGCAGTTTGCAACACCCATTTCGTATTGCAGGCGCATATCCTCGCAGTATTCGTCAATATGCTCCTCATCAAGTCTCATAATGGAGTAAAGATGTAGGTTACCTTTGTTTTCCATGCTGTTTCTCCTTCCGGTAATATTGCGATGTTTTTGTCATTATATCATATGCATATACTTTTTTCAATAGCTTTCATTACGAATTTTATTCGATTTAAAAGTATGACAGAGGAATATAATATAAAAGATCTGGCGTACATCTATATTGATGCACGCCCTTTCTGCTACATTTCGCAAATATTTAGTTCCCTAATCTCATTTTCATTGAGAATTAAAGTCTTTATTTGATCGTGATCTGCCTTAATGTCGATCTTGCTGTCAAAAAATTCTATTTTTACATTGGTATTCTCGCCCTTAGCCTCGAATAGTCTTATCACGGTATCGTCTGAATCCTCGTTCTTTTTTATAGCAGTAATAATTATATTATCATTCTCATTTTTTATATATCCGGCTTTTTCCGGAAGGTCACCCTTGTGGAAACTTTCCATAACAGTACGAAGCCCAAAATTCAGCTCGGAAGCCTTTCTTTCAGCATCAGCAACAGATACAAACGGGAATATACTGTATTTAAATTCATGGGTGTCCATGTCCATATACTGTGCAAACTCATCACGTCTTTCCTGACCGAAATGATCCGCATATACCGCAGTCCGCAGAACTGTCATACGCATTGTATTGTCCTTTGTGTCATAAGCATACTTTGAGTCATTCGCAACACAAAGATTACCGCTTGCGATCCACATTCCGCATGGTTCTTCTCCTGTATCGAGAGGTCTTTTGATTGTACCGTAGGGAATCTGTGACAGTACAGAGTCGTCATTTATCGGGAATGTAAACTTCAATGCTCTGTGCTTTTCGCATATGTTTACGCTTGCCTTTACCGACAGAACATTGCTCTCGGGGATTATAGTATAATCTCTTCTTATAACCGATTTACCGTGTTTTACGGTAACTCTCAATGTAGCTCTGACATTTCCATCTTCAAGAATACAGAATTCGGGATCGCCGAATGTTCCGCATACTTCTCCGAGGGTAGCCGTATCATGAGCCCATGTATCATATGCCGTCTCATCAAGAAGTACAGCATTGCACGATTCATTAATGATATTTTCTCCGCTCTGTTTGTCAAGGAAAGAACAAATATCTCCCGTGTCTTTACTGAAATCGACTTTTATTCTGTCGTTTTCAAGACAGTTCTCAGATATAAAGAGCTTCTTTTCAAATTGTATTTCGCTTTCCATATTTCTGTACAATCTGAATACTTCGTAACCAAATGCAGGTACAGTTGCGTTGAACGCTGTCATATAACTGCATCCGAAATTGATCATTTCACCCCTTGTTATTTGTATGGGATGTTCATTTCCATCTGAGTCTGTTACCTTTTTAAGGCTTGCGTATGCTTCGATCGTAGCGGTAACCTCCCATGGATGCGGATTGAATACTATCATGGGTGAACCAAGCTCGTCATGCTCCCAGAGAGCCCATCCGAGACCGATCTCTTTAAATGAAGGCAACTTATTATCTCCAAGCGTGTCAATTTTAAGTGATATTGCCGTAAGTGCCTTGTGTATTTCCTGCTCGGTAATGCTCATTATCTCACCGTACAGATAACCTGCATCTGTGTAAGCAGACTTAATCGCACATCCGCCCAAAATATCGTGGAAGTGGTTGAACAGCAGATTCTTCCATGCCTTGCGGAGCTTTTCGGCAGGGTATTTGTAATCGGTGAGCTTGCTTGCCATGACACAGAGTTTTTCCGCAGCAAGCAGATTTTGTTCACATTTCCTGTTTTGCGTCTTTATAAAACTGCAAACACTGTAACAGCCTCTGGCATGATGTTGAAGCTCATCTGTGACAGTTGGCTTATATGATGATCTTACAGCATTGAAGTATTCATCCGGTGTTGAGAACACAATACCTTCAATATCAAGCTTATGTATCTCGTCAAGCAGCTTTATTGTCGGACCGCCTCCGTGGTTTCCGACACCGTAGAAAGCCATGTAATCTGTATTTTCGCTTTCTGCACGATCTTTGATCTGTCCGATAAGATTTATTGTTCCCGATTCTATGCAGTATCTTATAGGTATTCTGAATGTATCAACAGAGCTGCCGTCTGTACTTTTCCATTTAAAAAGGGAAGGTTTTAGTGACTTTTCATGATCCATGGGACGCATGAACACATAATTATCTATTCCTGCATTTTTCAGAA
>SVQR01000175.1 GCA_015065225.1 Oscillospiraceae bacterium | reverse complement strand
CCCTTTGAGGGTGCTACACCCACGGTCTTACAAAGGATGATGTTATCTACATCGGTAAGATAGGATTCCACAAGACAAATCCCAATCCCAGAACGGAATATACCGTAAAGTTTGCAAAGAACGGTGTCGGCATTGAGGGTGAAGCTATTCCCGATGCAACTGTAGCAAAGGATGCAACATACACGCTTCCCGAATGTCCCTGGACATTTGAAGGCTTTAAGTTCAAAGGCTGGAACGTTGCAGGAAAACTTATGAATCCCGGCGATACATTTACTGCAACAGGTGATGAGGATTTTGTTGTTACCGCCGAATGGAGTGAGAACGCCGAAGCTTCGACAAACTCCAAGAGCTTCCTTTATACAGGCATCCATTCCGGCATAGTTGACGTAACCCAAGGAGCTATCGTCAGCGAAGCGGTAGAAGAAGACGGCTTTTATGTTATCAAGGCTACTCCCGTTCCCGAATATCGTGAAAACGAAAAGCCTAAGGAAATGAGATTTGAGCATTTATCTCTTGCAAATAAGATAAAGGTTGATGTGGATGAGTACAAGTATGCAACCGTTACATATAAGTATGTAAGTCCCAAGCCTCTTACGGATGTTGTTAAAATACCGCACATTACTCTGACAAGAAACAGCGGTATGTTCACAACCTCAGGTATGGCATTTAAGCCTGTCGAGAATATGGAGCTTAAAGTAAACGAGTGGACAACGGTTCTCTATGAGTTCCCGAATTTTGAGGGCAAGTTCACAAATCCCGATGCGGATCATATACTTCAGCAGTTCCATCTCCAGCCTTACGGTAACGGTGTTACAAACGATAAGGTGACAAAGGACGATGTAGTATACATCCAGTCCATGACCTTCCATAAGGAAAAGCCCGTAAAGGCTCGTGTCGAGCTTCCCTATATCACAGGCTTTGAGGACGGCTCCTTCGGTCTCGGACAGACCATGACAAGAGCACAGGCTTGTACCGTTGTTGCAAGACTTGTTGCAGGCGGTGACGCAAATGTTCCTGCGGGTACATCCGCATTTACCGATGTTACAGCCAACGACTGGTTTGCAAAGTATGTTGCATATTGCGAAGCAAAGGGACTTCTTAAATCCTACAGCGGAACATTCGCTCCCAATCAGGCAATCACAAGAGCAGAATTCGTTGAACTTGTTTACAACATGGGCTTGCTTTCCGATGCGGGCAAGAACGGCACATTTACAGACGTTCCCGCAGACCATGCAAGAGCGGAAGTAATATCTGCGGCAGGTAAGGCAGGACTTGTAAACGGCTATGACAACGGAGACGGAACATTCTCCTTTAAGCCCGACAACACAATCTCCAGAGAAGAGGTTGTAACCGTTATCAACAACGCATACGGCAGAAAGTCCGATAAGAAATATCTTGAATCCTTCGGATATGGCTTTTACTTTACCGATGTTAAGTCCGACCACTGGGCGTTCCCTGCAATCATTGATGCATCCGTAATGCATTTTGCTTGCCGCGAGGTCGGTGCCGAAACAGACACATGGCTTTATAAGCTTGAACTTCAAGATGTAAACGATGAAGAAAGCAATGCCGCAGCACTTGCAAAGGTACAGGAAGTTGACGCTCTCACAGATAAGAGAATTGCGGAAATAAGAAATACAAAGACAACCGTAGAGGTAAAGGGTACAAAGTACTATTTTGCCGCAGACGGTGACGATGCAAACGACGGTCTTTCCCCCGAAAAGCCCAAGAAGACACTTGCTGCAGTAAACATGCTTCCCTTAAAGGCAGGTGACGGTGTATACTTCAAGAGAGGGGATACATTCAGAGGGCAGATAATCGCGAAGTCCGGTGTTACATATACTGCATTCGGTGAGGGTGCAAAGCCCAATATCTATGCTTCTCCCGCAAACTTTGCAGGCGCGGACAACTGGGAACAGACGGAAGTAGCTAACGTATGGAAGCTCAAGACACCCATCACACATGACGTAGGTCTTGTGGTATTCAACGAGGGCGAGGCATGGACGGAAAAGCGCATAATGGGAAGACCCGAATTCAAGGACGGCGGACTTGCAAATCTTGACGTCGACCTTGCAATGTGGCACGATGTTCCTGCACCCACGGATGCTACCGGCTATGTATATGTAAGAAGTGACAAGGGCAATCCCGGTGCACTCTATAATTCCATCGAGCTTAACCCCAGAGCACATATCATCAGAGTAAGCGTTAATGATGTAACCATAGACAACCTTTGTATCAAGTATACGGGTGCGCACGGTGTTTCCTCCGGCGGAGTTAAGAATCTTGTTGTTACAAACTGTGAATTCGGCTTTATAGGTGGTTCATGGTTCAGAACAGACACACTTTCAAGATACGGTAATGCCGTTGAAATCTATGGTGCGGTTGACGGATATGTTGTAGATAACTGCTATATTTATCACTGCTACGATGCAGGTGTAACACATCAGCTTACACAGTCTCCCGAAAAGGAATGTATAATGGCTGACATCCACTACACAAATAATGTTATCACATACACATCATACCCTGTGGAATACTTCATTAACGAGCCTAATGCCGGCATTACACATGCATATCTCGGACTTGAAATTTCCGATAACATTATAAGATATACCGGCTACGGCTTCGGTGACCAGCGTCCCGACAAGACAGCGGCGGCTGGCATCAAGAGCTGGAACACATACAATGCGGCAGACAATTTTGTTATGAATAACAATATTTTCGACAGATCAAAGTATAAGCTTATCCAGCTTGGTGCATTTGCTGCGGCTTGGATGCCTGCAATGGACGGAAATACCTATATCATTGAGGAAGGCGGAGAATTCGGTAATATAGGTAATACAGACGGCGGTACGGCGGTAACTGCAATTGCACTTCAGAAGTATGTTGAAGCAAACAGCAAGGACAAGAATGCAAAGGTTTTTGTTCTGAAAAAAGCACAGTAAAGGCATAATAAAATAACTCTCGGCGGGGGCTGTTCTCTAAGTATGGGAGTAGCTCCCGTTTCTTTTACCGGAAGGAAAACGGATATGAATAATAAGATAATAAAAGATGTTACGGAAGCCGCAAAGATAAAAGCAGAGATAGACATAAAAGCCGAAGAACTCAAAAATGAGATACTTACTTCAAAGTCAGACTACAGTGAAGCATACGGAAATATATATTACGTTTCGGAAAACGGTGACGACAACAACGAAGGACTTTCACCCGAAACGCCTTTGAAGACATTGGAAAAAGCATCATCTCTTGATCTTCTTCCCGGTGATGCTGTACTGTTCAAAAGAGGAGAAACCTTCAGAGGCACACTTAAAGGAAAGCAGGGGGTGATTTACTCCGCATACGGCGAAGGCAAAAAGCCTGTCATTACAAATTCTCTTCGTAACTATGCAGATCCCGATATCTGGGAAGAAACAGAGGTCAAGAATGTATATAAGCTGACAATTCCGCTGACAAACGATGTCGGAGTTATAGTGTTCAATGAAGGTGAGGCTTGGAGTGAAAAGAGGATAAAGGGACGTCCCGAATTTCCGCAAGGAGGGCTTGAAAACCTTGATGTGGATCTCTCTATGTGGCATGATATTCCAAAGCCTCTTGAAGAAACGGGATATGTATATCTCAGATGTGACAAGGGAAATCCCGGCAGAATATATGACTCAATAGAGATCGCAACAAGAAAGAATATTGCTTCCTGTGCAAAGGATGTCACCTACGATAACATTGCATTCAAATACGGTGGAGCACATGGCATAGGTGCGGGTACGGTGGAAGGTCTTACCGTAAGATACTGCGAATTCGGATGGATAGGCGGCTCCTGGTTCAGAACAGACATACTTTCAAGATATGGAAACGCCATTGAGATCTACGGCGGATGCAGAAATTACATTTGCGATCATAACTACATATATCAGATTTACGATGCGGGTATTACCCATCAATGCAAGAATCCCAAGGGCGATATTCTTATGTGCGATATAAAGTATAACTGCAATCTTGTTGAGGACACGACTTATTCAATAGAGTATTTCCTCACTTTTGCCGATCCCAATGCACTTGAAGAAGGCGAAGCACTCGGCAAGAGATATATGAAGAACGTCGAGATGTGCGGTAACATACTTCGCCGCAGCGGCTACGGCTTCGGTGATCAGAGACCGGACAAAAGCAGAGCTGCCCATATCAAAGGCTGGAATCACGACAATCCGGCAATGAATTACACCATACATGACAATATCTTTGATACATCAAAGTATATGTTGCTGCATATAGGTGCGGCACATCACAAGTATCTTCCGAAGCTGTGGAACAATACTTATGTTTCCGGCAGTGACGAAAAAGCCTCCTTCGGTGAATACGGTGATTTCACAAAGGATGCCGACGAACGTATTTATAAAATGATAAACTACGATGAAAGCTTTGAAAAGGATATAGAAGAGCTTGTTTGCGAAGATGGAAGCATCTTCGTTATAGAAAAATAAAAACTTTAAGGAAGTAAATACCATGGGAAATGTTTTTGTAAAGGATAAGGATAAAGCCGCACAGATAAAGGCTGATATAGAAAAAAGAGCACAGGCTCTTAAAAACGAGATAGTCGGATCAAAATCGGATTACAGCGAAGCAATAGGCACAATATACTATGTTTCGGAAAAAGGCGACGATAACAATGACGGTTTTTCACCGGAAACGCCAATAAAGACACTTGATGCTGTATCAAAACTTCCGCTCTGTGTCGGTGACGCGGTACTCTTTAAAAGAGGGGAGACCTTCAGAGGTCTTTTGAAATCAAAGAGAGGAGTTATCTATTCCGCTTACGGTGAAGGAAAGAAGCCTGTTCTGACAAACTCATTACAGAATTTTGCCGATGCTTCTCTGTGGGAGGAAACGGAAGTAAAGAATGTATACAGGCTAACAATACCTCAGACACATGACGTAGGTATAATAGTATTTGACGAGGGTAAGACATGGTCACAGAAGCGTATAAAGGGACGTCCCGAGTTTCCGGAGGGTGGTCTCGAAAACCTTGATGTCGATCTTGCAATGTGGCATGATATCCCAAAGCCTCTTGAAGAGACGGGATACGTATACCTCAGATGTGACATGGGAAACCCCGGTGAGATATTCAATTCCATAGAAATTGCAAGAAGACAGAATATTATTTCGGCGGCAAACGATACTACCTTTGATAATCTTTGCTTGAAATACGGTGCGGCACACGGCATTGGCTCGGGTACCGTAAACGGTCTTACGGTGAGATACTGTGAATTCGGCTTTATAGGCGGATCATGGTTCAGAACCGACACACTTTCAAGATACGGCAATGCTATCGAAATATACGGTGGATGCAGAAACTTTGTCTGTGATCACAACTATATTTATCAGATATACGATGCAGGTATCACACAGCAGTTGAAGAATGCTAAAAGCGACATTGTTATGACGGACATAAGATACTCTTATAATCTTATCGAGGACACCGCATACTGCATCGAATATTTCCTTGATCCCGCACCGCTTGAA
>SVQR01000174.1 GCA_015065225.1 Oscillospiraceae bacterium | reverse complement strand
TGCGATGCTTGCCAAGGGCAGACTTTTAGGTGTACAGTTCTCCGAGCTGTTTCGTGATGGACTTTATGTAAGAGCCTGCGGTAAGGCAAACAGGCTTGCTATGAAGATAAGAGATGCATTTGCGGCTAAAGGATACGGATTTTTCTTTGATTCGGTGACAAATCAGCAGTTCCCGATCTTGAAAAATGAGGATATTGCGAAGCTTTCGGAAAAATACGGATTTTTGCCGATCGAAAAGATTGATGACGATAATACTGCCGTAAGATTCTGTACGAGCTGGGCGACAAGTGAGGATAATGTGGAAAAGCTCATCGCTGATATCGCCTCTTTGTGACGGTACGGTATGGATTAAAAGGAGCCAAAGGTGTATATATACAAAAAAGAAAGACAGCTTCCGAATGATGATATAAGCGTTTTTAAGGGACATTGTGATATTAATCATGACAGGATACGGCATATGCATGAGTTTGTCGAGCTTGTGTACATACTTTCCGGCAGCGGAACGCAGTATATCGGTGATATGGAATACAAGGTCAAGCACGGGGACCTTGTGTATATCAATTTCGGTCAGAGCCATTGGTTTGAGACGGACACCGAGTTTGATTTTGTGAATATCCTTATAAGTCCCGCGTTTCTGAGTCGTGAGCTTGTGAACTCCGAGAACATTGAGGAGATATTTGCATTATCGCTGTTTGAAGAGTTCGGTTCGGTGCATGATTTTACAAGGCAGTCCGTATCCTTTTCCGGGAAGGAACTGAAGCAGATGGACACTGCCGTTAATGCCATGATATCCGAGGCTTCGGAAAAGACGATAGGATACCGCAGTGTTTTAAGGGGTTATGTGCAGGTCATATTTTCACTTCTTCTGCGCAATCTTTCAAAAAAGGCAAACGCCGATGAAGGCGGTATGGTGGATCTTCCTGCGGATATCGCGGCGTATATTGAGGAAAACTGTTTTGATAAAATCACACTTTCTGATATTGCGGCAAGGAGCTTTTATAACCCTGCTTATTTCGGGCGGCTTTTGAAGAAGAATTACGGCAAGACCTTTTCGGCGTATATCAAGGAAAAGCGCATGGACAAGGCTGCGGAGCTTCTTTGTGACAAGGGGCGTACCGTTGATGATATAATCTCTGTGGTAGGTTACAGTGACAGGAAGCTGTTTTATAAGCATTTCAAGGAATTCTACGGAAAGACTCCCAAGGAATACAGGGATGCAAAAAATTCGGAAGGCTGAGAAACGGTAATATGGTAGCTTCCGGAAAACATTTTAAAGGGTGGACATTTAAAATTCTGAATTTGAAATTCGGAATTGTGGTTGGAAACTTCGCTTTCTTAATTTTTTAAATTCTGTAATATTAGAATTGTGCTTTATTCATTATAACGTGAGAAAGCCTTTGTTGAACGCTGTCTGTTGGCAATTTGATTGTTTTTTTAGAGAATATCCCGGTTGAACTTTGAGATATTGTTCTGCCGGGAATTTTTATCGCAAATTGTTACTTTATAATTAAATATTGACGTTTTTGCGAAAAATCACTTGACGAAAAGAAAAACATGGGGTACAATTATATATTACCAAAAATATTGCGGAAGGGGGAGATCGGAACGTGTCGGACATTGAATTTATTGCGGGCGGATGTACCGTTTTGAACGTGGAGGTCTCTTCCTGGAAGTATGCGTATGCACCCTTTGAAGGTCGGGATGTAAATAAGAGAAGGCTTTGTGAGTTCGGACACGGACTTTATAGCGGAAAGTTCCCCGATGGAGTCGAATATGATGATGCTTTTATTTCTTTTTACTGTGCGGATATCATTGAAGAATGTATCTGCCGCGGCGGTGATTTTGAAAGAGCATCGGAGGCTCTTGTAAGGGTATATGCATATTGCCGCAGGATGAGATTGAGAATCAAATCTTTTGTTGCATCGTGGATCTGCGGATTGTATCTTTCTACAGGTCACAGCAGTGAGCTGGTAAGATTTTCGGAATATGGGATAAGCGGAGCTCCTTTTGATAAGGATGTTGCTGTGGGAGAGCTGATCTATGCTTTCCTCAGAGGCGAAAGGGCGGTGTTCCGCGAGAAGTTACCGAAGATGATGAAGTTGATCTCGGAACATGATATTACAAAATCCGCGGTGTTTGCGGAGAACAGCGAAATATGTGTAAGGGCTTTGGATGCGGTTATGCCTGCGGTGTTTGAATATGCGCTTTCGGAGAACGGAAGAAGTATGTTTGTGCCGGATAGCGTGACCGTGAAGATGCAGGCTTTTCCCGGACTTCCGTGTGTAAGCGGCTGTGAGAGGATGCTTTATGTGACGTACATTCCGTTTGCTGATTGTACGGAGCTGTTCGGGCTTGTTGATTCCTGTGTAAGATACACCGATAATCTTTTGAGGCAGGGGTTGGGGATAAGGTCAAAGATCGTCGGATTTACTCTTGCACCTGAGTACAGAAAGCATATTTCGGATACAATAAGGGAAGCGATCCCAGGCTTTTTGCCTGCACCGTTAAAGGTGGGAAGAAAACCGAAGGAAAAGACTCTGAAGGAAAGAGAGAAAAAGAAGAAAGAGCCTGAGGTGCTCTATGAACCGTTGGATCTCAATATAGATCTTGCAAAGGCAAAACGGCTTGAGGCTGAATCATGGAAGCTCGCAGATATGCTTGCAGGGGATTACGGCGGAAATGATATAAGCTTCAATGTTGACAAGGCTTATAACGGTGAGGAAAGCGAAAGTGCTGCGGGTAATGCTGATAACTGTATTGATGTCGGAGATCATGCGGAATGTGTAGCGGATGAAGATGCGTTGAAGGATTCGTTGGCTGTTCATGATATACCGGATGACTGGCGGGAGCTTTACGGAATTCTTTCCGAGGATGAAAAGATGATACTGTGCCTTTGTGCGTGCAAAGCGGATGCTTCGGCGTTTGCCCGCAAAAGAGGCGGTATGCTGCAAGGATATGCAGATTCCGTCAATGAAAAGGCTTCGGATGCTTTTGGGGATATAATAGTTGAAACTGACGGAAGAAATATATATTTTATAGAGGATTATAACGACGAGCTTACGGAGATATTCCGTGATATGTACGATACGGAGGGACTGTAAATGGCTGACAACAATGTAAGAATTTCAAAAAGAGTACTTGGTATACTTCTCAACTCCATCGGTGCGGGTGTCGTTCCGAGAAGCGGACTTGAATATATTGCCATCGGAAGAAACGATGAGCTTGCGGCACTTCTGCGTGATCTTGAGGATATTGCAGAGGGAATGTGTGCGGTGAAGTTTATTGTCGGAAGATACGGAAGCGGCAAGAGCTTCCTTTTAAGGCTTATTGAGAATCATGCGTTGTCGGAGGGCTTTGTTACGGCAAGTGCGGATCTTTCTCCCGAAAGAAGACTTGCGGGCACTCGCAATCAGGGACTTGCCACTTACCGTGAGCTTATAAAGAATCTTGCCTGCAAATCTTCACCCGATGGCGGTGCGTTGCAGGGGATACTTTCAAGATGGCTCGGAAGTGTCGGTACGAAGGCTGTGGAGGAAGGCTGTGATCCCGATTCGGAGGAGTTTTCAAAGTATGTGCGTGCGGAGATATTCAAGGTCTGCTCCGAACTTGAAGGACTTGTAAACGGTTTTGATTTTGCCAAGGTCATCTGGAGCTATTATGAAGGTTATTCAAAGGGGGATGAGGCTATGCTCGCTTCCTCTTTGAAGTGGCTGCGAGGTGAGTACTCCACAAAGCTTGAGGCAAGGACAGAGCTCTCTGTTGCATCCGTTATAAATGATGAGAACTGGTATGATTATATAAAGCTTATGGCTTTGTTTGTAAGGAAGCTCGGATACAAGGGACTTATAGTTTACCTTGACGAGTGTGTAAATCTCTACAAGATACCCAACAGGGTTTCAAGGGAAAACAATTACGAGAAGATACTCTCTATGTTCAACGACACGATGCAGGGAAAAGCGGAGGGACTCGGAATATATTTCGGCGGCACGCCCGAATTCCTTGAGGATAAGAACAGGGGGCTTTACAGCTATGAGGCTCTGCGCTCAAGACTTTCCGATTCACGCTTCGGTGTCTCCGATTCCGAGAAGCTGAAGAATTACATCACGCCTGTGATCAGGCTTTCAAGGCTTACCGGTGATGAGCTGTTTGCACTTGTGGGAAAGCTCGAAACGGTGCATAATCTTTATTACGGAAGCGGTGTTAAGACGACAGATGAGGAAAAGCTGGAGTTTCTCAAGATATACAGTGAGAGGATGGGAGCGGACAGCCTTCTTACGCCCAGAGAGGTAATAAGGGACTATCTTTCCGTTTTGAATATCCTTATGCAGAATCCGGAGGCTTCCTTTGCTGATCTTATGAAGAATGAGATGAGCAAGGCAACCGAAGGGGACAATGATGAAGGCAAGGATGAATTTGATTCGGCGTTTTCAAAGTTTGAGCTATGAGAATGTTTGATATGGTGTTTTAAAAACGGATGATATCGGGAAAGGAGGTACAGAATGCAGGATTCTTCGGCAAGACTTGCGGATTTTATAAAAGAATACGTTTTCGCCTCCGGTTGGAAGGGGTTACGTCCCGTTCAGGATGAGGCTGTGCGGGTTATATTTGATACGAAGGACAATCTTCTGCTTTCCTGCGGTACAAGCTCCGGAAAGACGGAGGCGGCGTTCTTTCCGATACTTTCAAAAGTATACAATTTGAAGGTGAGCGGTGTTTCCGTTCTTTATATTGCTCCGCTGAAGGCTCTTATCAACGATCAGTTTGAAAGGATAACATATCTTTGCAAGTCCTGCGGGGTAAAGGTCTTTCACAGGCATGGTGATGTTTCTTCAAGGAATAAGCAGGACTTTATTGAAAATCCGTCCGGGATACTTCAGATTACTCCCGAATCTCTGGAGAGTCTTCTTATGTCGGGTGATGCCGTTGTGAAGAAGGTCTTCGGTGAGCTGAGATTTGTAGTTGTGGATGAGCTTCATTCGCTTCTCGGTACGGACAGAGGCGGTCAGGTGCTTTGTCAGCTTTCAAGGATAATGAGAGTGGCAAATGTGAATCCCCGTATTGTGGGACTTTCGGCGACTGTCGGTAATACGGATATTGCTTGCAGGATGCTGTCACGGGTGAACGGAAGAAATACGGTATGTCCGAAATTTGACGGTGAAAAGCTTGAGGTGTCACTTCTTTACGAATATTTTGAGGATATGAAGTCCAGGGATGAGTTTGTGTATGACTCGGTGAAAAAGAAAAATTCCCTTGTATTCTCAAACAGCCGTGAGGAGACCGAGAAGATTACGGCTTCGCTAAGAGATATCTCGGCAAAAAGGCATGATAACGGTGATGTTTTCATACATCACGGTAATATAAGCGCAAGTCTGAGACACGATGCGGAAAAGGCGTTGAAATCTCCTTCAAGGCATACTGTTGTTTGTGCGACGTCTACACTTGAGCTGGGTATTGACATAGGTCAGCTTGAAAGAGTGGTAAGCCTTGGAACACCGAATACTGTTTCAAGTTTTCTTCAGAGGCTCGGACGTTCCGGAAGACGCGGTAATGTTCCCGAAATGCTGTCTGTATTCACATATGAGAGTGAGAAGGACAGCGGTGACAGATACGATA